>JAAZEW010000090.1 GCA_012512055.1 Bacillota bacterium | reverse complement strand
TGCTCGGCAGGACACTGACACCTGCATCCGCTCGCTATGGCCCTGACACCTGCACCGGCTCACCATGACGCTGACTCATACGTTTGCTTGTCCAAGAGCAACTATATTACGCTTTGATTCGTCGTAGGATCTGCCAATTCCTCCACGCAACAAGTGAAAATCCATTATGCAGCAGATTCCCTGCTTCGGTTGTCTGTTTCCTGTAATTGAAGGATGCTCCGGTGGCGGCAGGCCCGCCATGCGGCTGTAGGCTCTTCAGGTGACTGCAGGCCCTCCATGCGACTGTAGGCTCTTCAGGTGACTGTAGATCCTCCGTGTGGCTGTCGGCTCTTCCGGTGACTGTATGTTACTCCTGTGACTATCGGATCTTCCGGTGACCGCAGGCTGTTCCGAAGAAAAGGTGTCCGCTTTACAACCACCTATCCGGGTCTTCGTGGTCGAAAAGCGGACATCTCCTCGTTGAGAAAAGCAGATTAAAGATGAAAATTATCCAATCTCACAATGCAATCGCCTGGCGCGCCGGCCTCTCAACGTCAGGCCAATTCACCAGATTCCACCATGTTGCAGTGACCTGCTTATGCCTGTGAGACAAACAATAGATCCACGGCCTTCAATCAAATAGACCGGTGGACACATACCTCTCACCCGTGTCCGGGAGAATAGCGACAATCATCTTCCCACGGTTTTCCTTCCTTGATGCTATCTTCACTGCTGCCCAAACCGCTGCCCCTGAAGAAATCCCAGCCAGTATCCCTTCTTCTCGTGGGAGGCGCCTGGCCATCTCTATTGCCTCATCACTTGGCACACGGACTATTTCATCAATTAGATCCGGCCTCATGATTTCCGGAACGAATCCTGCGCCTATCCCTTGGATTTTGTGAGGCCCCGGCAGTCCTCCTGACAGCACAGGAGACTCGTCCGGCTCAACGGCAATAGCTTTGAAGCTCGCCTTCAGGGGCTTAATTGCCCTTGCTATACCGGTAATCGTGCCACCGCTTCCCACTCCTGCGACTACCATGTCCACCCTACCTTCTGTATCTCGCCAGATCTCCTTTGCAGTCGTACTCTCGTGGATTGCGGGGTTTATCGGGTTACTGAATTGCTGTGGCATGAATGATCCTGGGATAGACTCAGCCAACTCTTCAGCTTTCCGGATTGCGCCTGCCATTCCTTCATCACCCGGAGTCAGTGCTACTTCAGCCCCAAAAGCCGTAAGAATGCGCCTTCTCTCCGGTGACATGGTCTCAGGCATCGTAAGTATCAACCTGTATCCTCTTACGGCAGCCACAAACGCCAGTCCAATGCCGGTATTGCCACTGGTGGGCTCAATGATGACACCCCCCGGTTTCAGAGCGCCTGACTTCTCGGCCTCGCAAATCATGGCCAGGCCAATCCGGTCTTTCGCGCTTCCGCACGGATTGAAGGACTCGAGCTTCGCCAGGACGCAAGCTGCAGCGCCAAGTGTCACCTTGCTTAGCCGGACCAAAGGCGTATTCCCGATAAGTCCTGTTACATCATCCGCAACATTGACATTGCCCAAGTGCGCGATTCTATCTAAGTCCACTCTGACGCCTCCAACTGCTATACTGCAAGTTCTCCACGGGCCGCCTGTTTTTCAAGCTCTTCGATGCGATCCGCCATTTTGGACAAGATCTCAACTACCGGGTCAGGAAGGTTGCCGTGGTCAAGGGGATTGACGCGAACGCCTTGCCGTACGACAATCCGTCCCGGGACGCCCACAACTGTGCAGTTTTCCGGGACAGGTTTTACCACTACAGCGCCTGCACCTATCCTGGAATTGTCCCCAACCTCAATAGCGCCCAGCACCTTGGCGCCTGCGGCTATGACAACACAATTCCCGACAGTAGGATGTCTCTTACCTTTCTCCTTGCCTGTACCGCCTAAGGTAACCCCCTGGTAGATAAGGACATCGTCCCCGACTTCCGCAGTCTCACCGACAACTGTCCCCATACCGTGGTCTATGAATACCCTCCTGCCCAATGTGGCGCCAGGGTGTATCTCAATACCTGTGAGGAACCTTCCAATGTGCGACAGGAGCCGTGCCACGAAGTAGAGTCTGTTTTGATAAAACCAGTGAGACAGCCTATGAATCCATATCGCGTGGAGACCAGGATAACACGAAATAACCTCTATAACGCTTTTTGCAGCAGGATCTCTCTGGAAGACTGTTTCGATATCTTCTTTGACTCGCCTTAACACCTGGTGTCTCCCTCCTTGACATAGTATCGTCATAATCTATACCAAAATACTTGGGATTACCATGAATAATACTATGCCGGAGCGGCAGAGTCAATCTAAACATGATTC
>JAAZEW010000089.1 GCA_012512055.1 Bacillota bacterium | reverse complement strand
GAGACTGGCTGACAAGGTACCTGCTGACGTCATGGAAAAGATCGAAAAAGCAAAACAGGAAATCATTGACGGGACTCCTGTCATTGAACTGCCTACCGGTAATAAGTAGTGGAGGACAGAAGTTGTTCAGTGGGCTTGGATCATGCTCCGAATGCGCAGTAAAGATCCATGGCGCCCTGCCAAGCTTAAAAACAGGATCCGGGTAGGTGGCTGAATACCATGGAGTTACAAGAGGGGCTTCGGATTAAGAACGTAAAGATGCGGGGGATTGTCAAGACTTTCCCCGGGGTTGTGGCGAATGATCATGTTGATATAGATGTTCAGGCTGGGGAGGTCCTTGCCTTACTGGGAGAAAACGGGGCAGGCAAAACTACCCTCATGAAGGTGCTATATGGCCTTTACCGGCCGGACAGAGGGGAAATACTAATCAATGACGAACCGGTAAGTATCTCGTCCCCGCGGGATGCCATTGACCTCGGCATCGGCATGGTGCACCAGCACTTTATGTTGGTTCCCAGTTTGACTGTGACAGAGAACGTGGTTTTGGGCCTTAAATCCTCCCGAGGCCCCTTGCTGGACTTGGAGCCTGCTGCCAAGCGTATAGAGGCGCTTGCTTCCAAATACAACCTGGCAGTGGATCCTTATGCTCCTGTCTGGCAACTCAGCGTTGGAGAACAGCAGCGTGTGGAAATTATCAAGGCTCTATATAGAGGGGCTGAGCTCCTCATTATGGATGAACCTACTGCTGTTCTTACCCCTCAAGAGGCGGATGAACTTATCGGGGTTATGAGGGGTATGGCCGACTCAGGACGAGCTATCATCCTTATAACCCATAAACTCAATGAAGTAATGGCTGTGTCTGACCGTGTTACCGTGCTTCGCAACGGCAGGCTTGTGGATACTGTATTGACAAAGGACGCGGATGTGAAACTCTTGGCCCGGATGATGGTCGGGCGCGACATCCCGCAGACGCGCCGTACTGATGAGACGTCCTCGGGGGAGCCTGTCCTTGTTCTGGATAATGTTTGGGCAGACAGCGACAAGGGGCCTCCTGCGCTGCGTGGCTTGTCCTTGGAAGTGCGGGAAGGCGAGATTCTGGGGATTGCCGGTGTGTCCGGTAACGGCCAAAGGGAACTGGCACAGGTTATTGCCGGCCTTCGCAAGGTTTCTTCAGGTTCTGTCCGGCTCAAAGATAAGGACATGACAAACTCGACACCGGCTAAGATGATTCAGGCGGGATTTGGATATATTCCTGAAGACCGTATTGCAGATGGGATCGTGCGGTCATTCTCTGTGGAAGAGAACCTGATTTTGAAGGATCATTGCAAACCTCCGTTTTCTCATGGGATTTTTCTGCAGAAAGACGCGATAGGTAAGTTTGCCGACGAAATGGTGGACACCTACGACATCAGAACCCCTACCACCGATACTCAGGCATCTCACCTATCAGGCGGAAACATCCAGCGTCTGATCTTGGCAAGGGATATGTCGAGGAATCCGGCTTGCCTGTTGTCGTGTTACCCTAGCCGGGGATTGGACATCGCTGCCACTGAATACGTACGCAAAAAGCTCCTTGATGTGCGGGCTCAGGGATGCGCTATTATCCTGATCTCTGAGGAGCTTGAAGAAATCCTTAACCTCAGCGACCGCGTAGCTGTGCTTTATGAAGGACAGATCGTCAAAGTTGCGGGTGTCGATGACGTGACCCTTGACGAAATCGGTTTGCTGATGGCAGGCGCAAGTTCCGCTGAATCTGACGGTAGTGGAGAATAAATGAATAGGGTATAGACGACCCATACGTTTTTCAATGAGGAGATGTCCGCTT
>JAAZEW010000088.1 GCA_012512055.1 Bacillota bacterium | reverse complement strand
GAGACCGCTGCTGTCCTCTTGGAACCGATTCAGGGTGAAGGAGGGATTCATGTAGCGGACGAAAAATACCTTGGCCGGGTAAGGGAGCTTTGCGATGAGGCCGGAGCCATTCTCATCATGGACGAAGTCCAAACAGGCATGGGACGTACCGGTAAAATGTTCGCTTTTGAGCATTTCGGAATCGTGCCTGATGCCATAACCCTGGCAAAATCCTTAGGAGGCGGGTTTCCCATCGGGGCCCTTCTTGCTAAAGATGATGTTGCGGAAGTATTCTCGCCCGGGACCCACGCTGCCACCTTCGGTGGCAATCCATTGGCATGTGCTGCGGCATTGGCTGTTTTGGAGACTATACGTCATGAAGGCATCCTCGAGCATGTAATGACTGTAAGCCAAATCCTCTTTGATAGGCTCGAGACACTTAAGAAAGAATATCCCCAGGTAACTGAAGTGCGGGGACGAGGGCTGATGGTGGGGATTGAGGTGCGAGGCCTGTCAGATGCTTGCGTGGAAGCCCCTGCGAAACTCATATGTTCCAGGTGTGCGGACAGGGGGCTCCTGGTCAACGCTGTTACAGACACGACGTTGCGTCTGCTTCCTCCCCTTATCATTGGAGAGGGAGAAGCGTGGGAGGCGGTGGATATCATAGAACAGGCGATGAGGGATGTCTCTTAACTCCGGGTTGCACACACATATATACTGTTTTTTGTAGCAGGAGTTCCGGCAGTATTTTCCGAATTAGAAAGAGGCACGCCAAATCCAGGACGTATAAGGAAGTGGCGGGCGTTATGGACTCCACTACCAAAGAAGGGCGGTATCGAATATGCTTGAGCCGAGGAGTTATCTCTTGGACAATGTCGCTCTAGGAATGCGTGGGAAGAGTCTCCTTTCCATTCACGACCTTAGCCGTGAGGAAGTATGGAAAATCTTTGAGGTCAGTTCCAAATTGAAGGAAGAGACGAAAACAGGCATTACCCATCATCTGCTTCGTGGAAAGACGCTGGCTATGATTTTCCTGAAACCTTCGACGCGGACGAGGGTTTCATTCGAGGTGGGTATGTGGCAGTTGGGCGGATATCCCTTGTTCTTGAGCTCTCAAGAACTCCAGCTTAAGAGGGGTGAGACCACTTCCGATACAGCTCAGGTCTTGTCCAGGTATGTCCATGGGATAATGATTCGCACGTTCGACCAGCAAGACGTAGAAGATTTGGCAAACTACGGGACAATTCCTGTGATCAACGGGCTTACGGATCTTCTGCATCCTTGCCAAGTCCTGGCAGACTACTTCACAGTCTATGAGAAACGCGGAAAGACCAAAGGCCTGAAGATGGCCTATGTTGGCGATGGAAACAACATGGCGCACAGCCTAATGTATGGAGGGGCGAAAGTCGGCATGCACGTGACCATAGCGTGTCCCCCGGAGTTGCAGCCCCTTCCTGAGATAGTGGAGGCTGCAAGGGAAGACGGCAAAGCCCAAGGAGTCCAAATTGAGGTAACTCATGACCCGCACGCAGCAGTCTAAGGCGCAGACGTCATCTACACGGACGTGTGGGCGAGTATGGGACAAGAAGCCGAAACAGAAAGGAAATCCCGTATTCTTGAGCCTTACAGGCTTAACGAAGACCTTGTAAAAGCTGCAGAAAATAAGGACGTCATGGTTATGCATTGCCTGCCTGCCCACAGAGGCGATGAAATTACCGACGGAGTCATGGACGGCCCTCATTCGGGCGTGGTTGATGAAGCGGAAAACCGTCTCCATGTGCAGAAGGCTATCCT
>JAAZEW010000087.1 GCA_012512055.1 Bacillota bacterium | reverse complement strand
TCCTGCGAAACCTTTATCCTGCAAGGATCGTCCTGTGACTCCTCTTGTGACCCTTCTATACTGACGTTGTCAAAGTCTAAGGATGAGTTGACCGAAAAACCGAATAGCGGTAGAGGCCCCATGGCCTCAGCTACTACACTTTGAGTCCATGTGTCGTACCTGCATGAACGTGTGCAAGGTATGGGACGGGACGTGAATACCCGAAATATGCTGGAGCCCCATGTGCATGCGAGGCCTATCTTTGCCCTTGCTTTCACTATCCCGGATTCATCTTGTTTCTTGGGTTCTGTACTGTTATCCACAGTTGTACTACTATCTTCGGGCGCATATGCAACTACGCTCTCATGGCATTGACGCTCCGGCCTTTCCAATTCAATAATGTAGCAGAAACCCTTCTCATCAGGCGGAGCCACAATACGCAAACCAAGCCTGACAGGGCCACCGGGAACGTCAGGCAAATCCCAAGTGAAACTGGGCACCCAGTCCCATTTCAACTCTACCTTGGGACGCACTTCTCCAAGGTCTATCTGCATCCCGTTCCACTCCAGAAGAGGCCTAATAAAGGGGATTTCTTCAGCGGCAGGCCCCGGCGCAGTTCCTCTCACCTCAAACAGCCCTGCTTGAGCCTGGTGCAAGAAGGTTACACTCATCACCCTCCCACACTCATCGATCTCAGGTAGGGATATGTAATCATTCCCAGTCACGTTAACCGGCTTGTAATCCTTGATAGGCGCCGGAACGGTCCTAATGCGCTTTGCCACGGTCTCATTTCCCACGGTCTCACTTCGCACAGTCTTATTTGCCACAGTCTTATCTGCTACAGTCCCATTTGCCATAGCCTCAACCCCGCCCCTTAGAAAAGCAGTTTCTCCATAGCCACCCACCTACCCTGAAGATCTCGCGTTACGCCTATTTCACTGAAACCCTCAGCCCTATACAATTCATAGGCTCGGGTGTTTTCAGGCCTGACTTCGAGCCTCACAACCTGAACACCTTCGCCAGCCAGGCACTGCAAAGCACTTTGCAGCAGGCGCCTACCAAGCCCTTGTCCCCTCGCTCCTTTGTGAACAGCAATGGACATAAGCCTCCCGAAGCTTGTCCTCTTGGGAAGCACAAAAGAAGACGCCGCCATAACCATCCCGTTTGCTCCGAGCTTCAGTATCTCTGTGAAGCGTATGGCAATCTTACCTGTAAACAGAGCCCTTGCAGCACCAAGCGCATGCCCGTGTCGAACAACTGCTTTGTGGAGTTCAGCGTCATCCGAAGCTACTACGGAATACCCAGAGAGATTACCCAGGGAATCCTTGGCTACAAAGAATTTGCAGCCTGCATCCAACAAGATACCAAAGCCTAAAGCGATAATCCGCAAGATCCTATCACCTGCATCTCCCCGAAAGAAGAAGTCCACACTCTCGGGGAAAGCTTCCAGATAGATCTCGGCTATGCTCCGGATGTCTTCTCCACTACCGCTAATGATATCTTTGTTGCCGCTAATGATATCCATATTACTCAGGGATTTCGACTACCGGGAACTCCTCGCCGATCCCTTCTTCAAGGAGCTCGCCAAGGGGGACAATTTCGAGACTTTTCTGCCTCAACCCCTCAATGACCAGAGGCAAGGCGCGGACTGTAGCAGAACGGTCGCCGCCTTCATTTCTGACCAGAGCCCCGCTGTCGTGGAACAGGATTATGTCCCCGCCTTTCGCCTGAGACACCGCCCTTTTCACTATCGCTTGGGTACTTGTGCCATATCGCCAGTCCCGAGTGGATATGGTCCACAGGACTATCTTCTGCCCCAGGACGTGTGAGAGCCTACGGAATCTTGCATCGTACACTCCTCTGGGAGGCCTGATATACTTCGGATATTCCCCGGTCGTTTGTGTTATCACTCCGGTAGCCTTTATAACCTCTTCATAGAGAGTCTTATTTGACGCAGTTGGGATAGTAATATGCCTATACGTATGATTGCCAATTTCGTGCCCTTCTTCAGCTATTCTGCGAGCAATATCCGGGTACCGTTCCGCGTGAATCCCTACTAAAAAGAATGTGGCAGGTACATCGTATTCTTTAAGAATATCAAGAACAAGTGGAGTGAACTCCTGACTCGGCCCGTCATCAAATGTAAGCGCTACCTGGCGAGTCTTAGGATTGCCGGTGCGGTATATGTCAGGCTGATAGTCCAGTCCGCTATATACGTAAAAGTGCACCGCCAAGAAGATCGTCACTGTCGTCAAGATCGTTGAAATAACGGCCATGAGAACCCGATCTCTACGAGACACCGGTGCCCAGGCAAATAGCCTGGACGCCACACGCCCTGTAAACCGGCGAATACAGACATAGACGAAACTTGCACCCGTCAATAGCATAACAAGGCGCATCAAGTGGGTTATTTCAGGCAAATTGCTCATCCCCGGCTTCCCCAATATTGTCTCGATTCTACCATCTAAGCAATGTAACGAGAAGATGTAATAAGTGTCAGGGTATTTCTCATCTTATTATCATATACGGGATGACCGAAAAAGGTGGCTGTGTCATTCGGCGCCTACTGAATCAGCGAGTCTTGACCGTGCGGCAAAGCAGTTTGCCTCGGCATTCGCTAAGTCTGTCTCTGCGTCGGCAAGAGCTGCAATCGCAAGAGCAACATCCTGGCACGTGGCAGCGCCTACTTTGTATTGGGTTTCACGGACACTCACAGTGGCAGCGGCTTTCTCCAGCGCAGACTCTGCCAGATCAAGATAAGCCTCTGCCTCAAGCAACGCATAGTACGCACCGGTAACCTCTATGACTATTGCCTCTTTAGCTGCTGCAAGGTTTTGCCGAGCTGCAACTACCGCGTTCTCGGCAGTCTTTACGCTAAGCTCAGCAGCATAGTCCCTTGGCAGGACTTTTGATAGGTCAATACCGATACTCCAAGACCCGTCGTCACTGAGACTTCCCCTGAATGAAACGTGGGGAAGCAATCCGGAACGGGCCTTATTCAGCTCAATCTCGGCATTGACCAAATTGTCCTCGAGCAAAGCCGGTTCTTGCCGGTGACGAAGCGCAAGGCTGATGTACTCGTCCAACGGCAATAGCGGTTCCTTCACATACTCTCCCACCGGCTCCAAGGCAAGGGGTTCATTAAGATCTCGTCCAATGAGTCTATTTAGGGACATCTTCGACACTGCCAAGGCATGGCTTGCAGCATCAACTGCTATCTCTGCAGACTTTACCCCCTGCTCCGCGTCAATAAGATCCAGATCGCTTGCGTTCCCCTGGGCGTGCCTGGCGTCTACTATGGCAGAGTGCTGTTTCATTCTGGCAAGGTTCATCCTGGCAGCCTCCAGCTTGCCCATATCCCGGATCACACCATGATACGCTGTCTCAACGCTTGTTCTTGCTTTGGTTATTGCCCTATCCAGCTCAAACTCAGCGTTTCTCACTGCAGTCTTCGCCAACCTCATCTGATCCTTGTAAGACCCTCCTCCTGCCCCTGTTGCCCCGGCTAACCCCATACTCCCTGTGGAAACCGAGCTTTTCCCGAGGATAGGCAAGGAGACGGTAATCTGCCAGCCGTCATCCCAGACAGGGTCCTGGGAGTCAACCTTCAAATATGAACCCTGCATGGAGAACGAGGCATTCCCGTCCCCGATGGGCAGAGTAGCGCCCAGTCCTATTTTGGAAGATGTGACCCTACTTTCGGCTCTCGGAGGTGTCAATTGGACAGGCGCAGTCCAACTTGCTTGCACAGGAGATCCGCTTAGGGTGAACAGAGGAAAACTCAAAGATTCCGCGGCAGCAACCCGGAGATTCGCAACCTCAAGAGCGTTTCTTGCAGACACAACACCCGGGTCGCAAGCCAAGGCCAGGCGCAAAGCCTCATCGAAAGTTATAGTGTTTGCGTCTGATGCAGACACCTGGAAGGGATGAAATGCTTTTAATGGATGGCATGACTGCAATGGATGAAATGCCTGCAATAGATAGAATGCCTGCGTTGGAGGGAACAACGATATGAGTATGGACGTAAACACCACCAGGAGAACCCGCCTCTTGATTTTGAAATGCCTATCAATGGTGTCACTATGTACTGGCTTCACAGCCTTGAATATCCGCGTCATTGGAATCCTCCTACTTTGCCTCATCTGTCTCAGCCACCGGATAGTCCACATAGTTCTTGTAGCGCAGCCGGGCCATCTCATAATTCATGACAGCCTGAAGCTCAGCAAGCTTGGCCTCGGTCAAGTTAACCTGTGCGCCTAGGAGGGTATTGGCTATCTCCATGCCATACTCATATCGGAGCTTCATGATTTTGTGGTTCTCTTCGGCTTGGACAGCCACAGCCTGTGCGACTTCCATTCCTCTCTCGGCATTTTGGACCGCAAGATAAAGACGACGCGCTTCTATTTGCACGCCCTGTTTCACCTGGTCAGATTGGAGCCGAATTTTCTCCAGAGTATTACGGTAGAGCCTCTTGGCTAACTCAGGCGTATAATCATTATCTGAAAACTCGACTTCAAGCTCTGCAATTTCCAATGCATCCCTTGTCTCCACAATCTCGGGACGGTTCGCAAGGACTTTGGCCAGATCCTCATCAAAGTCGGTTTCTTTCCTGTCTTCCGCAATTGACTCTGGAGCGCCAAGGGCTACGACTTTCGCATCAAGGCTAAGGCCCAACATCTGCTTAAAAGCAAGGGCAGCGAGCTCCAGGTCCCCTTCGGCAGACAGGGTCTCAGAACTTGCCCGCTGAAGCTGTATCTCAGCAGAGATTACCTCAACTTTACTTGCAAGCCCGGCATCATACTTGAGTGTCACGATTCTTAATGCATCTTTTGCCTGTTCTTCTGCCTGTTTCCTGATATCCAGCCGCATTTGCGCTGATAGCAATGAATAGTATGCGCTATCCACGTCAAGCATGAGAGCCTGTTCCTTTGCCACAAGAGCTCTGGCCGTATTCTTCCTGGCGTTTTCTGCCTTTTTTGCAGCTACCACAGAAGGTCTCATGAGTGCGTCAGCTTGTGACATCTCGAATTGTATCTCAGCAGCGTCGAAATCCAGTTTTGCCATGGAATATGAGGCATTTCCGGAAAGGGCAAGCCTCCTTGCATCGTCGAGACTCAGCGCCGGCTCGTCCTTGACGGCACAAACAGGCAAGGCCCGGAAACTCCCTGCTACACATACCAATATGACAACCAGCGATAGCACTGTCTTCTTTACCGCGCTATGTGTCTTTCCGCACAACTTTCGTCCCCTCCAAGTCTATTACATACAGCCCAAGCTGCGGTTAATCATGCTCTTCTCTCGAATCTTTCCCTTTGCGCAATCCTTGGGCAGTCTTTCCGCTGTCCACTCGTGATCATTGTTGAGTCTCTCCGCTATCTCTTATTGTTCTCCTAAGCAGCCTATCTTCCTGCTAATCGCACCTCGTCCCGATCTTTGTAATCCATATAACTTGAAATGATTACTTTGTCACCTTCGGAAAGACCGTATCTCACCAAAACATGTTGAGCGCTTGCAAGCTGGAGACTGACATCTCGCTTGTAAGCCATGTCACCCTCTACTACGAATACAAGCCCGTCAGCATGCGTCAAGTATGGGCCGAGGGGAAGGGCCAATACGTTATCCAGCCGTCCTATCTCTATCCTGACGCGGGCGGACATCCCTGAATGCAATTGAGTCTCCTCAGAACCGTCCTGCTCAAGGTCGCCACCGGCCCCCTCAAGGGCGCCATCGGTCCCCTCAAGGGCGCCATCAGCCCGCGCAAACTTGATTGTGGCGGAGACTACCTGACCTACTCCTTGAGCTGCGCCTTGAGACGCGTGCCTTTCGGTCCTTGGAGCGATACCTTCAACTTCACCTTGATACGTGCTCCCCCAGATTTCAACTGCGGCATGCTGCCCTACTCGGACTTTGCCGATTTCATCTTCAGGAACGTCAATCCTTACCTTAAGCGAGTCCATGTCGGTCACCTCGAAAAAATCCGTCCCGGCAGACACTGCTGAACCCGGCCTGACTAGTGAGAGAAAGTAGGACACGGTTTTCAGAAAATCCGCCGTGATAGCGAAATTCATGCCATATTTTGGTAGGCCCCTTAGAAAAGCCTGTGTTTCTTAAGGAAGGTGATCGAATTTCTTACACCTGAACGCTGATCTGTGTCCGAAAATAGTACACGGCTTTCTTAAGGGCCCCTGGGGTGTCCGGTTTTCGAACATGCATTCCGAAAACGTGTTCGAAAATAGTACGCGGGTCTCGAAACCGGTGTCCGAATTTCGACCAGACACCATCAAAAGTCCCTTCATATGCAAGGCCCTTCGGGTTTGGTGATCGAAAATCGAACATCAAACCCGGAAGGTGTGCTAGAAAATGGTACACGGCTTCCGGAAAATAATCGACTTTCAGCCACCCTCCAGCTCATTTCAGAAAGTGTGTTCGAAAATAGTACACGGTTTTCAAGAACGTGCAAGGAACTCATTGGCGTGGTCGATTTTGTGACACCCCCAAGCTCATTGCTGAAAAACGTGTTCGAAATTCGCACACACATTCAAGAAGCGTGTTTGAAAATCGATCACAGACGATGCGCTAGACCTATCGGAGGAAGTCCTTTATGAGCGAAAAAGCGGCGGCCGATGAACATTGGATAAATAAAGGAGATCATCAACAAGATTGCAGCAACGTTACATGCAAAACGATGAGCAACTCGGCAGCAAATCCCTATGCGTCTGCCTCAGACTTCGTCCTGCTATAAGCTTCATCAAAGTATACATCATCGATTTCGAATCCGACAAACGCGACTCCCAGCCTCACGCAGGC
>JAAZEW010000355.1 GCA_012512055.1 Bacillota bacterium | reverse complement strand
GTATCCTTGTTGATTTTCCTAGCTGCAGGGAATTATCTTCCCGGTGCAGAATTGAACCTTTGAGGTGAAAGATGTGGCTAGAAAAAAGAAGGAGCAACAGCAAAGATTGAAATATGAAATTATGGGCTTATCCCTGCTGGCCTTTGCTGTTTTGGTTTTTTTTAGTTTGTTTAGCACGGGGGCTGGGGCCCTGGGACAGCTTTTGCGAAGGTTTTTTCGCCTCAGCCTGGGCTGGGGGGCCTACCTAGTACCCTTTTGCATATCCTTGACTGGAGTAATGATCCAGCGGCGGGAAAGGCTTTCTAACACGAGGGTTACCGGTATAGGGCTTCTGATACTTGTCTTGGCTGCCTTTTCCCATCTCCGGTATCCCCCGGGGGAGGCCTGGGCCCTTGCCTTGGAGGGTGAAGGAGGTGGCCTTTTGAGTGCTGTCCTAACCCTAATTTCCCGCACCCTTTTTGGTCTTATCGGCAGTTATATTATTTTCGCCACCCTGGGTCTCATTGCAGCCCTCCTGACAACCAATCTTTCCTTAAGGAGTGTGGCCAATGGACTAGGGGCAGGATTTAAAAAAGGGAGGCAACTGCTGGGCCGTCTTTTTTCCCGGCCCCGGGCTACGAAGGAGGGGGAGGCTGTCCAGGGAACCCGGGAAAAAAAGGTGGCTTTACCGGTAATGGTCTATGATGATAATGGGGATGAGGGGGAAAAGGACCAGAGAACAACAAGACCGCTCCAGGAGGAAAAACATCCCCTGGATATACCCCCGGTCCCGGCGGAGGCTCCCCATCCAAGTTTGAATTACCAGCTACCCCCATTACATATATTGCGCCGTAATCAGCGGAAAAAAAATCCCCGCTGGCAAAAAAATATTACCGAAAACATAAGAATATTAGAGGAAACCCTGGCGGATTTTAACGTTGATGCCAAGGTGATGGAGGTCAGTAAAGGGCCCGGTATAACCCGCTATGAATTACAACCGTCACCGGGAACTAAGGTAAGCAGGATTCTTTCCCTTTCCGACGACATAGCCTTGCATTTGGCGGCTGCCGGTGTGAGGATAGAGGCTCCAATTCCCGGTAAGGCTGCCATAGGTATTGAAATTCCCAACAAGGAAATAACCGATGTCTATCTCCGGGAAGTGGTGGAGACTAAACCCTTCCAGGAAAGTCCCTCCACTTTAACCTTCGGCGTGGGGAAGGATATTGCCGGAGAACCTGTTGTGGCTGATCTAGGGAAAATGTCCCACCTGCTGATTGCCGGCGCAACTGGGGCTGGAAAAAGTGTGTACCTTAATTCCCTTTTGGCCAGTTTACTCTTTCGGGCCAAACCCGATGAGGTGAAGCTTATTTTAATTGATCCTAAAAGGGTTGAACTTTCTGTCTACAACCCACTTCCCCACTTGCTGACTCCGGTTGTTTTCGAACCCCAAAAAGCGGCGGCGGCCCTTTGCTGGCTGGTGGAGGAAATGGAAAACAGGTATGATCTTTTTGCCCAAAGGGGTGTGCGGGACATAGGGGGATATAACCGTTCCCTCCTAGCCAAGGACCAGGCTGATCTATTTTTGCCCTATATAGTTGTCATTATCGATGAACTATCTGACCTGATGTTTGTGGCCCCCGGGGAGGTGGAGGATGCCATATGCCGTTTAGCCCAAATGGCCCGGGCGGCCGGAATTCACCTGGTCATTGCCACCCAAAGGCGTACAGTAGATGTTATTACAGGCCTGATCAAGGCCAATATTCCCTCGCGGATTTCCTTTGCTGTTTCCTCCCAAACAGATTCCCGGACGATACTGGACATGGGTGGGGCGGAAAAGCTATTGGG
>JAAZEW010000086.1 GCA_012512055.1 Bacillota bacterium | reverse complement strand
CCTGGCCTAATACCGATATCTGAAATATCAGCCCCAATAGCCTTGACTGTGCCTATGAACATCCCTCCGGAGCCTGTAACGGGGTTGTGATGTTTGCCTCGCGAATCTACAATACCTTTCATGATTTTCGCGATTTCTTCGCTATCCCCGCTCGCTTGTTTCTTGATTTGGGTAAAACTTGCAGCATCGATATTCAGCGTGTCAACATCTACAAGGATTTCATTGTCATGAAGTTGCATCGTGTTATCAATACGCCATGCCGCCTGGGGCAACGCACCTTTTGGCTCCAGAACTCTGTGAGTCCCGTACTTGCATCCTTTCATACCAAACCCTCCCACCCGTTAAGAACCTTATTCATAGTACAATGCAAATTCCATGCCATCACAATATGAGCCTGTGTCAAGCCAAAGCCGTGGCAACACCTGCGCTTACACTAGTTCAAAGCTGTAATCCCTTCAATTTGGCAGTGAAATAGAGGCTGGGATATGATGCTGAAAGTTGGGCATGTGCTTAATATTGGGCGCTTTCACCCAGTGTTCTCATAAGCCCCATGAGTAGTGTTTATCTTTGACTCTGGCAAGGTAGGCAGGAGTCACTGCCTGGTAAGTCTCGCTTACTGAGAATTCCGCATGGTTCAGCCCAGTCTGAATCCATTCATTACAGGTTGTGTGTTTCCACACAAGGCCTGTACGATAGTTTTCTATCATGAGAAGGACGATTCCTTCTGCTATTCCATAATGCGTCCCGGACCACCACGTGCCGTCTGCGCTGAAACCTGAAGTAAAACCGTACTTCCCCCAAATACGGTCCCCGTGTCTTTTCAGCATTTCTCTGACAGCTTGCATGGAATCGCAAGGTGAAAACGGCATACAGCCTATAGATGCATAAGGGGAAAACACTCCATGGTAGTAACCGGCTGATGCCCCGTGGATCTGATACCCCTTGGGGCCTTCGCATTCACTGAGCCCCCACAGGTCTTTCGTGTAGGTTCCTGATTCAGAGGACCGGAGCATAGAGTAGATACGGTTATATCTCGCGGCTGACACCACATTATTCCAGTAGTTGGAGTAGAAGTCTTCTTTTCCTTCCAGATATAACCATACGTGGGGCAAGATGTAAGACGCGAGGCTTTCTTCAGGTACGCATATGTAGTTTCCACGCACAGGCCTTCGAACTTTATGCCATGTTGATGCAGGGATTGGGTACGTAGGAGAACCCATTGCAAGGATGTACATTAGAATACTTTCATCAAAGGAGTCCCAACGCTCTTCTTTAAAACCCGACTCAGGAGTCCAATACCTGGCCAGTGTCTCACCGCCGTTCATCATCCATTGCCAATTCACAGCAGAGTAAAGGTCATACGCCAGGTCTTGGACAGGAGTCTGGGAGAAGAATTCTCCTGCGAACAAGGCGCCTGTTATTAGGATACACGTGTCCATGGAAGATACCTTGCTGTCCGGGATTCTGGTGCCTTCATTCATATCAAGCAACTGACAGAAGAATCCGCACGTTCGCTGAATCCTGTCTGAACTGAGTGTGCTCAAAGTGGTAACGATTCTGTCATACCCTTCTTCCCTGCTTATCCACCCTCGCTGAATTCCTACAGGTACGGCAGCGAGCCCCATGCCTACTGCGGCTGTGCTGTATGGAGATGTGGCTTCGTTGCAGCACGGGGTGAGGCCGTTATGCGGGTTTGTTTCGTGCCAGAAGTAATCAAAAGCCTTCCTGGAGATTACTGAAAGCAGCTCGTCGTCGTCCATAAGTAGAAGCGGAGATGCAATATGGTTGAGGCCGGGCGTTGTGTGTCCGCCCCCTGACAAGCCTGAATCA
This sequence comes from Bacillota bacterium, assembly GCA_012512055.1. The sequence goes on along the minus strand of JAAZEW010000086.1, from coordinate 17,348 downwards.
GTGATGAGAGTCATGACAACGACTGCAAAGACAAGTACTAAAGCAGTATGCCTGAGCGTGGAAGAAAAACGCACCGCTATACGAGTCTCGCAAGGAGGCAGTCCCTGTCTCCTTGCAGAAAATCAATTAGAGGCAGTTCAGGTAGGATGTATGCTCCCGGAGACTGCTTGAAGCCGGCCCTTATTGCCCCTGTCATGATCTGCCCTGTGAGTGCAGGATTGTTTATGCTCATTTCAAACCTGAACCGTTGGTTCGAGGATACGCCTGAGACTCCTTTTCTCTCTATTATTACTCCGTGCCCAAGGTCTTTCAGTGTATCCACGCTGTCAGCACACACCACCACAGTCTCGTCATTTGAGAAGTATGGGTCGGTGATGATAGCTTCTCTCACCTCGTCAAAATGAGCGCCTTCATCGAGTTCCACGTACACTATGCGTCTGTGCACTCCCTGGCCTTTAGGATACGTCATGGCTATCGCATCTTTTACCCCTGGAACAGCCTTTACTGCAGTTGTGTGACCCATACTCATCCCGGGCCCGAAGTTCGTGTAGGTTATCCCTGAAGGCGCCATGATCTCCAACATCACGCGAATCAGGGAATCAGTTCCGGGATCCCATCCTGCGGATATTATTGCAACGCTTCCTGCCTCTCGCGCTATACGGTCGAGAGTCTTCTTGACATGGATGAGTTCGCGGTGAATATCATAACTGTCCACCGTGTTAATGCCTAAACTTAGGATTTCCTTAGCGTACTTAGGAATTTGCCGGGTAGGAACTGCAAGGCATGCGGCTTCCACCCGATCCAGGCTTTCGATGGATGCCACGACAGGAATATCTCGGAACTCAGGAGGGACACATCGACAAAGGCTCTCAGGCCGTCTCACTATACCGGCGAGTTCCAGATCCTGAGATGCCGAAATAGCTTGAGCAGCGAACCTCCCGACATTCCCGCACCCTACTACCGCAACTCTGTGTCTCTTCTCATTTGACATATTCATTGCCTACCTGATGCCTCCATCTTCGAGTTTCTTCAATACAGAACGCATGTCTTCGGGCATCGGCGCCTCGATGTGCATATGTTTACCGGTTGTCGGGTGAGAAAATGCCAGGGAGAAAGCGTGCAAAGCTTGTCCTGTCATGCCGAAAGACTCACCGCCGCGCGGTCCGTATACGTTATCACCGACAATTGGATGGCCAATGTACTTTAGGTGAACTCGTATCTGATGAGTCCTTCCGGTGATAGGTTGAACTCTGAGCAAAGAGTACCCTTTGAACTCCCTGAGCGTCTGATAATACGTAAGTGCGGCACGCGCCCTTCCCTCTTTGATTACAGCCATCCTCTTTCTATGAGCCGGATGGCGGCCAACTGCTGCATCGATGTGCCCTTCCCTCTCATCGGGAACACCTGCGACTATTGCAAGATAGATTTTCTCAACCATACGCCGCCTGAGGTCTCTCGAAAGAGTTGCATGTGCTATGTCAGTCTTGGCAACCAGGATTACGCCTGATGTATTCTTATCAAGCCTGTGGACAATTCCGGGGCGCTCCTTTCCGCCGATAGTCGATAACTTATCGCTATGGGCAAGAAGGGCATTCACCAGTGTCCCTGACCGGTTGCCGCAAGCAGGATGGACTACCAGGCCACGGGGTTTATTTATTGCAATTATGTCATCATCTTCATGGATAATGTCCAGAGGGATGTCCTCAGGTAATACCTGATCTCTTTCAGGAACGGGAATAGTGACAGACAGAACATCACCTTCCCTTACCTTCCTGCTGACTCGTGCATGCTCCCCGTTTATCAAGATGAAGTCATCTGTAATGAGCCTCTTCACCCGTGACCTGGAAAGGGCAAGCTGCCGTGAAAGATAAACATCGAGGCGCTTGCCCTCATCAGACTTCTCAACGTGGATTATTCCGGCCTGCGGTGTATTGGCTCCCGGCGAGTCCATGCCTGTTACCGCCGGCTTGCCGAACTCTGTCCCTCAACTGCCTCAGAAGACAAAACACGTATGGAGGCAAACGCACCGAATAGAAGGAGCACACTTGCCAGTTGAGCTATGGAGAACGGACCGATAAGTCTCGGCACATCCCTGAAAATCTCTACGATAAACCTGCTTATGGAGTATAGCCCCACGTAGAGAAACATGAGGTGCCCCGGGAATTTCTTGTGATCCTTCTTAGCGTACAAGACTATGAAGATTATAAAACTCAAAAGAGCTGCGTAGATCTGAGTCGGATGCCTCAAGGTAGCGTCACCTGCACGACATGCCAAAGCCCACGGGACATCAGCGGGCAATCCACAGCAGCAGCCATTCAGGAGACATCCGATTCTTACGATGGCATAACCCAGCGCTATCAGAGGGGCGATAATATCAGCCAAGATCCATCCGTTAAGCTTTGAACGGCGCGAAAACGCTATTCCCACAAGAAGTGCAACGATGAATCCCCCATGGTAGGCGAGTCCTCCATCGCGGAGATTGAAAATCTGGATTGGATCCTTGAAGTACGTCGGAACATCCAGCAGGACGAATAACAGTCTTGCCCCGATGATTCCTGAGATGCACACATAAAGGGCCAAATCAAGGACTTTGTCAGGATCGATATCTCTTCGTCTTGCCTCTCGCATTCCAAACAGCGTGCATGCTACAAATGCTATAGCTAGAGAAAAGCCATACGAGAGGATGGGCACCTTCCCGATTTGAAATAGAATAGGCCTCATTTACTACTCCTCCCCCCCGGGGTTTCCTATGACCAAGCTGTAAATTAGGACAGCCGCCCCTACACAGACAGCTATATCCGCTACATTAAACACAGGCCAGATGCGCACGTCTATGAAGTCTATTACTTTGCCCAGCCGGATCCTGTCAATCAGGTTTCCTGCCGCTCCGCCCACGATCATCGCGGCCCCCAACCGGAAGCTTTCGCCAAGATGCTTGTAGGCGCCTTGCACGATAACTATGATCCAGGTTGCCAGGACCAGGCATGACACAATAATCGGGACTCTTGCCGTGGATAGGACGCCTAGCGCAGAGCCTGGATTGTAGATTCGGGATATCTCAACCAGTCCTCCCAGGACAGAGATACAGGTGCCGGCCGGAACCGTCTTTTCCACCAGGTGTTTCGTGAACTGGTCAAGGACGACAATGGCTGCCGGCAAGAAAAGTGACTGCAATATGACAGGATCTCTCCTCGCTGGTTCATCTGTTATCATGAGACATGCCCTTAACGTCGGTATTGTACCACACATTGAAAGCGAGTTCAAGAAAGCCCGCTTCCTGGCTTCCTGCGTATCAGCGCGTACGCTTTATCCGGCTGCGCTGCCCTCCCGGAATCACCTTGTAATCTTTGGTAGCAATCATCTCCACATCTTCAACTGCTCCTCCCGCCGGATTCCCGCCTTCTTTGAATACTTCACGACTGTCGAGAATGCCTGTCAGATCTTGAGGCCCGCTTGCAGTCCCATACCTCTCCAGATCTTGCCACACGTCTTCTCCGTCTGTGCCGGGAGTCTTCCTGTCGCGCATACCGTTGCCGAATGGGGTTCCCAGCACCTCCTCTTCCACAGGCCGGTCCCTCCTGGGAGGAGCAGTTGCTTGAACGTCATTTTGACATTTGCTACAGAGGCGCGTGTAGGGAATGAGATCTAACCTGTTTTTTTCGATATTATTGCCGCAATGCTCGCAGGTGCCGTACTCACCGCTGTTCAGAAGGTCTATGGCTTCATTTACCCTCTTCAGAATGATTTTCGCGTCTTCACACAGCTTTATGTCTTTGCCACGCTCAAAGAGCTCAGAGGAGACGTCTGCCGGGTGGTTGTCATACAGGGAAAGCTCGCCTATGGAATCGCTCATGGCTTGTTTTGTGCCCCCTTGCCCTTTCCCCTCCAGCGCCTCGATACGTTGTGTTAGCCTTGCTTTTTCAGATAGCAGTCGTTCCAGGTAATTCTTCATAGTCTCTTTGTTCACAGCCTTTTGCCTCCTATCTCAATCTCATGTGGCTGTTCACTGTCTTTACGATCTCCGCAATGAATTCACCGATTACAGGGATGTTCAGTTGGACAATCCTGGACAAGATTATGATGAAGAGAGCTGCGAGTATTGTGGCTCCAATACCTATACCAAAGCCACGGGCAAGCCCCCCTAGGAAGTTTACGAAGATTATCCTTTTCGGATTCCTCAGGAACTCAACATACTCGGCAATGTTCATCTTATCCATGGCAAGGGACAGTTCAGCTATGCGGCGGATAAGCGTGTTTGCGGTTTCTCTGTCAATATTCGCCTTTACCGGCTCATACCTCTTTGTCATGATTACATGTCCTCTCATTAGTCTGTCCAGGACACTGTCTGTTTAACTGTCTGATAATAGTACGCATCTTAGCTCCTGAAAATCCCGATCAAGACATGGAATGCAAAAAACGAGGCTTGACTGTGTACTTTAAGTACCCATGGCCTCGCTCTCCCATCCGCACAAACAGCAATGCTCGTCACTGTTTCTATGTGGTTATCGCCGATTTTACCTTAACGCCTTTTACACTGCCTAGTTTACCTGTGAGACTGCCGATTTCATCTGTGGTCCCATTAATGATCAGAGCTATGACTCCTGCCTCTTTTTCAGTGTGCGGAACACCGAGACGTCCGACGATGATGTCTGCGTGAAGACTTAGAATCTCGTTGACTTTCTTTGCAGCATTCAGCCGGTCTTCTACGACTATACCTACAACCGCAATTCTTGATTCTAAATCCATTTGTCTCAAAGCCCCCTTATCTAGCTTCTGTCAAAAAAGGAAGGTAAAGGCCTGTCTTTCTTGTCATCTCCCTCCGGTAAATCCAAACCTATCTCAAAGTTGCTTGGGGTAAATAAGAACACGCCTTCGCTGACCTTTTGCATACTGCCGTTAAGTGCATACGTGGCACCCCCGGCAAAATCCAACACCCGCCTGGCCAGTTCACGGTCTATATCTGATATGCGTACAATGACAGGACGCTTCTTCTTCAAATGCTCAAGGATCGAGGGAATATCATCAAATGATCCTGGTTCTGTAACTACCAGCCTTGCTCTGGGTGATTGAGGGAGGGCAACCAGTCCCCTTCCCCTCCGGCCCACCCCGGCCACTTGAGCTTCGTCACTTCGAAGTATGGAGTCTTCAGCAAACTCACGTGTGTCATCAGCCACTTCACCGAACCCCATGAAGTCAAGGAGCCTGTCAATCAAGCCTCTTCTCACGTTCACAGCACCGCCTTCCTGAAACGTGGACCGAATATCCCAGTGCCAATGCGGATCATAGTTGCCCCTTCTTCGACAGCGGCCTCAAAATCATGGGTCATACCCATGGAAAGATGGACCTTGCCAGGGTAGAATAGGCCGGCATCGCTGATTTTCTCACATATCTCCCTTGTTGTTCGAAAATAAGGCCTTGCCTGCGCAGGGTCTTCCACAATAGGGGCAATGGACATTACCCCCCTAAGCCTAACCCTGCTAAGTGTCGAGATATCGCGGGCCAAAGCCAAAGCATTCTGAGGTTCTATCCCGATTCTGGTCGCCTTGCCTGTAACGTTAACTTCCAGGAGACACTCTACCGTTACATCCAGTCTTTCAGCGGCTTTTTCGATTTCCAGCGCCAGCTTCCACGAGTCAAGTGAGTGAATCAGCTCAAATATCTGAAGAGCCTGCCGCACCTTGTTACGCTGCAAGTGGCCTACAAGATGCCAGCTCACCTTCTTTCCGTCTATGTCATTCCCGAGTTCTTCGAATTTTGCCCTGGCTTCTTGAACTCTGTTTTCACCCAGTATCGAGACGCCTTCGCCAACTGCTTCCACAATGTCTATGTTATCAACGTTCTTCGTAACAGCGACAATGGCAATATCCTCAGGCTTGCGTCCGGCTCTTTCCGCTGCTTCACGTACTTGCCTGCGAACCAGTCTGAGCCTATTCGCGATTTCAGTCAAAGATACACGTCCCTCCTATTTACCTCCATATAGTCATTCCTGCCTCGTGCACAACATATGGATTCACTACAACCCTTTGCCCTTCTCGCAATCCTTCGCACATTACGTGACTCTCGTTGCCGGCAATGACTGTTACAGGCTTAGAATCCACTCCGAGGTTAGCCGGTATGTAAACCAGGTACCCGTCTTTCCCTTTGACAAGGGCCTGCTTAGGAATGATGATTCCTCTGTGAATTCTGGTGATGATCTTAGTTTGAACGTGACGGAGATAATACAGCTCATGAGGAAAATCAGTAAGTTCCAATAATAGAGCGCCGGGTTTCGAATCACCCCGGGTTGAATCTACTCGCGAGGCGACCCTGGCAGAACAAAGGATACCCGGTACCGAATCAAACCGCAAGGTGCACCTGCGCCCCTCAGACAATGCCTCGCTGACTGAAGGTGTAATATCAAGGCCCGGAAATACAAGGACATAGATGCAGTAGTTATCGATCACTCGAAAAAGAGCCTGGCCTGTTTTGACTTGCATCCCTGACACTACACTCACCGGATTCGAGGCAAGCTGGGATACTTTCTTAGCATCAAAGTCTCCCCACGAAGAAGGGGTAAGGATTCTTTCCAGTCCGTCTATGGTAAAGCTGACAACGCCTGGTCTTTCAGGCGTCATGCGGACTCCTATGCCGTCCTCCGGTTTCCCTTGGGTTCCGCCTGGCATAACTTGAGCTATTGTCGTATCTGTCCTTGCCCGGTCCTTCTCCGCTGTAACCAGTTTCAGTGTGCCGCCTGCAGGGCTTATGTAAACCATCTCATCTCTGATAATTACGCCTTGCGAGTTTACTCCCTGTTCTATTTCGCCTCGTTTTGCAGGTACACAGACAAGCTTACTTTCTGACTCTGATACTACGGAGTTTTGATTAAGCGACCAAGCCACGAGTGCAATGACTGCAAGCAAAAAGACTATGAACCAGAGTCTGGATCTGACCTTGCTATACTCCATGGCATAGTTTTTCTATAACTTCTGTCAAACTCCTGCCGCAGGGGAGAAGTGTCATAGATCGTAGATGTCGCTGACGACTACCGGTTGATTCTTCCGAAGGGATTCCGCTACGTCAATTATCCTCTGGTTACCGGAACCTCGGAATGCGAGGCTCAAGTTTCTTTCGCCTTCCGAAAAAGGCCCGTCTATCAGAAGGGTCGTCAAGGATAGTAGGTCTTGCCATGCCGCTGAAGATGATTTCACCAAATCCTCCCATACATAACCTGTATACGTAACAATATTCAGTGAGGAAGATTTTAGCATACGGCCTAACTCAGCGAAGGCTTCCGCCTGGGAAAACGGCTCTCCTCCGCTGAATGTGACTCCCTGAGCTATGGGCACTGAACGTATAATTTGGGCAACTTGCTCAACATCAAACAGCTCTCCCCCGCTTGGGTCATGGGTGTCCGGGTTATGACAGCCGGGGCAACCGTGTGGGCACCCTTGCGCGTATACCACCACACGAATGCCCGGCCCGTCCACAACGCTCTCTCTTGTTATTCCGGCCAACCTCAGTTTCATGATAGATTCCCGCCTGCCGTAGAGTGAGGTGTTCTTGACGCAAGTTCAGCCCGCTTCGCGTCATTGAACCTATCAACTGTTGACAGGTAGCCTGTGATCCGGCGGATTCGTCTTATGTTTGATGACCCACATTCCGGACATGAAGACCCTATTACTCCCGAATAGGAGCATGCCCTGCATTCGTCTATGGGGAAGTTAATGCCGCCATAGCCTACATCGCAAGATCTCATATGCCGGACTATTGCTTCCACAGCCTCTATGTTGTGAATCGGAGGCGAATCCAGTTCTATGTAGGAAATGTGTCCTGCATTAGTGTACTTGTGGTGGACGCCTTCAATTGCGATTTTTTCGTACATTCCAATTTCACAGTCAACAGGTACATGAAAACTGTTCGTATAGAACTCCTTGTCCGTGACCCCTTCTATGATACCGAACTTCTTTCTGTCCAGAGCAACGAACCGCCCTGAAAGGCCTTCTGCCGGGGTTGCAAGAAGAGTATAGTTCAGGTTATGGATTTCTGATGCTTCATCAACCAACTGTCTCATGAACGCCACAATTTCCACACCAAGCCTTCTGGCTTCTTCGCTTTCACCATGATTACGCCCGGTGAGGGCTTTCAAGGCTTCCGCAAGGCCGAGGAATCCAACGCTCAAGGTTCCGTGAACGATAGCGGATTCTATAGTATCGTCCGGCCCCAGGTGCTCTGAGTCAAGGTAGAGATGTTGCCCCATCAGGAATGGCATGTCCTTCACTTTCAGCCTGCATTGTATCCTGTACCTGTGAAATAGCTGTCTTGCTGCAAGACGTGTGACTTCCCGCAGTCCAGTGAAGAACCTGTCAAGGTCACCCCCGGCCTTAATGGCTATTCTGGGCAAGTTGACTGATGTGAAAGAAAGGTTCCCCCTGCCGGTTGTCACCTGAGGCCCTCGCCTGTTCCCTATGACTCTTGTTCTACACCCCATGTAGGCTACTTCATCACCATAGGGTTTATTGTACGAGGCGTCCATAAACGAAAAGGTCGGGTTCATTCTGCGGCTTGCGACTCTCATGGCCAGGCGAAACAGGTCATAATTGGGGTCCCCCGGGTTGAAGTTGACGCCTTCCTTGACCCTGAAGATTATGTTGGGGAATATCGGATTTTCGCCTCTCCCAAGCCCTTTTTCAAAGGCCAAAAGCAGGCACCGAGTGACCATCCTTCCTGCCTCGCTCAAATCGCATCCCAAATTCACTGATGAAAACGGCACTTGTGAGCCTGCTCTGCTGTGCATTGAGTTGAGATTGTATACGAAAGCCTCCATAGCCTGAAAGACATCATCTTCCTGGTACTGTTCGACAAACGGCGCCAGATCTCGGTCAAAGAATCCATATGACTGGCCGCCGTGCATATCATTTTGAGAGCTCTGAAGTATTATGGCAGCGAGTGCAGTTGCGGAACCGGGTCTTTTGGGAGGCCTTATGAAGCCGTGGCCGGTGCTGAACCCACGAGAAAGTAAATCATAGAGGGGAATTTGAATGCAGGTTAACGTTTTGCCGTAGAACTCAAGATCGTGAATATGAATGTCACCGTCAATGTGAGCGTATGCAATATCCTCCGGGATCAACCTGTGAAGATAGTAGTGTCGACTGGCTGCTGACGCTATTTGCAGCATTTTGGCTGAGGGGGAATTGCCTACATTGGCGTTCTCACGGCTTGTTTCAACAAGGATATCTGCTACGATATCCATCAACTCGGCTTTAGCCTCGCGGATTCTCGTGCGCTTGTCGCGGTAGAGTATGTATGCTTTGGCGACCTTTGCATGTCCAGCCTCGATGAGGACCCTCTCGACTATGTCTTGTATCCCTTCAACAGTAGGTATAGCCCCTATAAGCTCTTTCTCAAGGTAGTCCAGCACTTTCTCAGTAAGTGCTTCCGCCCTGTTCATGTTGTCCTGCCCTACCGCCAACTGGGCCTTGTAAATGGCGTTGGTTATCTTTCCTTTGTCGAACCTGACTATCCTCCCATCTCTCTTCCGAATACTGGAAAATGCTTTGGGTAAGGATTCTTCTTGCGTCCAAAGTTCACTGGGGGCTGCCTGTCTTAGGGATCCTTTCATTCATTACTCCTCCCTGCTTATGGGTTATGCAGTTCTTCGATTTCTCTGACAAAAGTCTCGATATCTTGGAATTCTTTATACACCGACGCAAACCTGACGTATGCGACCTTGTCGGTTTTCTTCAACTGATTGAGCACGGCTTCTCCTATTGCACTGCTTTGCACTTCCCGGTCGAGTTCGCCGCGGAGTTCCCTTTCCACGTCACTTGCGATTTCTTCAAGCGCGCTTGCAGATATCGGACGCTTCTGACAGGCTTTCATGAGTCCTGCCAATAACTTGTTCCTGTCGAAAGGCTCTCTGCGGCCATCCTTCTTAATAACCATCATAGGGGCCTTCTCCACTGTCTCATACGTAGTGAAACGCTTTTGGCATTTAAGGCACTCCCGTCTTCGCCTGATTGCAGAAGCGGACACGGTGGAACGGGAATCCACCACCTTGCTGTCTGGGTACCCGCAAAACGGACACTTCATGATTGTCCCTCCGAGCGTACGGTTGATTTTGGGTATTCACTACATATTGTGTATATGAGTATTTTACCATTCAACATATTGAGTATCAATACACATTCTCACAATCTTCGGGAGTTCTTTTCCCTTCTTCGGTTCCCTGCAGGCTAAGGCGCATTCGGAATAAAACTTCAGTTAGAGGGCAATAATTCTTATTAAGGCTGAGATATTTTGGAAACGTGAGGGACCGTTCATGATGATAAACAAGGTGGAAATCTGCGGGGTGAATACGTCAAAGCTGCCGATTCTCTCTAACCAGAAAATGCGGGAGTTCCTGCAGCGCGTAAGGCAAGGCGACAAAGAGGCCCGCGATAAGCTGATACATGGGAATCTCCGTTTGGTGCTAAGCGTGATACAACGCTTCAATAACCGTGGCGAGTGCGTAGACGATCTTTTCCAGGTAGGATGCATCGGTCTCATGAAAGCTATTGACAACTTCGATCTATCACAAAACGTCAAGTTCTCGACCTACGCAGTTCCTATGATAATCGGCGAGATAAGAAGGTATTTGCGTGACAACAACCCTATTCGCGTGTCCCGTTCGTTGAGGGATGTAGCATATAAAGCCCTTCAAGTACGAGATACTCTTATCAATAAAAACTCACGGGAACCTTCAATAAGTGAGATTGCGGACGAGTTAAAACTGCCTCGTGAGGAGATTGTCTATGCTCTGGACGCTATTCAGGAACCGGTTTCGTTGTTTGAACCTATTTACCACGACAACGGGGATCCTATTTTCATCATGGACCAGGTCAGCGATGAGAAAGACCAGGATTCCACTTGGCTTGAAGGAATCTCCATCAGAGAAGCGATGGGAAAGTTGAGTGAAAGGGAAAGACTAATCCTAAGACTGAGGTTTTTCGAAGGCAGGACCCAGATGGAGGTAGCTGACGAAATCGGCATATCTCAGGCCCAAGTATCGCGACTGGAAAAGGCTGCGCTAAAACATATGCGGCGTTTTGTCTGACGCAAAACTAAGATTCCGAATCCCGGAGGTGGCATTATTGCGGATTAAGACTGCAAAACTTTATTTTCTAATTCTAACCATACTTGTTGCGATGATGACGTCAGAAGTGTTTTTCGGAGTATGCGTCGCGGCCTTGTTAAGAGATGAGCAGACAGCCTTTAATACGACGAACCTTATAAGGCTGCACATTATGGCAAACAGCGATAGTGTGGACGATCAAGCCTTGAAATTGGTAATCCGTGATACTGTCTTAAGGGAAGTGAAAGGACTTCTCGTGGAAGCTGCCACAAAGCATGAGGTATGGCAGATTCTTTCTGAAAGCCTTAACAGGATTGAAGACGCAGCGAGGAATGAAATCAGCAGCCGTGGCAAGGACTATGGAGTCACAGTTGAACTCGGGACATTTACTTTTCCGCCGTGTAGTTATGGAGATCTTCAAGTGCCCGCAGGAGATTATGATGCTATTCGAGTCATGCTTGGGAGCGGAAGAGGCCGGAATTGGTGGTGTGTGCTCTTTCCTCCCTTGTGTTTCATCCAAGTTGCGGATAACGGAAGAATACAAGGATTGGATGGAAATACCTCTCCGGGTGAAGCCCTTCTCAGGCTCAATCTCAGCCTTAGCGCATCCCACAGCACGCCGCGGGTTGGCGTCTCTACCTTGGCAATCCCTGTTCTTGACGTGTTCGCATCCTCAACTCGCTTGCCTCTCTCACTAACAGGCCTTATTTGACACTCCCCGCACACAATCTCGCAATCCCGAATATAATGAGTTTGTGGAAACGCGGGGGGTGATATGTATGCTGGTCCGTGTTTCAGATCTAAGAGCCCGTGAAGTCGTAAATGTTGTAGACGGACGCAGATTAGGGCCTATCTGCGACATGGAGATAGACCTTACTACAGGCCAGGTGACATCGATTATGGTTCCCGGCCCTTCCAAGCTAATGGGGATTCTCGGGCGCTACAATGATTACGTGATTCCTTGGTCAAAGATCAAGAGAATCGGAATGGACGTTATTCTCGTTGAGGCGAACGAGTATGCTGAGTCTGCCCAGTAACATATTCCCGTTCCCAAGCTACCTCAGCAAGCTCGCCATAGTCATTCGCGTATTCGTCCAGGTCATCGGCAAGAACGGTAATGACCGATTCGGCGTTTTCATGGGTAGGCCTCGCTCCATGCCTGCACACGACATCTCTCAGTATGTGAGGGTTATCCACTATCATGCACGGCCTCAGGTGGTTTTCGTTAAGCGGCATCCTCGCTTTGATGTCCATGAAGTATGGGGACTTCAAAGCCTGCTTCAGCGTGGTGTTTTTTATGTTATCCACTGCAAAGTGAACAAAGACGCACGGTTCAATATCTCCGTGAGCGTTGATATGCAGGTAACTTCTGCCTCCTGCCATGCAACCTGACACCATAGGACCGTCATTCCAGAAATCAATGACAAAAATCGGCTTCGTCTTTCTGAGATTGATCACGTGCCTTCTCATTCTATCGCGCTGGGCAGGAGTACACATGAGGTTCACATCATCATCTTTCCCTACGGGGATTAACATGAAGAACCAACCGTACATGGCGCCTTTGTCAATCAGCATATCAATAAAGGCTTCATTGGTAAGGGCATCTACGTTAGCTCTGGTGTACGTTGCTGAAAACCCGAACACGGCGCCTGCTTCCCTCAAGTTATCCATTGCTGCCATGACTCTCTTGAAGATTCCGGGCCCGCGTCTTGCGTCTGTTTCCGCTTCCATTCCTTCCAAGCTGATTGCAGGCGAAATGTTTCCCAGTTCTGCCAGGCGTCGGGCTAAGTGTTCATCTATGAGCGTACCGTTGGTATATACCATGAAGATTGCGTCATCATGTTTTTCTGCCATGCTGAGTAAGTCTTCCCTGAGAAACGGCTCGCCTCCTGAGATTACAAAGAAGTAAATGCCAAGCTCTTTCCCTTCAGTGATGATTCTATCTAAGGTGGCTTCGTCAATTTCCCCCTCTTTCGAATAACGTCCCGCGTAGCATCCTGTACAATCCAGGTTGCAGCGCATTGTCGGGCTAATCACAATCAATGACGGTACCGGTGTCTCCAATTCCTCAGCATGGAGCCTTCGCTCCTGTTGACCCATGTATGCTTCATTGATGAAGAGATTGACGAGGCCTCGTGTTCGATAGCTTTCATGGAGCTGAGAGAATCCTCGTTCCGCCAGTTTAGTCCAGATATGATTTGGGTCTTCAAATGCTTTCCTGGCCAGCTCAATTTGCTGTTTCTCCTTGGGCCCACCTGCAAACAGCTCCAGAATCCTGGTCAGGGTTACCAGGTTTCGCCGAGGATCTCTCGCCAGTAGAGCCAGAGCGTAGTCTATGGCTTGTGAGGCGACATACTTCTTCATAAGATCATATGTATTCAACTTAGGTCCCCCCTCTCAAGTTGCTATAGTTTACTCAACTTTTCTGATTTCGCGCCTAAGCTTTCTTATGATTCTCTTTTCCAGCCTGGATATGTAAGATTGAGATATGCCCAGTAAGTCTGCAACCTCTTTTTGTGTTTTCTCTTTTCCGTCGCTAAGTCCGAATCGGAGCTCGACTATTCTCTTTTCTCTCGTGGACAGCCTCTGCATGGCATCATCCAGTAGTGATTTATCCACTTGTTCCTCTATGCATCTATATACAATATCGCTGTCTGTTCCCATAACGTCAGACAGGAGGAGTTCATTACCGTCCCAATCTACATTAAGGGGTTCATCGAAAGACACTTCAGCTCTGACTTTGTTGCTTCTGCGAAGATACATAAGGATTTCATTTTCAATGCACCGGGATGCATATGTGGCAAGCTTTATCTTCTTGGACGGATCAAAGGTATTGACAGCCTTAATGAGGCCAATCGTGCCAATGGATATCAGGTCTTCCACGCCTATCCCGGTATTCTCAAATTTCCTTGCTATGTACACCACGAGCCTCAGGTTCCTCTCGATCAGCTCGCCTTTCACCCGCGTATCTCCCATTTCCAGGCGTGTCAGAAGCTCCGTTTCTTCACTGGTTGAAAGAGGCGGGGGCAATACCTCTCCCCCATTCCCTACATACAGAATCGGGCGGCTCGGGACGAAGCCATTGTTAATCGCCCATAGGACGCACTTCAGCCTTAAGTAGAGGAGTCGATTTATGAACGGGAGACCCATTTTCATCCCAGTCTCCTCCTAGGGAATATTAATAGACTGCCACGTGAACTCTTGCTCAAGAAGCCTCCGCCAAAATATCGGGATGGAGGAGCGCAGAAAATGCGCCTCCTTGGGAGAGCCTGGCTACATGTATTCCGATGACTACATTCTTTGTTTGGAAGGTTCGAGTTCCGTCTGATATGAGGATTTTGTCAGCTCTAAACCCCGGGAGGAGGCCTTTCCCCTCGCCTATGGAGACAAAGGGTATTACCCGAAACCTGGCAAGCCATGCTGAATCTGCCAGGAGTTCAGAAATAAGCCCTAGATCTCCTGCATCGAAGGCCATAAACGCTCGCCTGACTTCTTCCGGGAGGAACTTCGCGGCTGCATTATATTCCAGAAGAATCACCGGAGAGCCTGTAAGGGGGTCTTTGAGTCTATTGCCTGTATCAATTAAAGCGTTCACTTGGAACTGAATATCACCGAAATGGATTTCTATCGGCACATATAGGAACCATTCTCGGAATCTCCTGCGGACGTAGCCCCATCCTATTTCTGTAGTTGCCATGACGGTTCCCAAAAGGCCCAAAAGCGTTGGTATAAGCCGGCGTCCTGTGAGGTAAGCGCAAGCTGAAGCCCCTCCGAACGCCAGGGAGCTAATCCCCAGCACGTGGCAGGAGACTATGGCAAATCTGGGCAAGGATAAAGGCCCGAAGGCTATTCTGACTGCGGGGAGTATTGACAGGATTGCCAGTGGGACTGCGGCATATGCACGAAGATACCCAAAGTGCAGTGAGACTATGATGACTGCGTCTATGAGTCCGGCTGTGATTGACGCCACAAGTATCTTCGAATGTCTTATTCTACAGCCGAGAACCTCTCCGGTTGCCCACAGGGTGAGCCAGTGCATGGCAAAAGTCATTACAGCGGCACCCATGACAGTTTTGTGAGGCATGAGATCCACCCCCGAACGCTGCCCGGTTTCATCTCCTTATTAAGTATACAATCTTCGTGCTCAGAATTATGTCATAATTGAGGACAAAATGACGGCCACATAACGCAAGTTAACGCTTTTGGCCTCGTCCTCTTCTAAGGAAGGCAGGTATATCCAGGTCTTCACCGCCTGCAAAGTCACTGATTTCCACAGCTTCCAGCCCGACTCTTTCTTTAACCTTAGAGTCAAACCCGGTGGCAATAACGGTAATCTTGATTTCATCCGTAAGGTTTTCGTCAATCATTGCGCCGAATATGATATTGGCGTCACTGTCGGCAGCTTTTGCAATAAGCTCAGCAGCTTCATTTACCTCAAAGAGGCCCAAATTACTGCTTCCTTTTATGTTCATAAGCACGCCTTTGGCGCCGTTGATAGTTGTTTCAAGGAGAGGGCTTTCTATGGCAGCTCTCGCGGCCTTCTGGGCACGGCCTTCACCTGAAGCTGTCCCTATGCCCATCAGAGCCGAACCTGCGCTGGACATGATAGTCCTTACGTCTGCAAAATCGACGTTTATAAGGCCTGGGACGGTAATCAGGTCTGAAATACCTTGCACCCCGTGCCGCAATACATCATCTGCCAGTTGGAAGGCATCGAGAATCGAAGTGGCAGGCTCACTGACCTGGAGGAGCCTATCGTTTGGTATCACAATAAGGGCATCTACCTTGCTTTTCAAGTTATCGACTCCTACCACTGCTTGAGCCATGCGCTTCTTACCTTCAAAGGTAAAAGGCTTCGTCACCACACCTACTGTAAGGGAGCCAAGTTCTTTTGCGATAGAGGCCACGACAGGGGCGCCTCCCGTACCTGTCCCACCACCCATGCCTGCGGTGATGAATACCATGTCAGCTCCTTCTAAAGCGCGCCGAATCACGTCATAGCTTTCTTGCGCCGCCTGCTCTCCGATTTCAGGATTTGAGCCTGCACCAAGGCCTTTAGTAAGCTTCTCTCCAACCTGGATCTTTACACCGGCATCAGATACAGCCAGTGCCTGTGCGTCAGTATTGACTGCCACAAACTCCACACCGGACAATCCTGCCATTATCATCCGGTTTATCGCGTTGGAACCTCCGCCTCCGACCCCTATCACCTTAATGTTTGTGAACTGCTCCATTTCAAGTTCCAGGTTGAACACCTAATATCCCTCCTGCGTAACCGCCAAATTGAGACTAGAAGAAATCCTTTAAGAATTCATCAAACCACCCTCTGAGACTAAACAGCGCCCTCCGAAACGTAGAAGGCTGTGATTCCCTGGCAAGTAAGAATTGGGAATTCTCAGCTACATGCCAGGCGATTCCCAAAGCCACTTGCGACAAGCTATGAGGCTCAATTCCTTTTGGCACACTGACTGGATGAGGTGTGCCGATTTGCGCAGGCAATTCAAGGATCTCAGAAGCCAGCTCCGAAGTACCGGGGGTAAATGAGCCTGCGCCTGCAAGGAACACGCCACACGGAACAAGTCCGCTATTCCTGACTTCACGGGTCTCTGATTCGATAAGCTCAATGATTTCTCGCAATCTCGCGTCTATTATGTCTTGGATGAATTCATCTCTGCCCTTATCATGTTCTCCGCCGGAAGCACTTCTTTGCTTTATTCTTTCAGCTTCCTCAAACGGAATCTTCATACCTATGGCTATATCATTTGTGATGTGTACACCGCCTATGGGTACACACAGGAATTGGATTGGTGTGCCTTCATAGAATGCTACTACCTGGGTTATCTGGCCACCGATATCAACCAGTATTGCACCTCTTTGAGTTTGCTCATGAGTCAGAATTGCCTGTGCAACAGCTACAGGCTCCAAGATCCGTCCCTCAACAGATAAGCCTGCCCGTTCCACACTCTCCGCCATGTTTTCCAGGATTGTCACGTGGCCGGTAATAACCCTGGCATTGACCTCCAGCCTGATACCGGTCATCCCTTCAGGGTCTTTGATACCACCCAGTCCGTCTACGACGTACTCTTGAGGCAAGACTGATATGATCTCCCGGTCAGGCGGAACTGCAAGAACACTTGCCACATCAAGGGCTTCCTTCACGTCGAGGGCAGTTACTCGCCAATCATCTCCTGAGGTGGCAGTCATTCCGTGACTGGCAGCACAAGACACACGAATCGCAGGTACTCCCACAAACACACTG
>JAAZEW010000085.1 GCA_012512055.1 Bacillota bacterium | reverse complement strand
GGGGTATCCGTTGAACTTGACGAGGCCGAGAAGATCATCGGAAAACTTGATGTCCCCGTTCCGATGGTGCGAATTGATGCAAGGCTTGAGGAGATCGCGCAAGATGCGTTAGACCAGTTCGGAATCAGCTTTCAAGAAATGGGAGAGTATGGCGGGTTCGGAAAAGTGTATATAAGGACAGACCCGACGACCGGAGTCTTCCAGGGCCTTTCCCTTGCAGTAGGCGCGTTCTTAAAGATGTTGGAAGATTCCGGGAAGGCTGTGACTATAGCCAGGCCGAGCACGACTACGCTTGACGGGACGGAAGCCAGGGTATTCATAGGTGACAAGATACCTGTGATTATATCTGAGCAGGGCGGTGAGACCAAGTCCGTATCTTTCATCGAGGCAGGAGTTAAATTGGTCATAACGCCTCGAGTGAATAGAGACGGTCTCATAACAGTAAGAATACGGCCTGAGGTGTCGTCGATTCTAAGGACGGACCAGACCCAAGGGTTCCCTCATGTAAGGACAAGGGAGGCTGACCTTGTTGCCACTGTCCGTGACGGCGAGACTATTGCTATAGCAGGCCTGCTTCAGCGTGAGGAGATAGAAAGCGTTTTGAAGCTTCCTATTCTCGGGGATCTTCCCCTACTGGGGCTGCTTTTCCAAAACAGGAAGCTTGACACAAAAGAGACGGAGATGATCATATTCGTGACACCACGCATAGCAACAGTGGACGAAGAGGACTCGCGTACCAACTTCTTTGATGATGAACACGATATACGTTTAGAGGGGCTGGGGGACAACGATGAAGAATAGACTGGTTGCCATTCGAGAGAGGTTGTCACCTGCGGGAATTGACGGGCTTCTCATCACAAGGCCTGAGAACAGACGTTACATAACAGGGTTCACAGGCTCTGCGGGAGTTGTTGTGGTTTCCCCGGATCATGCCTGCTTCATTACGGATTTTCGATATGTTGAGCAAGCCGCCTATCAAGCGCCTGAATTCCGTGTAATCAAGCACGGACAGAAAATCGCGGATACTCTGAAAGAGGTAGTGGAAGAGGCAGGTATCGGCAGGCTGGGATTTGAGAAAGATGTAATCACGTATAAGCAGCATGAGACATTCTCATCAGCTCTTACCGGGGTTGAGCTCGTGCCTGTAGAAGGTTTGGTTGAGGCACTGCGCGCGGCAAAGGACGAGAACGAGATCGAGGAGATTCGCCGGGCGGAGGCTATAGGCGATGCTGCTTTTTCTCATATTCTCAACATAATCAAGCCGGGAATGACAGAAATCGACGTAGCCCTTGAGATAGAATGGTTCATGAGGAAGAATGGCGCAGAAGGCATTGGGTTTGAGGTAATCGTAGCATCAGGAGAACGCGGTGCCATGCCCCATGGAGTCGCGTCCGGAAAAAAACTGGCTCAAGGTGAGCTTGTAGTCATGGACTTCGGCGCAGTCTATCATGGTTACAGGGGTGATATGACCCGCACTGTTTCGTTGGGGAAAGCTTCTCCCGAGCAACGCCGGCTCTATGACATTGTCCTTCGCGCCCAGGAGGCTGCCTTGGAAGGGATTGCCCCGGGGAAGACCGGCCAGGAAATCGACAGCCTGGCCAGGAAGGTCATAGAGGAAGCAGGGTACGGCGACAACTTTGGCCACGGACTTGGCCATGGAGTAGGCCTTGCAGTTCATGAAGAGCCCAGGCTTTCTGTGGCCGTCACGGAAGAGCTTCGCCCGGGAATGGTGGTCACAGTTGAGCCGGGTATATATATTCCGGGTTTTGCAGGTGTCAGGATTGAGGATCTTGTCGTAGTTCGGGAAAGCGGAATCACAAATCTCACAAGCTCTCCCAAAGAGCTCATAGAGCTCTGATATTGGCTTTCGCTGTGTATCTTAGAGTCTATGTAGGCGCTGAAGTTGGGCAGTCTATGAGTCATCAGATATTTCGAGATTCGAAAGGACAATCTAGGCTTGAAGCGAAATATGAAGTGTCTGGGTTGTTCATTCCGGAGGTGGTTATGTGATTTCAACTAACGATTTTCGCACAGGCCTTACTATTGACCTTGACGGGGAGGTCTACTCAGTTGTTGATTTCCAACATGTCAAGCCAGGAAAAGGGTCTGCGTTTGTCCGGTCAAAACTGAGAAACGTGAAGACCGGTTTTACCATGGAACGTACATTCCGCGCAGGCGAAAAAGTCCCCAGAGCTCATATAGAGTACCGCGAGATGCAGTTCCTCTATAGCTCAGGCGAAGATAATTTCTTCATGGACACCTCCACATATGAACAAATCAATCTTAATGACGAAAAGCTGGGAGATAACAAGAAATATCTCAGAGAGAACATGGTAATCGGTGTTCAGGTGTACGAAGGAGCTCCCATCGGAGTTGAGCTCCCCAACTCTGTAGAGCTGACTGTTACAGATACGGATCCGGGCCTACGTGGTGATACTGCGAGCGGCGGGACCAAGCCGGCTACCCTTGAAACCGGCGCAGTGGTGCAAGTCCCGCTCTTTATCAGTATCGGAGATGTGATCAGAGTGGACACGCGAACCGGCCAGTATCTGGAGCGAGCATAGCCTATCTGGTGTTATGGGGGTACCCACGCTAATCCTGAATCTAATTATTTCTGCTTGTGGTAGGCAGACTATTGCTGTCCTGCGTGCTTTTACAATTGGCTAACGGTAAGAATGGCATCCTCTGTTTGGCCCTTTAGCCCTACAGGCACCGAATGCACTGGACGTAACGAAGACGGAGGAAGTAGCCCTTGAGATCTACCTCCTCTGTTGTAATTTCCAATACATTTACTTGAATTGATGCCATTATGACATGGTTTTGATTGTTTCCACCGGAGTCACCTTGGATTACCTGGTTCCGGAAACCAATGCTTTGTTTTATTGGCGATTGCTACCAGGCTGAGCATGATAGGAACCTCCTCGAGAACTCCCACTACAGTAGCCAGCGCAGCTCCTGAACCGAGTCCGAACAGGGATATCGCTACGGCAACTGCCAATTCAAAGAAGTTGCTGGCACCGATCATGGCTGCAGGAGCCGCAACCGTCCTATCCACCTTCCATACACGGCACCACAGATACGCCACTGCAAAGATGAGATAGGTCTGTATGG
>JAAZEW010000084.1 GCA_012512055.1 Bacillota bacterium | reverse complement strand
CGGGCGATCAGTCTCAGTCTCAGTCTGAGTTCGTGTTCGTGTCGTCTGTGTCATCCCCTGCCTGACTCAAGCAGGGAGTACGGCAGACTAAGGCGATGAAGAACTGCCTGGCTACGGCGGTAAAAGATGACGGAGCGGGGCTACTAAAACCGGCGCGACTACTGCAATAAAGGAAATCCATGCACTATAGAGAAATTATTTATGTTAAACTAATACAGTAGTACTGGTTATTTCAATATTTGAATACGGATGGAGGGTTTATGAAAAATGCCTACTACAAGAAGAATCCCAACAGGTATCTCCGCAAGACACGTCCACGTTTCACAAGAACACCTAGAACTCCTATTCGGACCCGGCCACAAGCTCACGTCCATCAAAGACCTGACCCAACCCGGACAATTCGCAGCAGATGAGAGGGTCACCCTTGTGGGGCCGAAAGGAGTAATTCACAAGGTCAGGATACTTGGCCCTGTCAGGAAAGCAACACAAGTGGAAATATCCAGGACTGACTGCTACGCTTTGGGAGTCGCCGCTCCGGTTCGTGAATCCGGTGACATAAAGGGAACGCCGGGTATTGTCATTGTTGGACTGTACGGTCCTGTCAAAATAGAGGAAGGAGTTATTGTGGCAAAAAGACACATTCACTTCACGCCTGAAGACGCCAAAGAGTTCGGAGTCACCGACGGTCAAAGAGTGTTGGTGAAGACAGAAGGTGAAAGGCCCCTGATATTTGATGATGTAGTAGCACGTGTGAGAGAGGACTTTGCCCTTGACATGCATCTTGATACTGATGAGGCTAACGCCGCCGGATTAAATCAGGGGGATATGGTTACCATTCTAAATGACAATGCTGCATCAACCATAAGGAGAAGTTAGGAGAATAAATGGTAGGAACAGCGCTTCTCAAGCTTCTGGAGGGGGCGATCCGAGGAGAGCATGCCCTCGCATACACAAAGGAGATTACCGGATTCCACAGGGCTAAGGGGTCCTCTGACTATCAAAAAGCCGTCCAATTCATCAGAGGCAAGCTGGCAGAATGGAATCTTGAAAAAATAATCGTCCAGCGGTATCCGGCTGACGGACTCACGACATACCAGACATGGACACCCCCTCCTGCATGGGAACCGGTAAGCGCCGAGCTTTCCTTGGTTCATCCGGAGGAGCGTCACATCTCGAGCTTCGAAACTGAGCCCGTGTGTCTAGTTTTCGGCAGCACGTCTACGCCTTCGCAAGGCCTCATTCTCGATGTAGTTGATATCGGAGACGGTATCGGCGACCAGGCGTATGCGGGTAAGGAAGTCTACGGGAAAGTAGTGTTGACATCGGGGAACAGTGGTTGCGCGTTTCGACTTGCTGTCAAGAAACGAGGAGCAGTAGGAGTCCTAACAGACTATATGCCGAGTCAGAATCCTTCAATCAAGCGGACTCCTTGCGATCTTCCTGATGCTGTCAGTTATGCAAGTTTTCCCGTGACTAATGAGGACATGGGAAAGACAGCATTCGGGTTTTCCCTTTCATTAAGACAAGCAGAAGAAATCCGTCGGCTACTCAAGAACGGGCCGGTAAAGGTCAAGGCCCAGGTCGAGGCAGACCTTTTCCCCGGAGAAATCCAAGTGCTCACCGGGATCATCCCGGGAACCGGGAAGCACGGCGAAGTCCTTATCATTGCTCATCTTTGTCATCCAAAGCCTGGAGCGAATGACAACGCCAGTGGTTGCGGACTTGCAATGGAGCTCGCGCGAGCCATATCCGCAGCGATAGACCAGGGGAAACTGGCAAGGCCTAAACATAGCATCAGGTTTATGTTTGTCCCAGAAATGTACGGTACAATCGCGTATTTGGAGCGACATCCCGGCTTGTCCAGGAAAGTCAAAGCAGCGGTAAACCTTGACATGGTAGGAGAAGCAAGGGAGGCCATGTCTTCTGCGAATCTGGTGAGCACTCCTTGGAGTCTACCCTCAGTCGTGAATGACGTGGCCGCCTTTTACATGGGTCGCGTAGCAAGGCGCGGCGAGAGCTACGGCCGAGCGGAGAAAGGAATTGCATGGCTTTATGATATCGCCGGCTTCAGCGGTGGATCTGACCATTACATCCTTGTGGATTCTTCATATGGTATTCCCTGTGTGTACATGGGACACTGGCCTGATAGGTTCTACCATACCGGTATGGACACCATTGAAATGGTAGACAAGGAGGAACTGCTCCGCTCAGGACTGGTAACAGCAGCGACAGTCCTTACATTTGCAGACCCGGGTCCGGACAATATCAGGCTGATGTATAGCCTGGTAGCGTCAGGCGCCGGCCTGCGAATGGCAAAATGCATGGACGAAGCATGTCTCAAGACGCTGACCGAGGTGAGTCAGGGTAGTAAGAGAAAAGATGAGGAGTCAGCACTCAGCGCACACGAACGTGGACGGATCCTCCTCGAGAAGGAGCTTGCTGCCGTAGATTCTGTGTTGCGTCATGTCCCCAAGGCTAATGTCGCTGAAGCACGAAAGATGGCCAGGATGATCAAAACCGGCCTCAGGACCATCTTCAAGGTTCATTGCGAAAAGAATAGACTGATTATAGGTATTGATGAGCCGGCTCGGCACGGTCAGGTTCTCTCAAAATCCGATACCTTTCAAAACCAGGCCTATTCCAGACTGTTTCGCGGGCCGCTTAGCCTTGATTATTTCTATGGATGCATAGACGAAAAACGTCGTGAACACTACCATAAGCGAGAGAGGGAGGACCCTGGCTTCCAATGGAGGTTAGCGGAGGTCATAAACTTCATGGACGGCAAGAGAACTCTCGGGCAAATCGCATCTCTTGTCTCAGCAGAGTAT
>JAAZEW010000083.1 GCA_012512055.1 Bacillota bacterium | reverse complement strand
GTCCCGTTCACTTCATGCGCACCGGCTCTTGACCGCAGCTATCCTTCAGGATAAACCTCCCGCCGATCCACCACACGCTTGGCCTTCCCTTCACTCCTGGGTATCGTCCTTGGCTCCACCAGCTTCACCCGCACAGAAATACCCAGCGTGCTTTCGATAGAACTTCTGATCCTCTTGCCCAGATCCTCCAACCTTTTTACCTGGTCTGAGAATAACTCATCAGAGACTTCCACCCATATCTCGAGTTCGTCCAGGTTGTTGCGACGGTCCGCGATGATTAAGTAATGAGGCTCTGTTCCACTGACGTCGAGTAGAGCACTTTCAATCTGCGACGGGAACACATTGACCCCGCGAACTACCAGCATGTCATCGGTGCGTCCCAGGACCCGATGCATCCTGGCATGGGTTCGTCCACACGCACACGGACGGCAATTGAGGATACTTATGTCACGAGTCCGGTAACGGATAATGGGGAAGGCCTCCTTCGTCAAGGATGTGAACACAAGCTCTCCTTTGGAACCGGACGGCAACGATTCACCTGTATCCGGATGGATGACTTCCACAAGAAAATGGTCTTCAAATACGTGAAGCCCGTCGTGTTCGGAACACTCAATGGCGACCCCGGGGCCTATAATCTCAGACATACCGTAGATGTCATATGCCTCAATCCCCAGCTTCTCTTCGATTTCCTTGCGCATGTTCTCAGACCAGGGCTCAGCCCCGAGGATTCCCACTCGCAGCGGGAGGTCATCAATATCAACTCCCTCATCCTTCGCAGCTTCAGCCATGTATAAGGCGTATGAAGGGGTACACGCAAGGACAGTCGTGCCGAAATCCCGCATAATCTGCAATTGCCGTTTTGTGTTCCCGCCTGAAACCGGAACGACCGTCGCGCCAAGGAGTTCTCCGCCGTAGTGGACGCCAAGCCCCCCGGTGAACAGCCCATAGCCATAGGCAATGTGGATCAAGTCCCTGGAACTCACCCCGGTTGAGGCAAGCGCTCTCGCCATCACTTCAGCCCATACGCTGATGTCGCCCTTGGTGTAGCCCACTACAGTCATTTTTCCGGTAGTGCCTGAGGACGCGTGGATCCGCATAACCTCGTCCACGGGGACTGCAAATAGCCCAAAAGGGTAGTTCGCTCGCAGATCGTCTTTCGTCGTAAAAGGGATACTCCTCAGGTCTGTGAGGGAGCGAATATCCTCCGGTTCTATCTCTGCCTCATGCAGGCGATCCCTGTAGAAAGGAACGTGATCCCGGACTCTTCGCAACGTAGCCTGCAAACGCCTGATCTGCAGTTCCTCAAGCCTCTCCCGGGACATACACTCATACTCCGGACTCCATATCATGCGAATTCTCCTCTCTCCTGCCTCCTATTGCATGACTCTATCTGCCGCACTGCTCTATCTGTTGCGCCAGTCTATCTGTTGTGCTAGTCCACCTGTTGCGCCAGTCTATCTGTTGCGTTACTCTTTCTGTTGCGTTACCCTGGCTGTTGCATGCCTCTTTGCGCTTTCGAATCCAACATCTCTTCCTCTGCAAAGCTTCCAAGAAATAAATAAGCCTTTCAGTCATAAGAGACGAAAGGCGCTATCCTCCCGCGGTACCACTCCGCTTGGCACAAATGCCCACTCCACCCCACAGGGATCACACTAGATCGGGATACATTCGATCTCAGCATATTGGATCCTTATGCATTGGCTTCTAATGCATCCGACAGACTCGCTCCCGCATTGCCGGATCCCGATGGGTTTCCCTTATAACGGTGGGAACACCGGCACTGCCTACCACCTGCACATCCTTAACAACGAGGCTCAGAATCCTAGTACAGGCTTCAACAGGCAACTCCGAGGCGAACTTCAGCCAGGTCACCGAGGCTCTCTCTCACCGGTCAGAGCTCGCTTCTTGCTCTTTCGCCGGCTTACTCCTCCTCTTCATCGTCGATATCTCAGTCTAGGTTATGAATTTATTCTATGATAGCACCGGCGCATCGGCAACTCAATCCCCATCCCAAGTATTTTTACGCTCGAGGACGGCACTTAGATGTCCACGCCGAGAAAGGTCCTGATAAGGACACCTATTCCGAAACTGAGGGCAGCTACGCCCAAGCTGATTGCGGACATCTCCAAAAAGCGTTTCCAGAAAGGCAAGTCCTTGGCAACGGAGATATAGAAATTGAAGACCAGAATTATCAATATGCCTATCACTAACGTAAGTACAAGGCTGATGAAGTAATTCGAAACAAGCAAGAATGGTAGTATCAAAGCAATAACCGTAATCAAATAGGCTGTCCATGTATATAGTGAGGACTTAAATGCGCGACGACTGTCTGTGCCTTCTGCCTTGGTGGACAGGTATTCCGATGCTCCCATTGAAAAGGAAGCCGCAATTCCGGTAATAAGGCCTGTCAAAGCAATCAATCTTGTGTTTTGCAAGGCAAAGGTGAGTCCGGCCAAGGTTCCCGTGAGCTCGACCAAGGCATCATTTAGGCCCAGTACAATGGAACTCACATACTCAAGGCGCTCCTCCTCAATGAGGTCGAGGAGTTCGCGCTCGTGCTTGTCCTCTTCCTCCGCGATGCGCTGCATATCAGGAATTTCGAGAGCTACTTCCTGGTACACGTGTTTCGCCCGCTCTTCACCTTTCTCCATTAGCTTAAGGCCGAAAGTCAAGCCGAAGATCCTGCTGATCCAATAGAATGCAGTTATCTTTCGCTCGTCAGGTTCTGCGTCTTCCTGAGTATATTTCTTATAGAAATTGTAATGCCGCAATTCGTCCTTGGCGATTCTTCTCAGGACATCTCTATTCCGCTCTCCTTTGATTCTTTGAGACAGTCGCGTGTAGATGTGGTATTCGGTAATTTCATTCCTTTGAAAGTCCCTGAGTTTCTTCAGCGTTTCTTGGGTAATGTCCGCTTCCATAGGGTCACCCCTCGCAAATGCTGTTCATGAAGGCAGCCTGCAAATCGTGCCACCTGTGGACCAGGCCCCAACAAGCATAGCCTTCCCGCCGACTATCGTGCAATCGCAATTCGTATGGACGATCCAGCCGATACAGCAGGTTACCACAAGCAAGAAGTAAAACGAGCCTACACTGTAATATTACCACAAGACTCGCTGTCTTGGGTGTCTTTCCGGACAACACGCCGTGCAAAGGAAACAAAGCTACTCTTCAGTCGTAGTCGTCAGACAGCCGCCATGCGCAAAACGACAACAATTGTCTTTTTGCTGCGCCCTTCCCCACCGCATTTTGCCAAGCAGCATTTTGCGTGGCGGGTCGAACACGGATCTCTTTTGACTGATCGATATTCGAGCACCCTTTGCGAAATAGTCGCCCGAGGACCGAAATGATCCGGCAAAAACCTTGTCTGTGCTCTAATTTCGATCACGATCTCGCCTTGAGGTGATCGAATCGACCACTTATCGGCTTTTGCTGCGAAAATCGAAAAAGACGTGGGAATAGTGGACAGTGGGGTCAATGTTGCTTGCAGCCTTCATCATTCACCCCTCTTTTGATGGTTCGTGCCAAAAGTGCAATCTTACCTTATGCTCTGATTTATGGATAGATCCCTCTTAATACCTGTTCTACAGTCTCAAATGAACGAGCCCCCAATTCGTCGGGAGGCAACTCCCAATACTCAGGCCGGAAGAGCTCGATTGAGACCATGTTTTCATAACCAATCTTCGCAAGGCGCTCCAATATACCTTTCAACGGGATAACACCCTCCCCGGGGAACAAGCGGTGGGCGTCTTTCAGTTGGCTTCTTTCTCTCGCCTCAGCATCATTGATGTGGAAGATGAAGATCTTGTCCCTATCCACAGCCTCTATTTCTTCTAAGCCTGAACCACCTGCATAAAAGTGGAACGTATCCAACACCAACCCGATGTTAGGCCTGTCTGTTTCACGGACAATCCTGTAGCACAGGTCAAGCGTTGATACAGAAATATGGGAAAACCCAAGGAATTCAAAGGCCAAGTCTACGTCGTACTCGGCTGCAATCGCTGAAAGCTCCCGTAATACCGTTACTGATTCGGCTATTATGTCCTGTTCAGTCGCACCTTCCGGTGTCGGGCTGGGAACCACTACTATCTTGGGACAATCCAGTTCTTTGGCTATGCTACATAAACGTTTGCATTCGGCTTTGATCCCTTCATAATCTCTGCCTTTCTTGAAGGTAATGAATTCTATAGAATTTATGCTGTAAGGTTTGACATTCGCTTCTTCAAATCGCTGCTTCAGGCTTTCCAGTGAATTATTCTCCAAATACTTGTTCAGCTTGGCAGCCCAAATCTCAAGCAGCTCGAATCCTGCCTGCTTCGCCAGGCAGATATCTGTCTCCAGGTCATAATTCATACTGGTTGCACCATTAAATCCTAATTTCATATCACCCTCTCCTTTGCGACTTTCGCTTAGCCTGAAAGGACTACGTTTGTGGGAAAAGGGTAAGCCCTTCTCTCACAAGCGTCTCAAGATATCGGAGCTCCCCCAGTTAGAATCCGATTCTCGGCAACTCGTAGACTGATTTCCATCCCGGGCTACCCGGTTCCTTAAGGAACGGTTCCATTTCTTTGGCTGTTCTCAGAGTAACTTCTTCCACAGGCGGAACCTCTCCTGGCGGGAATACTTCAAGGATTTGATCTACAACCAGAGTCAGATACTCAAGAATCGCCGCTATCGGTCTTTTCGCCTTTTCTGCCGTGGATAGGCTTGATTTTCCTACCACACCTTCAGGAGTAGCCGCTCTCTCAATTGCCATATGGCCTTCGCCTTCGGACCAGCGGTGCGGGCGGCGGAAGGGTTCCACTGATTTGTCAAAATGCCCGTCAGGCAAGTATCCCTTGCCGTCTGCATCCACTACGATGCTCATATCCACCATACCTTCGGGGAACATCAAAAGGCCTACTGATGTTTCAGCCTCATCAGCATGGACAAAATGCGTCTCCAGGCTGTTTTTCCGGTCGACAGGATAGAAGAACTCCCTTACAGCGCGGTGCCAATCCATCACCTGGAACACACCGGGCAGGTGATACCTCTTCATGAACTCCTGCAGCGCAGCTTCGAGCATCCAGAGATGGCCATGGTTGTTGATTATGATTTGCTTGCGGAATCCGTCGTTCCATAACCCCAGCATTACGTTGATCATAGTCTCACGGACTACTTCTTCAGGCATGATGACGGTCCCCGGCATCCCTAAATGGTGGTACGGGTGTCCGCCGTAATTAAGGGGAGGAAACGCAAGATTCACAGGACGGCCCTGCTTCGCAGTGTACCTGCGCACTCCCTCTGCGATCTGAGTCACCATGAAGGTGTCCAGGCCGCTTACTGTGTGAATGCCGTGGTTCTCTGTGCAACCCACGGGGATTAACACCACATCGTTCTTCCTGCGATTCTCTATCAACTGCTTGCGGACGGTATTTTGGATGTAAGTGCCGGCCTTTCCCAGTTCCGGCTCAGACGGAATACCGTATTCCGCTAATATTGCGTCGATTTCCTCCTCCGACGCATCCCATATCTTCTTCTTCAGCCTGCCGACAGTGTTATCCTCAAAGACTATGGCAGGACACTCGGTAGTGAGCCAAATCTTATCCTTATCTGCCATTTAAGGTCTCCCCCTTTAACACTTCAAGAGGATGGCAAATGAGTCTACCCGAATAAGGGCCGCTTATTACAAGGGAGGCCATCAGACCCTTTGCCATCCGTTCCTGGATTGTGCAATCACTTTTGCCCAGGTATATATGCCAGCCACTGCAAACATCCTCCTACTTCATGACGCACGAGATCTTGCAGTCAGTACGGTTAGTGCGTAGTTCGACAATGTTCTCAGGGACTTCTTCCAGAGTAATCTTCTTAGTTATCATAGGGGTCATGTCCATACCGTCAGCCATTGATTCAATGACTCTCGGGAAAGTGCCGTGTCCGGAGTGTCCCTGCGCGCCCACGATCTGAGCTCTCCTGACCTGCAGGACCTCGCCGGTCACCGGCATCTTAGCATCAGCCCTGGCCACTACCACCACTGTGCTGTTTAGGGTGCGTCCTTCCCAAATGACCTGCTCAATTCCGGGATAGACTACTGTAGGCAACCCGGTGGCCTCCAAGAACAGGCTGGCACCCATACCGTCAGTGAGCCCCAGAACCCTCTCGGCGAAGTCTTCTTTGGTAGGATCGATTAGGTAGTCAGCGCCGAGCTTCTTACCTAGTTCAGCTCGCTCCTTCATTGGCTCTGAAAGGATTACGCGGGCAGCACCCATGCGCTTCAGAATTGCGCACGCAGCCACGCCTATCGGACCACCACCGCAAATGACGACATTATCCCCGGGACGGATTCCGCCGCCGCGCTCAATCACTGCGTTATAAGCCACAGACGTAGGCTCAACTAGGCTGCCTGCCAGGAACAGATCCTCACCTGAGTAACGCCTCTTCAGCGACTCCAGGCTCCACACTACCCGGGACGGCACCACAACGTACTTGGTGAATGCCCCGTGGATGTTAAACCCAAGCTCATCAAGTTGTTCGCAGTGGTTGGGATAGCCGTCAGCACACGGTTTACACTGGCCGCACCATAGCATCTCTTCTGCTGTGACAGGCTCTCCGGGTGTAAAGGGTTTATTCGTCCTCTTACTGATTGCTTCCGGGCCCGCCTTTACCACTACACCGGAGAACTCGTGCCCCAAAATGGCAGGGAAGCCCGTCAAACCGGGATAGAATATGTACCCGTCATCGTCAGGCTGGGCCATGTGCACGTCGCTACCGCAAATCCCGCAAGCCTTTACCTCGATTAGCACCTCTTCAGGACCGGGCTCCGGTATCTCGTGATCCAAAATCTCAATTCTCGGGTTGCGCCAGACCTTGCTCCCGGAATAGGTCTGCTTCTTGTCGATATCTTTGGCGCCAAGTTTGAACTCCGGTTTTGGATCCCAATCCCCCAATAAGGTTACGCCTTTCATCTCACCCACGGTCTCTTCATCTCCTCTTGTTCATTCTGAGTCTGTTTGGAACCGCCGGAGGTTCCGTAAACGTTTGAAATCCACAATAAAAAAACGCCCTCTTAAGGAAGAAGGCTAATTTTGAATACTATCTACACATGCAAAACTCCGAGTTTTGAGAGATTTAAGTGCAGCATGCGCCATCTTAAGCGATATTAAGCCATCAATACCGCTTACCGGTGGTGCCTTGTCATTGCGGATGCACTCTATAAACTCGTCCATCTCTGCCAAGAAAGAGTCTTCATACCTCTCAATAAAGAAATTGAGCAGGACATCCCCGCTGATAGCGTCTTCAGTATGGAGCCTGACCTCAGTCGGGGTTTTGTTGCCCACCATGATAGTCCCTTCTGAACCGTGGATTTCTATTCGCTGGTCATAACCGTAGACAGCCTTTCGGCTATTATCAATAGCGCCCATGGCTCCGCTTCTGTATTTAAGAACGACAATAGCAGTATCGATATCCCCTGCTTCTCCAATGGTAGGATCCACCAGACAATCCCCGTACGCCATTAGTTCGCTCACTTCATCGCCAAGTAAGAACCTGGCCATATCGAAGTCATGGATCATCATATCCAGGAATAAACCGCCAGAGCTCTTTACATAAGCGATTGGCGGGGGACCCGGGTCTCTGCTTGTTATGCGGACTAGATGAGGAGTTCCGATTTTACCGCTCTTGATGAGCTGCTGAGCCTTGTTGAAACTGGGGTCAAACCGCCGGTTGAAACCGACTTGCAGCTTAACTCCGGCCTCTATTACAGCAGCCAATGCCTTTTCCGTGCGGTCAATCTCCAGTGCAATGGGTTTCTCACAGAAAATATGTTTCCCTTCGGCAGCCGCTTCTTCAACAATCTCGGCATGTGTATCAGTAGGCGAACAGATCACTACTCCGTCGATGTCGTCTCTTTCAAGCAATTTACGGCAATCAGTTTCCACAACGGGGATAGCCAGTTCGTTGGCGACAGAGCGAGCAGCCTCCTCCATGATATCTGAGACTGCCGCCAGCTCGGCCCCAGGGATCCGGTATTTCAGGTTGCGAGCATGCATCCTTCCGATCCTTCCTGTGCCGATAAGCCCTAAACGTACCTTCTCCACCATGTCTCACCCCTCTCCTAATTAACTCGTTTGCCGGATAACTAAGACAGGATCTAAGAGTATCTTTCTACCGCTGGAATATCCTCCTCTTACTAATTCCATCAACGTGGAAAAAGCCAGTTTCCCCATGTCGTACTTGGGTTGGGATACAGTCGTGAGCTGAATTTCAGGCAAGGAAGCAAACTCAATATCGTCAAAGCCGACGACTGCGATGTCTTCCGGAATGTCTAACCCGTTTTCCTTGACAGCTTGGATAACTCCAAGAGCCAATAGGTCATTAGCAGCGAAGACAGCAGTCGGCCAGTTGCAGTCATCTGATTTTAGGAGCTGATTCATGATAAAATAGCCGCTGTCTCGCTTGAAACTACCGGTCTTTATCAGGGACTCGTCCAGCGCCAGTTCATTATTGCGGAAGGCCTGGGTGTAGCCTTGCAATCGTTCCCGGTTAGTTGATATGTCCTCTTGTCCGCCGATAAAGGCAATCTTTCGGTGGCCACGTTGTATCAAATACTCTACCGCCTGTTGCGCGCCGAGAATATTATCTATGATGATACAAGTGCTGTTTGTATGATTAATCGTTCTGCTGATGAAGACTGTCTTGATCCCGCTGGCAAGGACTTTCCCTAAGTGGGACACTTCTTCCGAGCTGGGGCCGATGATTAGCCCGTCGACTTGTTTCTGTATCAGAACGTCGAAGTATCGTTCCTCTCGTTGTGCATTCCAGTTGGTATTGCATAGAAAGATGGTGTATCCGGCTTCGACGGCAGCATCCTCTATTCCCCGGGCCACCTCAGGAAAGAATGGGTTTGTGATGTCGGGAATGATGAGGCCTACGGTTTTTGTCTCTTTCTTGACTAAGCCCTGGGCAATAGCATTAGGTTGGTATCCCATCTCTAAAGCGATCTTCATGATTCGCTTCTTGGTCTCGTCAGAGACTTCCGGATGGTCATTTAGCGCTCTGGAAACCGTCGCATATGAGACTCCGGCTTCCCTTGCCACATCCTTAATCGTGGGAATGACGCTCATCCTCCCCTACTCCTAGCTTTGCCGTAAACGTTTACGAATTCATTATACCAAGCAGTCTTCTGGAAATCAACAGTAAAATGGGAAAGATCACTC
>JAAZEW010000082.1 GCA_012512055.1 Bacillota bacterium | reverse complement strand
GTAAGGCCGGCCGTAATCAAACTGCTTCAATGGAATCAACTGCCTTACATCACGATAGCAGTCAGCGAGGGCTTGTAGCTACTATTGACTGCTTCTCGCCATTATCAGACTACTCTATCCCCAAGTACTCAAGCATCGCGTCTAAATTGCCGGTTGCAAGGCAGACCGTGGAATCCGCTGCCCCGTAGTACATCCTCAGTTCCCTAGTTCGCCTGTTGGCAACAGCCCCCGTAGGGAAAGTCACTCCCGGGACGTCTCCTATCCTCTCATAAGACCTGCGGGGCCCGAAAACCCAGTGACTGCTGCGGCGGATAACCTTCCATGGCTCATTGAGATCCAATAGGGCTAACCCTACCCTGTAAAGGCTTCCTGACGCTGTTTCCCTCACACCGTGATAAAGCACAAGCCATCCGTCGTTTGTTTCGATGGGAGGCGGTCCCAGACCGACCCTGGAGCAATCCCACCAACCGGGCCTTACAGGAAGTAGTACCCTATGATCACCCCAGTATTTCAAGTCAGGTGAAAATGACATCCAGATATGGGCCTCACCCCGGATAACAGGCCGGTGAATCAGCACATAGCGATCACCAATCATGCGGGGGAAAAGCGAAGCATCCTTGTCCTCAGGAGGCAGAAGCGTACCCTTTCTCTCAACAGACTGAAAGTCTTTCGTGGTGGCAAGAGACACCGTAGGTCCCCCTGCGGAGAAAGACACGTATGTTATGGCGTACTCCTCCCTGTCTTCCATCCAGACAATTCGAGGATCTTCTATCCCCCATTGTTCTTCCTTTATGTCCGGATCCGGCTGCAAGAAGGGCTTTTCATCAATTACCCAATCGCTCCTGCCGTCCTTGCTTCGGGCGATAGTCAGATGAGAAAACCCTCGCATGTCTTCAACCCTGACAAGGAGAAGTGTCTCATCGTTATGTTCCACAGCGGCCGGGTTGAAAGTGGCATTGACTAAGTACGGCCACTTAGCCGGCGTAATAATGGGATTGTCTCCATAACGATCAAAGAGCACATCTGCAGTTTGATAATCGACATCGTGACTCATAAACAGAACCTCCTGTCTCATCCACCTGTGGCATTTGGCCAACAAAAAGGCGCCCAGGACAGGCTCTGTAGTTCTCTTTTCCCCAAGGAAATACCGGGTGAGCAATTGTCGTGTCTCGATGGCCTCATCGGCCAGAAGTCAAAAACCTTGCGGAATAAGGCATTGAACCGCCGGCAGCCTGGATCTGCTTGTGGATCCTGTCAAAGACTTGAGCCGGCGCTGCAATGTGTTGGCAGAAAAGACACTCCGGAGAAGTCGACTTACCAGTCGTCGCAGGCTCCAGACGAGCAGTACAGAACCGGATGATCTTGCTTATAGTCTATCAGAGAAGTAATATGTTGTCAATTTTCACACAATCGTGTGCTGCTACAGCAGTGTTTCGACACCATGCCCCTTCCTTATTATGCCAGATGGTTATGTGATAGCCATTTCCTAATCCAGTGCCTCAAAGCGGACAGGGGCGCCTCTGCTGCCTGCATAATCCGCTTTGTACTGCTGAAGGCTGGGAAGGGTTTCTACCCCTGGCGCCCCTGAAACCTGCGACGTCATGTCCGATACTGAGCACTTATCCGATTGCTACTGCGGATCATACATCCCATGCCGGTGCATATAATTGAAGATTCCCTCGCCGTGTTGCTGCTCCTCCTTCTGAATATGCTGCAGCGCTTGACGAATATTCGGGTTTACAGATTCGAAAATCGCTGTGTCATAAGTCCCGGAGACATGTTTCTCAGTCATCAGCATGTCATTACACAGCATGGCGTCACTTTGCATGGTCATGCCTGCACGTCCTTGCCCTCCTGAAGACTGCTGAGCCTTGCGACTCGCCCCTTGGCCTGCCTGTTGGCCTTGCCCTCCTTGGACGTTCACCTGCTGCCCTTGTAGCAGTTGGTCAATGGTATTGTAATGCTGTTGCTCGTGGGAGCCGTATTGGGTGAACAACTGCTTCAATTGAGGATCCTGAGCTTGCTCGGCATAGTTGGCGTACTTCTCGATACAGACTTTCTCATGGCTTAACTGGTCCTTCAGTAGTAGTTGCTCCTTTTGGGTAAGTTGAAAACCCACTTGAACCACCTCCAGTTCAAGTGTGGTTCACTTGATGGCTGTTTATGCACGCGAGAAGACAGGATCCCAAGTGTTA
Source organism: Bacillota bacterium (assembly GCA_012512055.1). The sequence goes on along the minus strand of JAAZEW010000082.1, from coordinate 5,230 downwards.
TCTAATCCCTGCTTTCCAAGGCCAGTCTCTCCAGAACATCCACTGCTGCACACAGTTCAAGCGCCAGGGCGTTGCCTTTCAGCCGCTCACGGATAACACTTGAGAGACGCCGGTAATAATCAAGCTGCTGTTCCTTTCCTCTTTTGAACCGCGCCCAAATACCATTCCCGCTCATCCTAATATCGCGAACAAGACAACATACGTTATGTAAGGCGTCCGCAGCCTTAAGCGCTACCACCTGCTCCTCCGCCAAACCCGCATGCCAGACAGCTTCCTCTTTTCTTATCTCCCACGGGCGGGGCAAACCTCGGGCATCCGTTTTCTCTTCTGTAACTCCGCGGACAACCGAGGCTACATCCTCTCCAAATCCCTTCTCCAACTCAGTCGCAGTAACAACCGTATCCTCAAGCACATCATGAAGCAACCCTGCGATCACAAGGTTCTCTTCATATCCGTACTGTGCCAGGATAGCGGAAACACCAACCGGATGGGTAATGTACGGGATATCCGATCCCTTTCTGAACTGACCTTCATGGGCACGCAAAGCAAACTCCAACGCTTCCCGGTAACGACGCGGATCATAACGATGCGGATTCATGCTGAAGTCTTACTTCCTTTCTCTATTGCGTTCACAGGCAAGCCCCGGCGTCAGTCCATCCTACGGAAGAACATAGTCAAACCTCTTCCTGGGAGCTACCGGCTTTGCCAGGTCATCCATGGGGATCTTGTACTTGGCGCCGATTGCCTCCCAGCTCTCCCCTTTTCTCCACTCGTTGATTATGGCATTGACGTTCGCGTTTGCCCTGGAAGCAAGGTTGAGTGCAAATAGGATCTCAGTCTCGCTCATCCCCACAGACAGCCATTTCTGAACCTGAGCAGGGGGGACATCATAATACGATGTGACAAATGCTATGAAACTGTCGTTTTCAAAACCGGAACCTTTCTTCTTGGACTTGACCTTCTTGCCCTTGGCCTTCTGTTCGGCTATCTCATCCCAGTCCTGCCCCTTATTCCTCATGTCTATGACAGTCACCGGATCTTCCTCGTAGTACTGCGACATGTAAACCGCGGAAAGAAGTACCTTGGGTTCACTGACTGTAGTCCGGGGAGTCGTAGCCTCCACTGTAACAGTGGGAGAAGACGGAGGTAGGTAGAGGTTAGCCACAACCTGGACATCCATGCCGAAGAAGGACGCCACTGCGCCTACAAGCAGTGTCTCCTCAAAACTCAACTTAGGCGCGGGAACCGTAATTGAAACGTCTACAGATACTCCGGGACTTGTTTTCGTCTCAGGTGTTGTCGTTCCAGGCGTCAAGGCCTCAGCAATCCCAAAAGTCGGTGCTTGAAGCGAACCGATGAAAGTGAACATACATATCAAAACCACTCCAAAGACTGACTTCTTTCTCATTAAATTCCCTCCAAATTTCAGTCTATCCATATTATACCCTGTGACTGGCATAATGCCAATTGAAGCAAATATCTGTGAGAGGTTTAATGCGCAATTCACATTATTTCAGTTTTGAGAGGACTTGGTATCACCGCGGAGAATACTACGGTACGCCCAATGCGACTCACCGGGAACACGCGTCCGGACTGATATCTGCAAGGGCTTTCATCTGACTCGTAAAAGGAGGTTGCCAAGGATGCCAATTGTCCAGATTGAGCTCATCGAAGGCAGAACACCGGGAGAGAAACGTGTTCTCGTCGAGAAGGTTACCAAAGCAGTCGTTGAATCCCTGAATTGTCCGGAGACAGCAGTCAGCATCATCGTGAGGGAGATGAAGACTGACAACTTTGCCAAAGCAGGAAAGCTATGGTGTGATAAGTAGGCGAAGGCAGCGCCGACCCTCGGACTGCTTATTCCGAAAGGTCAGCGCTGCCTATAACCGGTTCCAGGCGATCCAGGTATGAGTTTACTGGGTTTCGCTGGTTTTCCGAGGTCTTGGGTGGCCCCGCACGGTACGTACACTTGCTGGAAATGGGGATCACTCATGGTGATCTACTCAGGTGGTTTTCCACAGTCCGTGTTTGTCGCAGTATCCTCTTGCGGTGATATCTTCTGTTTCAATGCTGAATACTGCCTCAGGGAGATCGCCTGGCTCCAGGAATTCCCGATAAGCCTTCCCGTCAGCGATTACCTGTATCCATTCAATGAAGTGATCCTCTTCCATCGGGTGAGGGGTGCTTCCTACTGCAACCTTCACGCCACGGGCCGTACGTTCAACCACAGGAACGTGCTTCTCCCTGGAAGCGTCCTGGGTATTTTCTGTCTTGAGCACCATGGGTTTCCCGCAACATACCAGTTTACCTACGCCCTCATGGATCACCTCGACAATGTTCCCGCAGATCTCACACTTGTAGATCTCCAGCCTTTTCGTCATCATGCATACCTCCTGTCCGGTCACGGAATATTCCCCAGTAATCTAACTGCTGGGAGAAGTTTCTTCTGCCAGTTTCTTAAAGCACAAGAACCAATCGAGACAGTAGTAGTCTTCGCCTGCCTTTTCAACACGTTCTTGTGCAAGCCCGCATGAACCTGGCGGCGGGATGATAACGTCATCACCCGGTTGCCAATTCGCAGGCGTAGCGACTCCGTGTTCAGTGGACGTCTGAAGAGCTATCAAGAGCCTCATGATCTCATTTACTTCTCTTCCGTTTGACATAGGGTAGTAAAGAATTGCGCGAATCTTCGATTCAGGGTCAATAATGAACACAGCTCTTACTGCTTGAGTATCACTGGCTGCAGGCTGCAGCATTCCGAATTTCTTGGCTACATCCATCTTGATATCTTCAATTACTGGGAATTTGACTTCGACACCCTTCATATCCTTATATACAATCTTCTCTTTGATTGTCCTGAGCCACGCTATGTGGCTGAATAAGCCGTCTATTGACAGACCGATAAGCTCACAATTGCGCTTACGAAATTCTTCCTGCATTGACGCAAACGTAATGAATTCAGTTGTGCAGACAGGTGTGAAATCTGCAGGATGGCTAAACAGAATCACCCATTTACCTTTGTAGTCATCCGGGAAACTGATCGCGCCCATTGTAGTCTTGGCTTTGAAAGACGGGGCTTGTTCGCCTATTAACGGTATACGATATGTAGTCTCTTCCATGCTAATCGCCTCCTGTTGTGTGTATTATTCTAATAGCCCGAACAGTACGGGGTTCTACTATCTTCAACTGTCGGGCCATACTGCCTTGTTTATGCATTCAGCGCAGTATCCATAGAACCGGTAATCGCAGTCGATAATACGCCCGTCGATTTTATCCTTGAGCATGAGATTGATTCGTTCCAACTCTGCGTCAACAGACGGCCTTAGGTCCTGCACGCGCCCGCACCTTGCGCACACGAAATGCCCATGAGGAGCAGGGTTCCCATCATATCTTGAAATGTTTTCCTTCATAGCAAGTTTCCTGATGAGTCCTGCTTCGTCGAATGTTTGCAGTGTATCGTATACAGTATTAAGGCTTAGACTGGGAAAGTCGCACTTTACAGCTTCGTGAATCGTCTCAGCCTTAGGATGCGAAGTCGTACCTCTTAACATCTCGTATATTGCAACCCTCTGTGGTGTCGGCCTGATTCCGGCATCGCGAAGCGTATTAGAAATAACAGTCCGCGACATATGCCCTTCTTCACTTTCCTTCTTTTGCTTTGAGTCCGGCTTTTTAGTCATACCAAAAACTCTCTGTCTCCATCATAGTCATTTTAAAAGCTATCAGTTGATAGTAATTATTACTTACTAGTAGTTGTTATTACTGATTACAATTATAGTTATAGATCTAGGAGTTGACAATTCTGAAAATCGTCTATATTTCGCGATGTGCGTAGATATATTCCCGTCTATTCAATATAACTTTCGGTAACGCCACCTTTCTCAGTATTTCGGTGCGGTACACCTGTGGGCTCAGTCTTGGCCGGATCTAATTCATCTTGGATTAAGCTTTAGGCGGATACTGCTGCAACCGGCTCGGACGTTGGCCGAATCTCATTTCGGTTGTGTTCGTCACGTAGCAGATATGATTTAAGCGTACTTTGCATCACGGTCTGCCGCCTAACTCGAGCCATTGTCGTCGCTCTTCATCTTCTTCGGCCCTTCTCCTTTGTTCTTCAATCTTTCTCCGTTGTTCTTCCCTTCTCGCCTCTGCTGCCTTTTCACGTTTCCGTCCGGCCACAAGCTCCCGGAATTCTTCAGGTGACGCATAAAGCCCGTCTCTCATTTCCTTTTTGATGCAGTCATACTCAAGCGGACACTTGTCCGTGTAATTCCAGAGGGCCATGCCTTCAGCGAAACTTTTCGCTCCACCTCTTGCTATATACCGCTCCAGGCGTATCAGGCAATAGATGTAATCTCGGTCCTTCCATGATGTCTCAAGAATTCTGTCCTTGACAAACTGTGTTTTGATGCTCGTAAAAGGCATCTCACTCACACCTCCGTCCATTTATCCGGACTTACCTCACACCCGAACGCTCTATCAAACACATGCCAGACTGTGACAACCAAAAACATACCCCCTCCACCATAGATGGAGAGGGCATAAATCAATTTGTATCATCCCCCTCTCATCTCTCAGCCGGGGCTTCAGCAATCCCCGCTGCAGGATTTGGCACCTTGCTCAGACTCGTCAGGACGCATCCTCGGGAATCAAAACAGGTTGCCGGGCTTCATCGGGCCGGTCCCTCCGCCGCTCTTGATAAGAGTCCTATTATTTTAAACATACAATATATTTCCAGGGCTTGTCAAGCCCGATGCATTTGGAAGTAATAGCCTTATATTGCGTCGTTTTGTGGCTTATGTGGCAGGAATGTGTCTAACCATGTCGAATGGTAGATTTAAGGTTTAATCTACGATAGATGCCGTAGTCACGGGATTTGTGAAAGGCTGCAGGATTCATGAAGGGCTGTAGGATTGCGGACGCGAGAGTCCATGATAGGTCGTCATCATGGGATTTCGTTACAATGCGAAAATATAGAAAGGCCGGTCAGAGTGTATACTCGTACGCTTGCTAATGACATGCCGGTTCGTCAAGAAGCCTACGGCTATACTCTGTTTAGCATGGTTCCATTCGTGCAGCCATTGTATTCCTTTGCCTTTCTTGGTCATTCTGCCCTGCATCGAAACTATCGTAATTTGCAGGAAAACTTCATCCTCCAAACAGTGAATTTCATAAGACGTATCATTCGTAATGAGTGTTCAGACCTATTGCATACACCACGGAGGAACAT
>JAAZEW010000081.1 GCA_012512055.1 Bacillota bacterium | reverse complement strand
ATGGAGTGACAGGTAACTAATTGGGATTTGGGATAAATGTCATGCGGGCTATTCTGGAGAGGAGGATGAAGGAGTTCTGGAGACATGTGGCGAATTAAAACATGATATACCGGTTTCATTGTCTTATTGCCGAATCGGTAGTTTTCTCGGGAAATTTGACAACCTCTGGAGGCGAATCGCCGGGTGGGTTACAAGATTAAGAAGTACGGCCTTGTCCTTGGTGATGTAGTATGCATACTGATAAGCTTTGCACTGGCATTACTCCTCCGCTTTGAGTTCAGCATGTCTCGGGCGCTCCCCTATTGGTACACTACTATAGGAAGGCTGCCCGGCCTTATTGTCATGCGACTTGTCATCTATTACATATTCGGGCTGTATAGCCGCCTCTGGCAGTTCGCAAGTGTCAGGGAGGCGTTGGTGATTGCGCTGGCAGGAACTTCTGCGTCAGTCTTCGATTATCTGATCCTTCACACACTGCGGCCTACGGGTTTCCCTCGGAGCATCATATTCATGGCATGGTCTTTGAACGTATTTTTGACAGGTGGTATTCGCCTTTTCATGAGAGTGAGGCGAGAGTGGGCCGGCTATGTCGCTGCAGCTAATCAAATGGCCAAGGCAGGCCTGGAGCAAGCTGCATCCACAAAGACTCACAATGTCCTGATAGCAGGCGCAGGTGAAGCAGGCGTAATTGTGGCGAGGGAGCTCAGGGCTCATCCCGAGGTAGGCCAGGAGATTGTCGGTTTTGTCGATGATGACCCGTCAAAACAGGGGTATATTGCTGCAGGCTATCGAGTGCTGGGGACTACAAAAAGCATTCCTGATCTGGTCGCGTCGCATAACGTGGAAGAGATTATAATAGCCATGCCTTCCGTTCCGGGAACGGTTGTACGGCAAATCGTCCGTTCGTGCGACGGATTGGGCGTGAAAGTCCTGACCATACCCGGTGTATATGAGCTCCTTGACGGTAAATTGGATGTCAGCCGGATTAGGGCTATAGAGATACAAGACCTTTTGCGAAGAGAAGAAGTGAAAACAGACCTGGAGGAGATAGGCAAGTACTTGTCAGGCAAGAGAGTGCTCGTCACAGGCGCCGGCGGCTCTATCGGCCGGGAACTCTCGAGACAAGTGGCAGGGTTTAACCCGAAAAGTCTCATACTCCTCGGGCATGGAGAAAACGACATATTTGAAGTCAATATCGAGCTTCACGATACTTTCTCTGAGCTCCATACCATCCCGGTAATTGCAGATATTAGAAACAGCGAGAGAATTAACTGGGTTTTCTCGTCGTACAAGCCTGATGTGGTATTTCACGCGGCTGCCCACAAGCATGTGCCTCTAATGGAGTCCAACCCTGAAGAGGCGATCCACAATAATGTTTTCGGAACGTGGAATGTGGCTTATGCTGCGGATCGGTACGGGGCTGAAAGATTTGTGCTAATTTCCACTGATAAAGCGGTCAACCCCGTGAGTGTCATGGGATGTAGTAAACGGGCAGCAGAACTCTTGATTCAGGCATTGGCGAAGCGCAGCCGGACCAAGTTCATGGCTGTTCGGTTCGGAAACGTGCTTGGAAGCAGAGGCAGCGTCATCCCGTTGTTTAAGCGGCAAATCAAGAGAGGCGGCCCAATTACCATAACTCATCCTGACATGGTGCGTTATTTTATGACTATTCCTGAAGCTGTCCAGCTTGTAATCCAAGCTGCTGCAATGGGAAAGGGCGGCGAGGTCTTCATCCTGGACATGGGTGAACCTGTCCGTATAGTCGATCTTGCCAGGGACCTGATTAGGCTTTCAGGCCTTGACCCTGATTATGATGTCGAGATCGCATTCACAGGCATACGTCCGGGTGAGAAGATCGTTGAAGAGCTGCTTACTGTAGAGGAAGGGACTATTGCCACTGTCCATGAGCGAATATTCGTGGCTAAAGGCGAGCCTCTGCTTGATGGCAATGTCCGTGGATTTCTCGACAAATGCCGCGAATTCGCAGAGGATAACCGTGAGGGAGGCAAGGCATTTGTGCATTGGATTCGGGAAATGACTTCTTCACGAAAAACACAAGAACCGGCGCGAAAGTATGAGTTGCAAGAACTTCCACAATCACAGGACAGCCTAATGACATAGACACATTCTTTGGGTCTTCCTTCGGACATCCTTTAGACAGGT
>JAAZEW010000356.1 GCA_012512055.1 Bacillota bacterium | reverse complement strand
TGGGCTTTACAGTTGTGCCCTTTGGTCAGGGTTTTAAGGATATGTCACCACCCACCAAAGAAATGATGCGCCTGATTTTAAGCCAGCAAATCGCCCATGGCGGTCATCCGGTGCTTAGATGGATGGCAGACAATATTGTGGTGAGAACCGATCCTGCCGGCAACATTAAAGTGGATAAGGAAAAGTCGGCAGAGAAGATCGACGGAATTGTAGCCATGATTATGGGTCTGGCCAGAGCCACAGTAAATCCACCGGATGACGGGGGATCTATTTACGACCAGCGGGATATGATCATTTTGTAGAAGGGGGTAGATCAACATGGCTAAAGATTTTGATGTGATAAATAGGCCCAAGCATTATACCGATTCCAAGATTGAAGTCATCGATTATATCGAAGATAAAAAGTTAGGGTATTGTCTGGTTAATGCCATTAAATACATTTCCAGAGCCGGTAAGAAAAATCCCGCTACCGAAGTGGAAGATCTGAAAAAAGCTAAATGGTACCTGGAACGCAGGATTTTTGAACTAACTGGTTCTAATGAATGAATAGGAGTAGCTGCTAATGAAAAGGGGTGATGTAAAATATGGCAAACTTATTTAGATGGCTCTTTAAAGCCCGGGATAAGCCACATGATAGTGTTAGTGGAGCACCGGTCTTTTATATGGGGCAAAGTGTAGCAGGCAAGGTAGTCAATGAAAGAACCTCAATGCAGACCACAACAGTCTATGCCTGTGTAAGAATCATTGCTGAGACAGTGGCCTCATTACCTCTGCACACCTACCGGTACCGGGGGGAAGGAAAAGAAAAGATGTATGACCATCCCCTGTACCGGATTTTGCATGATGAGCCTAATCCGGAGATGAGCTCCTTTACCTTGCGAGAGACTATGATGACCCATCTTCTCCTCTGGGGGAACAGCTATTGTCAGATTATCCGAAATGGCCGGGGAGATGTGCTGGGGTTATACCCGCTTTTACCGGATAAGATGGTGGTAGACCGGGATCAAAAGGGTGGGCTTTACTACACCTACCGTAAGGAAGGACAAAGCTATTATCTGGGTACTGATGAAGTGCTGCATATTCCCGGCCTAGGTTTTGATGGGGTCATGGGCTACTCGCCTGTGGCTTTAGCTAAAAACGCCATCGGCTTAAACATCGCCGCCGAGGAATACGGAGGCAGATTCTTTGCCAACAACGCCACCCCCGCAGGGATTCTCTCCACTTCCGGGACCTTAAAGGATCCCACCAAGGTAAGGGATGCCTGGCAGGCCGCTTATGGAGGAAGTAATAATCATAAAGTGGCGGTTTTAGAAGATGGCCTTCAGTATCAGGCCATCAGCATGCCCAACTCCGATGCCCAGTTTCTAGAGACTAGGAAGTTTCAGATTGAAGAAATCTGCCGGATTTTTCAGGTACCGCCTCATATGGTGGCCGAATTAAGCCGATCCAGCTTTTCCAATATAGAAAACATGGCCATCAGTTTTGTGGTTCATACCATCCGTCCCTGGCTGGTACGGATTGAACAGACCATTAACCGTAAGCTCTTTAAGGAAAAAGAAAAGGGTCAATATTTTGTTTCCTTTAATGCTTCAGCTCTTTTGCGGGGTGATTATAAATCCCGGATGGACGGTTATGCCATTGGCATTCAAAACGGATTCTTTTCTGTTAATGATGTAAGAAGAATGGAAAACCTGGATCCGATCCCTGAAGAGGAAGGTGGAGACCTGTATCTTACCAATGGTAATATGCTGCCTCTTAAGTTGGCGGGGGCTTATGCGAAGAAGGCCTTGGAGAAAAGCAGCAGCGAGTCATGAGGATATATATATAGGAAGTAATACGGGTGAAAAAGTAAATAACTTCAAGAATAAGCAAGCATTTCTTTTCGAAGGAGTGCTTTTTTATTGTGCCTAAAAAAGGAGGTTGATGGGATGGATAAATTTTGGCGCTGGGTGACGAATGAAGCCCAAGAGCCTGCAGTAAGAACCCTTTACTTAGAAGGGTATATTGCAGAGTCTTCCTGGTTTGATGACGATGTCACCCCTAAACAGTTTAAAAGTGAGCTTTATGGTAGTGGATCTGGTTCTGATGACATCATCGTAAAGATACATTCGCCGGGGGGAGACTGTTTCGCTGCGGCTCAGATCTATAACATGCTTAAAGAATATCCCGGCAAGGTCAGCGTTCACGTGGACGGCTTGGCAGCCAGTGCGGCATCGGTTATCACCATGGCCGGAGATGAAGTATGTGTTTCTCCCCTTTCGGTGATTATGGTCCATAATCCTGCCATGCTTATTGCAGGAGAAGTGGCGGATCTTCAGGTTGGCATTAATTTACTCAGTGAAGTGAAGGAGAGCATCATCAATGCCTACCACAATAAGACCGGTCTTTCCC
>JAAZEW010000377.1 GCA_012512055.1 Bacillota bacterium | reverse complement strand
TCACGAAAGTATTCCATGAAAGAGGAAACAAAAGCGTCAAAGCAGTAGATAATGTCAGTTTCCATGTGAGACAAGGCGAAGTGCTGGGCCTCCTCGGCCCGAACGGTGCAGGCAAAACCACAACAATTAAATGCATCCTGGGGCTAATGCGTCCGAATGCGGGTGACATCAAAGTTTTCGGCGAGAGCGTAGAGGCGCATTATCCACGCATAGTCAAAAACATGAGCGCAGTTTTGGAAGGCAGCAGGAACCTATATTGGCGGTTAACGGTGTGGGAGAACATCCTTTTCTTTGCAGGACTTCACGGGGTTACCTCTCGTGATAATAAGGCACATTTTGAGCATCTTGTCCGGCTCTTCTCACTGGAGGACAAAAGGAATGTCGAAGTGAGGAAATTGTCCCAGGGTATGAAGCAAAAAACCAGTGTCGTATGTGCACTGGCGCGACGCACACCATTGGTCTTTTTGGACGAGCCTACCCTCGGCTTGGACGTGGAAACCTCCCTGGAGCTTCGGGCTGTGTTGAAACAGATGGCCTCTGAAGAAAATCGCACAATTATGGTCAGTAGCCACAACATGGACGTAATACAAGATGTATGCCAACGTGTGATCATCTTGTCACAAGGACAGGTAGTAGCAGACAACTATGTCACCGATTTGGTAAGCCTTTTCGAGACCAAAGCGTACCGAATCACGCTACTCGAACCTGTTCCTGAAGGCCTGCAGGAGGCTTTGGCGTCCAGATTCAGAGGCGCAACGGTAACCAGTGACGCAACAATCACAGAAGTCAATGTCAATCTGCTCGAGAATGATGACATTTATGTCCTCATGGGCATCTTGCGTGACAGAGGAGCAATTATTGATGAGATCTCTCATGAGGAAACTGACCTGGAGAAGGCGTTTCTTGAGATCGTCAGGAGGGAGAGAAGCAATCATGAATCTCGGTAGCGTTTTCGTCGCTGTTCTTCAGCGAGATTGGGCAATGATGAAGAGGTACATAGTCAACACAGTCTCATCACTGGTTTCCATATACCTAATCTTTCTCCTCATCTTCTTGGGCTTCAAAAGCCTCTCAGGTTACGCTGCCACCGGAGCTCTTGAGGGAACAATGGAAGGCACTGTTATCGGCTTTTTCGTTTGGACATTTACTATAATGGCCTTTTCGGACCTGGCTTGGAACCTGGTAGCTGAAGCGCAAGCCGGCACATTAGAGCAACTCTACCTGACACCTTCCGGGTTTAAGTGGGTATCCGGCTGCACGCTTATATCCAGCTTAACGCTGAACTTCATTCCTATCGTGGTATTACTCGTCATAATGATGGCTACCACAGGACAATGGCTGAATCTTGACTTCATCAGCCTTGTCCCGCTGTTGCTCATCACAGTCCTCGGCGCTTATGGGTTCGGGTTTGCCCTTGGCGGTCTTGCCCTCATATTCAAGAGAATACAGGCTGTCTTTCAGATATTTCAATTCGTATTCATTGGGTTCCTCGTCATCCCGCAAAGAGTGCCTTGGGCCAAATTTCTCCCGCTTTCAATGGGGAACTCCCTCATCTACGACGTGATGGTGGACGGAATACGCCTTTGGGAGCTTCCGATTGGAAGTATTCTCACAGCTCTCGTAGTAGGCGCCGTGTACCTTGCCGTCGGGGTCGCCGTATTTTCCGTTTGCGAGAATATCGCAAAGGATCGAGGTTTGCTTGGGCACTATTGACATAATCAGCAGAAATCCCCGGGCCTGGCTATTTCCAATAGGTCCGGGGGTACGTTCCTTAGAAGGCGACGCTCTTAGGCCTGATTTCTCTCGTATATAATGCGTAAACCTTCAAGTGTCAAGTTAACATCAATTTCGTCAATTTCCTGTGCTTCCTTGGCAATTAGCGGTGCCAGGCCGCCCGTGGCGATGACCTTAGGATCTGTCCCCATTTCCTCTTTCATTCGCCTCACGATTTCATTGACCTGGCCGACCGCCCCATAGACAAGCCCTGACTGCATACTTCTGACTGTATTTCGTCCGATAACAGTCGGAGGCCTCACCAACTCCACACGGGGAAGTCTCGCCGCCTGAGAGAAAAGCGCCTCACTGGAAATCATGATTCCGGGACATATTACGCCACCAAGATACTCCCCGTCCTCTGACACCGCACAGAAAGTAGTGGCTGTACCGAAATCCACGACTATGACGGAAGAATGGTACTGCTCATAAGCTGCGACAGCATTGACAATACGGTCTGCCCCGATTTCCCTGGGGTTTTCATAGCGAAGCACCATTCCGGTCTTAATCCCGGGTTCCACTATAAGAGGTTCTATCTTGAAATATCTCTTGGCAAGCTCTTCAAACATACCGATAATCGGCGGAACCACGCATGAAATTGCGATCCCTGAGATTTCGTCAAACTTAATGTTGTCATATGAGAATAGAGCAGCCAAGATCATTGCATATTCGTCAGAAGTCTTACGTCTGTCTGTTGCGATGCGATAACCGGTCACAAGTTCAGCTTTGTCATAAACACCAATCATAATTTGGGTATTACCGATATCAAGCGTAAGAAGCATACACAGGTTCTCCCCTTCCCATCCGAAACAAGATAAAGCAGCGCGCCACTATCGCCGTAATGGTGCCCAACGCCGTTGCCACCGGGATCAAACAAAACAGTCTACACCATGATATTGGCAAAGGCCCTGATGAGTATGACAATCCCCATTCCTACGAAAAGCAATCCGGCGACAACCTGAATGTACTCTGTCGGCACGAATTTCGAAGCAACGCTCCCGAAAAGAGCTCCGATTAGGCTTACACTGGTGAGGGCCAGCGACGCCCCGATAAAAATCGGCATTATCTTTTGATGTTGCGCCACAAGGGTAAATACTGCAAGTTGTGTCTTATCTCCTATCTCTGCGAGGAAAATAGTAGCGAAAGTAAGTCCAAGTA
>JAAZEW010000080.1 GCA_012512055.1 Bacillota bacterium | reverse complement strand
TCAATCCAAGGCTTGCTCTGTACACTCTGGTGCCTATCCCCCTTATCATACTGGGATTCATCATGTATAACCGGTACGTCCGTCCCCTGTTCCGTTATGCCCAGGCGAGACTGGGCGATCTCAATGCAGCCGTACATGATAATCTCAGCGGGATGCGAGAGATTCAGGTGTTCACCCAAGAGGAACGGGAGATGGAGTCTGTAGGAAAGCGTATTATGGTGCACTCTTCGGCTATTACAAAGGCCGTGGCAACAAGCGCTTGTTTTCACGGTGGAATTGACTTCTTCGCAGGCCTCGGAACAGTCTCAGTTGTGTTGTTCGGCGGCTTGATGGCAATCCGAGATCAGATGTCCATTGCCGATATCACCGGGTTTCTTCTTTATGTAACTTCCTTTTACCAGCCTATCATGCAGCTTAACCGGCTTAACGAATCCCTTCAACAAGCCCTGGCTGCCTCAGACCGCTATTTTGAAGTGCTCGACACAGAACCTGATATACATGATGCTCCTGACGCCGTGGAGCTGGAAAGTGTTGAAGGATACGTTACCTATGATAACGTCTCATTCAACTATGACGAAGTCCCTGTATTAAAGCACATAAACCTGGAAATCAAACCCGGCGAAATGGTGGCACTGGTCGGTCCCACCGGTGTCGGAAAAACGACAATGGCTAACCTTATCCCCAGGTTCTATGATCCCAATGAAGGACGCATCCTGGTGGACGGGATCGATCTCCGCACTGTCAAGGTCTCGTCCCTTCGCCGGCACATCAGTATGGTGTTACAGGACGTGTTCCTGTTTAACGGGACAGTCGCTGAAAACATCGCATACGGAAGCCCGGATGCAACTTTGGAGGAAATTGTAGAAGCTGCCATTGCCGCAGGAGCTGACGAGTTTGTCCGGGAGATGCCCAACGGGTATGACACTCACATAGGTGAACGAGGAGTAAGGCTTTCAGGCGGACAGAAACAAAGACTTGCCATAGCAAGAGCTCTCCTCTACGATGCGCCTATCCTCATTCTGGATGAAGCCACATCATCAGTGGATACTGAGACAGAGGCCAAGATTGCAGCTGCGCTGGAGAGACTTACGGGAGGTAGAACGACGATAGTTATCGCTCACCGCCTTTCAACCATCCGCCATGCGGATAGAATTGTGGTCCTGGATGAAGGCGAAATAGTAGAAGAAGGAACCCATGAGGAACTCATGAGACTCAACGGCCTGTACACCAAGCTGGTTACGGTTGATGTGGATACGCCTCGGTTGGAAGCTTAGGCTACTTAGGTCTCTATCCTCAGAGCGCATTGAGATCGGCATAAACAGGGATTTCACCCAATATTGTCAAATACTATAAAGGTAGAGCATTTTGCTAATCCGGATGTCTACGGGGTAGCGATACTTCTTCGCTAATGCGTAGGCGTTAAGGAGGATATACATGAATCATTGGAACGAAAAGGTTAGTTTTATTTGGTCCATTGCGGATTTGCTGCGTGGACCGTATCGCCCTAACCAATACAAAGACGTGATACTGCCTATGACTGTGCTTCGTCGCCTGGATTGTGTTCTGGCTCCCACAAAGCAAAAGGTGCTGGATACCTATGAAAAGATGCAAGGTGGTCCGATAAAAAACCTGGAGCCGTTCTTAAAGAAAGCATCCGGGTATGACTTCTATAATATCAGTAAGTTCACATTTGAATCCCTAAAGGGAGACCCTGATAACTTGGCAGCAAACCTGATCCAATATATGAAAGGGTTTAGCAGCAAAGCTCAGGAGATTATCGACAGCTTCGGTTTCGAAGAACATGTGGACAAGTTAGATAAGACCAATCGGTTGTTTTTGATAGTAAATCGCTTCAATGAAATTGACTTACATCCTGATACCGTCTCCAATTTGGAAATGGGATATATTTTCGAAGAACTGATCCGCCGCTTTAATGAAGCCAGTAACGAAGAAGCCGGAGATCACTTTACTCCACGGGAAGTGATTCAGCTCATGGTGGATCTGCTGTTTCTGCCGGATAGTGACATCCTGTCAGTTAAGGGTATTGTCAAGACCATGTACGATCCAGCCTGTGGTACAGGGGGGATGCTCTCAGTATCCGCAAATTACCTCAGAGAACTGAATCCCCAGAGTCACCTGGAGCTATTCGGCCAAGACTATAATGCCCAAGCCTATGCAATTTGTGGTTCTGACATGATGATTAAGGGTCAGGACATGGAGAACATTAAGTACGGTGACAGTTTTACTGATGACAAACACAGAGGTAAGCGTTTTGATTATATGTTAGCCAATCCTCCCTTTGGTGTGGAATGGAGACCACAGGAAAACTTCATCAAGAAGGAACATAAACAACAAGGCTATGGAGGACGTTTCGGTGCCGGACTTCCCAGAATCAATGATGGTTCCTTTCTGTTCCTGCAGCACATGCTGAGCAAGATGAAGCCTGTTAGCGAAGGCGGTACCAGACTGGGCATCGTATTCAATGGCTCGCCTCTCTTTACAGGTGCTGCAGGCTCCGGAGAAAGCGAGATACGCCGCTGGATCCTGGAGAACGATTGGTTAGAAGGTATCGTCGCTCTTCCTGATCAACTTTTCTACAATACCGGTATTAATACATACGTATGGATCCTAACCAACCGTAAGCAGCCTCACAGGAAAGGGAAAGTACAGCTGGTTGATGCCACTGGCTTCTTCAAGAAAATGCGAAAGAGCCTGGGGAATAAACGTAACGAAATCTGTGATGAGCAACGGGAAGAGATCACCCGTCTATACGGTGACTTCCAAGAAGGCGAATTCGTCCGCATCTTTGATAATGAAGACTTTGGTTACCGGCGCATTACTGTAGAACGGCCCTTAAAGTTAAACTTCGCTGTAACCGATGAACGCCTGGAACGCGTAAAAGAAACCAGACAGTTTCAATCCCTGGCCAAATCAAGAAAACGTAAGAGCAAAGAAGAAGCAGCTCTGGAAGTGGCTGAAGGAAAGAAGAAGCAGGAACAAATTCTAAAAGCTTTGGAATCTTTGCGTCCCTTAGGTGTAGTAAAGAACAGGGATCAATGGTCCAAAGCCATGAGAAAAGCCGGCATTAAGGAACCTGCCGGACGCTTCAGAGCAATTCTCATGGCACTGTCTGAACGGGATGAGACAGCGGATGTATGCGTAGACAAAAAGGGCAATCCGGAGCCTGATTCTGAGCTACGGGACTATGAGAATGTACCGCTTAAGGAAGATATCCATACGTACATGGCCAGAGAAGTGCTTCCTTTTGTACCCGATGCCTGGATGGATGAGGATAAGACCAAAGTAGGTTATGAGATCGATTTCAATCGGTACTTTTATCAATATGAACCTCCCCGTCCCTTGGAGGAAATCGAGGCTGATCTAAAACAGATTGAACAGGAGATCTCTGACATGCTACTGGAGATGGCATTATGAAGTGGAAGCGGTATCCGTCATATAAGGATTCAGGTGTGGAGTGGCTGGGGGAAGT
>JAAZEW010000079.1 GCA_012512055.1 Bacillota bacterium | reverse complement strand
GACCCTACATGCTTTTTCGTAGATGGACAAAACTCCTATCTAATCTGATGGCCATAACCGGAGTGCTGGTTGGAACGCATGTCCAGGAAATCTGGTGTTTGCCGAATTCTCGGCGTCTCAAGGCGCTGAGCAAAGTTAATGGGTACAGAGAGAGTACCGAGTACTGTACGGGGGAGTCCACGGGTGAGCTGCGAGAAGGTTTGGGGAGTGACTGAGGCTCGAAATTGCACTGTCTTACAGTCACTGGTAAAATAGAGCCTGTATGGGTAATCCTGCCCGGTGATTCTGCTGTCAGTTTTTCACGCGCCGTAAGCAGTGAGACTTCCCAACTCATGGGCTAAAGAGTGAAGAGCTCCTGCTATGGGCCCAACGGTGAAGAGCTCCTCTTATGGGCTAAACGGTGAGGAGCTGCTGCTTATGGTGCGGGTAAGAGGAAGGAGGGCCTCGTGTGCGAGCGCTGGTTTTTGACGAAGGGCTCAAAGCAGTGGACATGCCTATTCCGAAACGGGGAAGGGACGAGGCGTTGATACGTGTCTCTCTTGCGGGGATCTGCAACACAGACATCGAAGTGACCCGGGGTTATCTGGCGTATAAAGGAATCATGGGGCACGAGTTTGTCGGCAAGGTTGTGGATGCGGACAACTCCGGACTGGTGGGGAAACGTGTCGTGGGGGAAATCAATATAGTGTGCGGTGAGTGTCCCATGTGCCGGAGCGGTAACCCGCGCCATTGCGACAATGTTAAAGCCATGGGGATAAACGGGTGGCAGGGCTGCTTTGCAGACTATGTAATCTTGCCCGAGTCCAATCTACATGTCGTCCCGGATTCAGTCACCGACCGTCAGGCGGTATTTACTGAACCTCTTGCAGCAGGCATCGAAGTTCTCGAGCAAGTCCACATACTGCCCACCGACCTGGTGGCAGTAATCGGCGACGGCAAACTGGGCCTTCTGACAGCACAGGCAATACACGCCTTTGGGTATCGCGTTGTCGTGCTGGGTAAACACATGGAGAAGTTGGCGATTGCAAGGATGGCCGGTATGGAGGCTGTCCTATCCTCAGAATATGCGTGCAGAGTCGACGTGGCTGTTGACTGCACAGGCAATTCGTCAGGCATTGAAACTGCCATGGCTATAGTGCGCCCTAAGGGAACAATCGTGCTAAAGAGCACTTTTCACCAAGGTGTCCCTATCAACCTTACACCGGTAGTCCGTAATGAGATCACATGTGTAGGTTCACGGTGCGGGCCGTTCCCGCCTGCCTTGCGACTTCTCGAAAATGGGACGGTCACCACGGAACCGCTGATCGATGCGGTTTTCTCAGCAGATCAGATGCTAGACGCTTTTGACGCAGCGTGCATCCGTGGAAGCCTCAAGGTGCTTATTGACTTCAAAAACCTGGATTGAGCCGATACGTATGAACCGCGTACGGACACTCAATCGAGCTAACTTCCATATGTAGGTGGATAACAATAGACAGGTGCATGACTACATGTACTGGCTACTTTGCGCTAGCATATGGCAGGATTGCTTCGATATGCGTCGACATTACTAGAAGGAATGTCTTTCATTAATTGACTACAGGAGGTATTTTCTGAGATGAACAGAACCCGAAAGTTCTTAGCTCTATCCAGCATTGCTTTGATCGTAGTAATGGTGATGGGGATAGCCTCGTTCGGTGCGGCTGCAGCCAAGCCCAGGATGGCTATTGTCTTTGCCACAGGCGGCCTCGGAGACAAATCGTTTAATGACTCTGCCTACGAAGGTATGAAACGAGCGGAGAAGGATCTTGGAATAGAGTTCGACCAAGCCGAACCGCAGGCTGTTGCAGAGTACGAGAGTCTCTTGATGCGGTTTGCTCAGACTCGTAAATATGACCTTATCATATCCATCGGTTTTGACCAGGCAGACGCTTTGCAGGTTGTGGCCGAGAGGTTCCCGAATCAAAAGTTTGCAATTGTGGACACCGCAGTCGACGCTCCTAATGTAGCATCATACGTATATAAAGAAGCAGAGCGTGGGTTTGTGGTAGGTGCAGTGGCAGGTCTAATAACTACTAAAGCAGGCGATCCGCGCATTGTATCTGACAAGCAGGTAGTCGGAGTCATCGGTGGAATGGATATCCCGCTTATCCGTGCCAATGTCGCAGGTTACATTGCCGG
>JAAZEW010000078.1 GCA_012512055.1 Bacillota bacterium | reverse complement strand
ACACGATTGAGACCGAATGAACTCAAAGCCCATGAACTTCTACCCATGATAAGACGGAAAGAAGTCACTGTGGAAGAGGCAGTCACTGAAACGCTTCACCGGATAGCAGCTATAGACGGGACTATCCAAGCGTATATTACCGTCGCAGGCGAGCAGGCTCTCGGGAAAGCCAAAGAGGCTGACGCAAGGCTTGCGAAAGGCGAACCTGCTAGGCCTCTCGAAGGGCTTCCCGTTGCGATAAAGGACAATATCTGCACAAAAGGCCTAAGGACTACGAGTGCGTCCCGGTACTTGGAGGATTTCATACCTCCTTATGACGCTACTGTTGTGCGACGCCTGGAGGATGCAGGTGCAATTATCGTGGGGAAAACGAACCTTGATGAATTCGCTATGGGGTCTTCTACAGAGAATTCTGCCATGTTTCCTACCAGAAACCCCTGGAATTTAAAGAGAGTGCCTGGGGGATCCAGTGGAGGCAGCGCTGCTGCTGTCATAGCAGACGAGGCTGTTTTTGCGCTTGGCTCAGATACCGGAGGGTCAATTCGTCAGCCTGCGTCCTTTTGCGGTATTGTAGGCTTGAAACCCAGTTACGGCCTGGTATCGAGGTACGGGTTAATCGGGTATGCATCGTCTATGGACCAGATTGGTCCTATGACTCGGGATGTCAAGGATTGCGCTCTTGTTCTTCGCGCAATTGCAGGTTACGATCCGAGCGACTCCCAGTCTTATCCCAAGGAGTTGCCTGACTACACCGGGTGTTTGGTTTCTGATATCAGTGGGATCACAGTCGGCGTCCCAAAAGAGTTCCTGGAGGAAGGGCTTTCCGACACAGTAAAGGACGCATTTATGAAGGCCTTAGATAAGCTGGAAGAGCTGGGCGCGAGGATCATGGAAGTTTCGCTGCCTCATTCCAGACATGCCCTGGCTGCGTACTATGTCATATCTTCCGCTGAAGCCAGCTCGAATCTTGCCAGGTTGGACGGGGTAAGATACGGATATCGCGCTTCCGGGTGCGAGGATTCCGCGTCCATGATGGCAATGTCTAGAGGAGAAGGCCTCGGGCCTGAGGTGAAACGCAGGATAGTCCTGGGAACCTACGTGTTATCAGCGGAGAATCATGAGACGTATTTCAACGAGGCACTCAGAGTTCGTTCTCTGATCGCAAGGGATTTCCGGGAAGTCTTTGAGGCTTGTGACTGTCTCGTCGGCCCAACCTCACCGACTGTGGCGTTTGAGGCAGGGGAGAAAACTAGGGATCCGCTGGAGATGTACCTTTCTGATGTCTACACGGTGCCTCCTAACTTGGCGGGAATTCCCGGGATTTCCGTCCCATGCGGGTTTGATGAGGAATGTATGCCTGTAGGGCTCCAGATTATGGCCAAGCAATATGATGAGGAGACTTTGCTCCGGGTAGCCTACACTTTCGAAGAGGCTACTGAGTTCCATGAGAGAAGGCCCGAAATTCAAAAGGGTGCTCATGAGTCAGCTGGGGGTGAGAGGAGTGTTTGAGCCTGTAATAGGAATCGAAGTCCATGCGCAGCTCAAAACTGAATCAAAGTTGTTCTGCCCTTGTT
>JAAZEW010000077.1 GCA_012512055.1 Bacillota bacterium | reverse complement strand
ACTCAAAGCCCATGAACTTCTACCCATGATAAGACGGAAAGAAGTCACTGTGGAAGAGGCAGTCACTGAAACGCTTCGCCGGATAGCGGCTATAGACGGAACTATCCAAGCGTATATTACCGTCGCAGGCGAGCAGGCTCTCGGGAAAGCCAAAGAGGCTGACGCAAGGCTTGCGAAAGGCGAACCTGCCAGGCCTCTCGAGGGGCTTCCCGTTGCGATAAAGGACAATATCTGCACAAAAGGCTTAAGGACTACGAGTGCGTCCCGGTACTTGGAGGATTTCATACCTCCTTATGACGCTACTGTTGTGAGACGCCTGGAGGATGCAGGTGCAATTATCGTTGGGAAGACGAACCTTGATGAATTCGCTATGGGGTCTTCTACAGAGAATTCTGCCATGTTTCCTACCAGAAACCCCTGGAATCCAAAGAGAGTGCCAGGGGGATCCAGTGGAGGCAGCGCTGCTGCTGTCATAGCAGACGAGGCTGTTTTTGCGCTTGGCTCAGATACCGGAGGGTCAATTCGTCAGCCTGCGTCTTTTTGCGGTATCGTAGGTCTGAAACCAAGTTATGGCCTGGTATCGAGGTACGGGTTAATCGGGTATGCATCGTCTATGGACCAGATTGGTCCTATGACTCGGGATGTCAGGGATTGCGCTCTGATTCTTAGCGCAATTGCAGGTTACGATCCAGGTGACTCCCAGTCTTATCCCGAGGAGTTGCCTGACTACACCGAGTGTTTGGTTTCTGATATCAGTGGGATCACAGTCGGCGTCCCGAAAGAGTTCCTGGAGGAAGGGCTTTCCGATACAGTAAAGGACGCGTTTATGAAGGCCTTGGATAAGCTGGAAGAGCTGGGCGCGAGGATCGTGGAGGTTTCGCTGCCTCATTCCAGGCATGCCCTGGCTGCCTACTATGTCATATCTTCCGCTGAAGCCAGCTCAAATCTTGCCAGGTTGGACGGGGTAAGATACGGATATCGCGCTTCCGGGTGCGAGGATTCCGCGTCTATGATGGCAATGTCCAGAGGAGAAGGCCTCGGGCCTGAGGTGAAACGTAGGATAGTCCTGGGAACCTACGTGTTATCAGCGGAGAATCATGAGAAGTATTTCAACGAGGCGCTCAGAGTTCGTTCGCTGATTGCAGGGGATTTCCGAGAAGTCTTTGAGACTTGTGACTGTCTTGTCGGCCCAACTTCACCGACTGTGGCGTTTGAGGCAGGGGAGAAAACCAGGGATCCGCTGGAGATGTACCTTTCTGATGTCTACACTGTGCCTCCTAACTTGGCGGGAATTCCCGGGATTTCCGTCCCATGCGGGTTTGATGAGGAAGGTATGCCTGTCGGGCTCCAGATTATGGCCAAGCAATATGATGAGGAGACTTTGCTCCGAGTAGCCTACACTTTCGAAGAGGCTACCGAGTTCCATAAGAGAAGGCCCGAAATTCAAAAGGGTGCTCATGAGTCAGCTGGGGGTGAGAGGAGTGTTTGAGCCTGTAATAGGAATCGAAGTCCATGCGCAGCTCAAAACTGAATCAAAGTTGTTCTGCCCTTGTT
>JAAZEW010000076.1 GCA_012512055.1 Bacillota bacterium | reverse complement strand
GGAAGGCATGATAAAAAATTCGACGGGCTCTTACAGGGGAATTCGCAGCTCGTCGAATAGTGGGGAAAGAATATAAGAGTTTCTATCTTCTTAGGGTTGTGTTCACCGTGCACGTTCAACTTTTCCCGCGCGAAGACATCTTGTGCAGACCTTAATTCGCTTTGTCTTGCCGTTCACATACGCCCTTACGCGGCGGATATTTGGAAGCCATCTCCGAGAAGATACCTTATGAGAGTGGCTTATCTGCCTGCCTACTTGCGGTTCTTTTCCACATATGTCGCATCGACTTGCCATGCCTATTAGCACCCCCCGTCTTGAAAACACCTCGCGCGTATTGTATCATAGCAGCGCGGGCTGCGCAAGAAGCCTTTGTCTTCCGGGGACGTGTTTCTAAAGGCACAAGGGATATGAATAGCATTACAGAAAAGGAATTCCTCGAGTTTCGGAGAAATAAAAGGAAAGTCTTTGCTGCCGAATGGCTGAGGCAGGGGGTAGCTAGTTAAATGGGAAGAGAGGTCAGCACCGAACTGGGCCAGATTACCATCTCTGATGACGTGATAGCCCTCATTAGTGGGATGGCGGCAACTGAGTGTTATGGCCTTGTCGGGATGGCGTCAAGAAACATTCAAGACGGAATAGCTGAGCTCCTCGGCATGGATAACATGGGCCGGGGTGTGGAAGTGAGGCTTGCCGGGGATGAGGTTGTGGTGGGCCTCTACATCATAGTTGAGTATGGAACAAAGATTACTGAAGTAGCACATAATGTTATGGACAAGGTTAGGTATGTCGTGGAAAGCATGACAGGCCTTAAGGTTTCAAGAGTAAATATTACGGTACAAGGTGTGAGGGTGACACATGCCCGAGAGGATGAGAGCAAGTGACCGGCGACAGGGGGTTAGCCCGTTGGGGCGGAATTTACTTGACGCAGAAGATTTCGCACGTGCGATTGCTGCTGGGACAGAATGGCTAGGCGCAAATAAAGAACTTGTGAATGAGCTGAACGTATTTCCGGTCCCTGATGGAGATACAGGTACGAATATGCACCTGACACTTCTCGCCGCTGTGCGGGAGATCGGCAATGTCCAAGGTAAGGCGCTGTCTGATCTGGCTGAAGCGGTGGCGCTAGGCTCCCTAATGGGAGCAAGGGGGAATTCAGGTGTCATACTTTCGCAGCTCCTTCGAGGGTTTGCAAAGGGTGTTGAAGGCAAAACAACCCTTGATGTAGCAGGACTTGCGCGAGGGTTGCAAGTAGCAGCATCCATGGCGTATAAAGCAGTGATGAAACCGGTTGAAGGCACTATGCTTACAGTGGCCCGTGCGGCTGCTCGTTCTGCCGCAGAATGCAGGCGGGACAACTTGGATATCGTGTCCGCGGTAGAGAAAATCCTAGGAGATGCCCGGGACACCCTGGAGAAGACCCCTGAGATGCTTCCCACACTCAAAGAGGCCGGTGTTGTGGATGCCGGCGGACAGGGGCTCGTGTTCTTCTGGGAGGGACTTGTAAAGTCAATTCGAGGAGAGGCGGTATTCGCCAGGAGGGAACCACTGATCGTGGTTCCTCAGAAAGCAGACGCAGGACCTGCTGTAAGAAAAGGTAAAGAGATCGCAGAAGCGGATCTGGTGTTCAAATACTGCACGGAATTCCTTGTTAAGGGCAAGAATCTACCTCTTGATATGCTCAGGCAGGACCTGGCTCGGTTCGGTGATTGTGTCCTTGTTGTAGGCACCAGCGATGTAGCGAAAGTGCATATTCATACTAACCATCCCGGGCAAGTGCTGGAGCACTGCATTCGCCTGGGCGAGCTGCATGAGATGAAGATAGACAATATGGCTTACCAGCACAATGAATTTGAGGAAGCAAGGATAAGGCGTAACAGTGCTGTTCCTGCCGGTCATGATGATGAGGAAGAGGATTTCGAGGATAATGTGGGTTCGGGAGAGGCGGCTAATCCTAAAGAACGCAAGATAGAGAAGCCTGTAGGGGTTGTAGCCGTAGCTATCGGAGAGGGACTTTCAGCTATCTTGAGAAGCCTGGGCGCTGACGTTGTTGTTGAAGGCGGACAGACAATGAACCCAAGTATTGAGGAGCTGAGAGACGCTGTTTACGAGGTGTCGGCAAAGAGCGTCATTATTCTGCCGAACAACGGCAATGTAATTCTTACGGCAAATAAGGTGAAGGAGCTTGCTCCTGACATAAATACCGTAGTAGTCCCGACAAAAACCATTCCCCAAGGGGTTGCGGCTCTTGTCACTTATAATCCTCTGGCAGACGCTGAATCTAACCGAGAATCAATGCAAGGCATGATACCACAGGTAAGCACAGGGGAGGTTACCTATGCAGTTCGTGCTTCCAACGTAAACGGATTTTCCATTGATGAGAAGGACTTCATCGGGATAAAAGACGGTGAGCTATGCTCAACAGGGAAAGATCGCAATGAAGTGGCTATGAATCTCGTAAGTCAGATGGTAGACGCTGATACGTCCCTCATAACCATATACCACGGCGAGGATGTTCACTCTGACGACGCTAACGGGCTGGCGGAACGGCTTGCCGATATCTATCCGTATCTGGAGGTCGAAGTTCACTATGGCGGGCAGCCTGTTTACTATTACATCATTTCCACTGAGTAAGGCGGGCAAGGACAGTCTTGTCATGGGTAAACATAAGACGACGGTCTTACGACCGTCATCCCGTGGGAGAGGAGAAACCGGAGGAAGAGCTTATGGGGGAGGGTTTTGGAACCCCGGCACCGCCCAGGTACCGTTATCCTCGGCTCTTCTTTCGATTGT
>JAAZEW010000075.1 GCA_012512055.1 Bacillota bacterium | reverse complement strand
GTGAGCTCCCCGCTGTCATGGCGCGCAATGCGTCCAAAAAGGGTCTGGAAGTCATCGTAATATCCGTGTCCGAAGAAATCGACCCGGAAGTTGCAGATATCGCCAGCGGCATTCACAGGGTGGATTTGCATGACATATCTCGCGTTCGGGAGATCCTCCGAAACGAAGGCATAAGCGAAGTAGCAATGATTGGAAAGGTCTGGCGAAAAGAGACATACAGACCGAGCGTTGAAGAAGCCATTGAGAGAATCGCCCACACTGAGCCGGACAGGGCTGATGTATCTCTCCTTGCCTCCTTTGTCCGGGATCTTAGACGAGCCGGAATAAGTGTGGCAAATCAGTTGGAGTATCTGGGCGATGCAGTGCCTGACGCAGGGATTCTCGGGCATCTGGAACCTTCCCCCGCCGAATGGGAGGATATTTCGTTCGGCTTTAACAAAGCTAAGGTTATTTCCGAAGCAGGTGTCGGTCAGACAGTAATAGTGAAAAACCTCTCTGTCGTAGCGGTAGAGGCTGCCGAAGGCACAGATGAAGCCATTAGCAGGGCAGGGCGTCTGGCTCGTGGGTGTGTCGTGGTGAAAGTTGCGTGGCAGGATCAGGACAAGCGGTTTGATATCCCCACTGTCGGGCCGGACACAATAGATGTCATGCGTGCTGCCGGCGCCCGGGTCCTCGCCATTGAAGCCGGAAGGGCTATTATTGTGCGGAGAGAAGATACTGTGGCTTTCGCCGACGAATCACAGATTCCCGTTGTTGCAGTGGGAGAGGTGGACGTATTTGAACATAATGATAAGCGCCGGAGAAGCGTCAGGTGATGTATATGGCGCATATCTGGCAGAGAAGTTAATTCAGTTAAGTCCGGGGGTTCAGCTTTCGGGAATCGGAGGCGCCAAGATGAAAGATTCGGGCGTTGAAATCCTGAAAGATCCTACTACTCTTTCTGCTATCGGATTTACCGAGGTTTTGGCCAACCTTTCCCTGCACCGCAAAGTCTTTGTCCAGGCTGTCGAGGAGCTGGATCGGATTTCCCCTGACTGTCTTGTCCTCATCGATTTCCCCGAATTCAACATGAGGCTTGCAAAACGGGCAGCCGGGAAGGGTATCCCGGGAGTTTACCTTTTCCCGCCGACAGCTTGGGCGTGGCGCAGGGGGCGTGCTAAAGCCCTTGCGGGTATAGGCACGACGATTGCCTCAGTGTTTCCCCTGGAGGCTGACACGTACCGGAAGGCCGGGGCGGACGTAAGGTTCGTAGGGCACCCCCTCTTGGATCTTGTGAGTCCGGCAGAGCCGGACGAAAAGGAATCCACCCGCAGAGAATTGGGATTGGACGCGGAAGAAGTCATCGGGCTCCTTCCCGGTAGCCGCGATCTGGAAATCAAGACGCTACTCCCTACGATGTTGCAGGCAGCCGCCCTTATCAAACAGGCAAAGCCCGGGGCCGGGTTGTTACTCCCCCTGTCCCATACTGTGGCTCGCGACTTGGTCAGGGAGCACGTACGAAAATCAGGGCTTCCCGTGCGCATCATATCCGGGTCCACTCACCGGTGTATGGCTGCGTCAGACGTCCTTATGGTGGCTTCAGGCACTGCGACCATGGAGGCCACGATAGTAGGGACTCCCATGGTAGTGCTATACAAGACTTCTACCCCCACTTACCTTCTGGCAAGGCTACTTGTGGAGATACCGCACATCTCGTGGCCTAACATCCTTATGGAAAAACGTATAGTCCCTGAACTCCTGCAGGATGGAGCAGACCCTGAGGCTGTTGCTCGCCTCGTCCTGTTGGTATTGGAGAATCCTTCGCTTTCGTCGGAAGTCCGAAAGAACCTGGCTGAGGCCAGAGGCAAACTTGGTTCGCCTGGCGCTCTTATGCGCACAGCGGAGCTGATATTGGAGGTGGCACGCAGATGAAAGCGAGTCGTGCCGCTGTTGTTATTGTAGCTAACAGCCCCGGAGAAGTCACCGGATGGGCGCTGCCTGTTGTATCAAGTTTACGTGCTTCGGAACACGAGATCGCTCCGGAATTCGGAGAGCTTGTTATCGTTATTGTGTTACCGCCTTGCCCTTTTGCCACAGGCTATGAGGCGATGGTGGCAGGACTCATCCCAGGGGTTGACGCTGTGGTGACTCCTTCTGAATACCTGAAGTTCATCATGATGGGGTCTATTCCGGAGAGGGTCAGGCGCCTTGCGTCTGGGAAGAAGAGGGAAACCTGGCGTGGGGTAGTTGTCCATCTTGGCGGGGATCATCTGCATTCACTGCTCATAGCCAGGATGCTTGGATTTCCGGCTGTAGCGTACAGTGACCGCACCATTAAGTTCCAGCGACAATTCATCAGAATACTGGCAGAGGATGCCAGAGTGGCCGGGAAGCTCAAGCAAAAGGGAGTGCCTGACGGGAAAATAGAAATCGTCGGCAATCTCATGATAGACGGTGTTCGCAGAGGAGGGGATCCTGAAGGAATCAAAGATGTGCTGGGGATAGCTGAGGATGCGCCGATGGTATGCCTTTTACCCGGCAGCAGAAAGCAGCAGATTCAATACGTGATGCCCTTCTTCCTTAGAGTCGCGGAGATAGTAAAGAGATTTCGAGAAAACACTGAATTCGTTATGCCCTTGTCGCCTTTTGTCAGTGTGGATTCGGTGAGGTCAGTTCTGGATACCGCAGAAAATCGTGTTGACAAGCAGAAAGGCGGATCAAAGGGCGATGAGGTGAAGGAGGGACTTGAAGCAGTATTCGGCAAGTTGCATAAGCCGGCGGACTGCGGGCATGAGGCATTTTTGGCTCAGGCAGTTATCGAGACTGAAGAAGGGGCACGAGTCTTTGTGATTCCAAAGTCGCGCTATTCTGTTATGGCTGCATCAGATCTTGCCTTATGTATGCCGGGTTCTGTTACTGCAGAGCTAGGTTATCTCGGTGTGCCTACCATAGTCACTGTCCCCCTTAACTTACCCGAGGAGATTCCGCTCACCGGCATATTTGAGTTCATCGGGAGATTGCCCCTGATCGGAAGGCCCATAAAAAGGATAGCAGTGCGAAAAGCGCTTGGGCGTATAGAATTTACCGCCATTCCCAATAAGAGGCAAAGAAGATTCATTACACCGGAAATCCGCGGGGTTCTTACTGCTGAGGACGTAGCCATAAAAGTCCTGGAGCTCTTGCAGGATACCAAAGCCCGCGATAGAATCTCTGTAGAATTGAAGGAAGCGATGGGCAGGCCGGGAGCAGCCGACAGTGTCGCTTCTTCAGTGCTCGACACGTTGATTACAACTGGAGGTCGGTACTTTGAGCCGAAAGAGAGGACCCATTAAGAGGCTCTTAGGATATGTTTCTCCATACGGACACCTACTCCTTGTAGGTTTGCTCTCTACAGCTTTGGCAAGCATTCTGAATCTAGCCATATACTGGATTGTGAAAGAACTGGTAGATAAGGTTCTTACCGGCGGTGATATTGTCGCAATGGGCAGGATGCTTAACATCACCGTTATAGGAGTCATTGTGTTATTCATCGCAAAAGGCGTATTTTCCTACGGACAAGTCTATTTCATGGCTTATGTCGGGCATAGAGTCGTTACTGACCTGCGTGAGCAGGTGTACGGACACTTGCAGTGCATGTCCATAGAGTACCATGACAGTAAGCATACAGGTGAGATGATATCAGGGGTTACCAACGATGTAGCTGTCTTGCAGGCGAGCGTGTCATCAGGCTTAGCAGAACTCTTCTCCCAGGCGGTGATGAGCGTAGGCATCCTGGGGCTCATGTTTTACTTGGACTGGAAGCTGTCTTTGGTCACGCTAAGCATAATGCCTTTGGTCATCTGGATAGTTGGTGAAGCCGGAAGCAAGCTCAGGCGAATAACCGGACTTATCCAATCGACTATTGCCGATGTCACCACCGTCCTCCAGGAGACTCTCTCCGGGATTAAGGTAATCAAGGCTTTCACCATGGAAGCCCATGAGATGGAGAGATTCAGACGGAGAAACGAAGGGAACTTCCAAGCGTCAATGCGCGGAGTAAAAGTGCATGCAGTAATAACGCCTGTTATAGAGTTGCTGTCAGTCTTCGGTCTTGCAGGCGTCCTGTGGTTCGGGGGGAGGAGGGTCATAGAAGGCGGGTTGACTGTAGGAGAATTCATGGCATTCCTAGGCGCTGCAGGGACTCTTCCCACTCCTCTTGCAAGGCTTTCTGCTTCGTATGGAGGACTCAACCAAGCACTGGGTGCTGCTTTGCGTGTTTTTGGTTTGCTTGACCAGACACCTGAAGTCGAGGAACCAAACGACGCAATTCCCCTGCCTGAACCTGTGGAGGGGCGCATTGATTTCGACGGTGTCAGCTTCGCATACCGTCCTTCTGAACCGGTGCTGCATGATATAGAACTCACTGTAATGCCGGGGGAAGTGGTAGCCCTGGTAGGCCCGAGCGGGTCCGGGAAAACTACTATTGTAAACCTTATTCCCAGGTTCTATCAGCCTACTTCGGGCAAGGTGTATGTTGACGGGTGTGACATCAGTAAGATTACTTTGCGCTCCTTACGCCGTCAGATAGGACTGGTTCCTCAAGAGACCGTTCTGTTTAGTGTGAGCATAGGCGAGAATATCAGGTACGGCAGTCCGCGTGCGGGTATGAAAGACATTGTGGAAGCTGCCAAACTTGCTAACGCTCATGATTTCATTATGCAGCTTCCCTTGCAGTACGATACGCCGGTAGGGGAGAAAGGCGTTACATTATCCGGCGGTGAGAGGCAGAGAATCGCGATTGCCAGAGCAATCCTAAGGGATCCGAGGATACTGATACTGGATGAAGCCACGTCATCGTTGGACCCTGAATCCG
>JAAZEW010000011.1 GCA_012512055.1 Bacillota bacterium | reverse complement strand
TCAATGGTGAGGCCGCTCCTTGTTGACGAGGCCTGGGTCAGATACGCCACAGAGGACTTTCAGGTGCGCGCAGGTAAACAGAGGTTTTCCTTGGGCCCTATCGGGCTTTTGGGGAGGACGGACTTGGAAGCTGCGGAAGGAATTGTCGTTGACACAGGATCCGAGGAATGGGGTCTTGTGGGAGTATGGTCAAGGCTAAGCTCAGGATATTATTACAATAGCTCATTTGTGACTCGCGCAGACAACCTATGGGCATTTAGGTTGACCTGGCCTGTGGCAGGTAAATGGGCTCTCGGTTTGAACTGCTTAGCCGACGGATTGGGAGACGAAACCGGCATCTCCGTAGATCTGCTGGGGAATGCGGGGGGCCGAAATATAGCAGCAGAGGTCGGCATGTTTGAATCAAGCTCAACGCTTTATCCTGAATATCGCACGTCCGGATGGGTGCCTGGATTTGTCCTAAAGGCAGAAGCCATTAACACGCCGGAACATCGCCTGGAGCTTTCATATGGTTATCTCGCTCGTGGATTCGCCCCGTATTATTCGAGCATAGCCTCGCGCTCAGGCGGACTGTCGATTCCCTTTGACCAAAACACCCAAGGGATAGCAGTGAACTATGACCGCCGTTTCTCGCCCTCAACTGAAGTCAACTTGAAAGTAGCTCACCTTCGGTTTCTGGACAGAGAGGCCGCACATAACGAAGGAGGCAGCGGGGAGGAGAGCAGCAGCGGCACGGACGAAAACGGCACGGATCAAAACGGTTTGAACGGAAACGGCGCTACTAAAGAAAGCCTGGGTGGAAACGGCCTAGGGAAGAACGGCGCGGACGAAGACATGGCTGACGACGCAGCGCAACGTGACACAGCGCAACCTGACGCGGCGAGGCCTTCGCTTTTGATGGCCCAGTCCGCGACAACTCCCGTGTTGCTGGGTTCTGCCTCGGTAAGGCACGAACTCAGGACGAACATATTCGCAGAAGGTAAATACGAACACTGGTGGATGGAAAGCGGAAGCAGTTACGGACGACTCACGGCAGGAATAACCATGAATTTCTAGATTTCGAAGCGGGACTTAGCCTCCTGACGCGAAATCTGACTATGTCACTGTAATGGGGGTCTTTGGAAGCATGAGATGTATGCGCAAAAGGATAACCGCACGGTCTATACGGTCTGGCATAACCACACCAACCACACGCGATTCCACAAACAAGCAGGCTACATACCGTTCCACAACCGCACGGACCGCATACCGTGGTACAGCCGCACGGACCGCATACCGTGGTGCAACCTCCCGGATTGCCCTAGTCTTGCTAGCTTTGATTTGTGCATCTTCCTTGCTGTGCCTCCCTGCACTGGCCAAGGGGAGCTTGGAAGGTGTCAAGATATTTATCGATCCCGGCCATGGAGGCCCTGACCCCGGGGCAGTGGGTCCTTCCGGAGTGCACGAAGCCGACGTAAATCTCCGCGTGAGTCGCGTCCTCGCCAATTGCCTGAGGGAATATGGCGGGGCACAAGTCATGATGTCGCGCACAGACGATATCGATGTAAGTCTTGGCCAGCGAGTCGCAGCAGCCAACAACTGGCGAGCTGACAGATTCATTTCCGTCCATCACAACGCGTCTTTGAACCGTGACTATAACGCAACTGAGACCTACGTGTATTACTATGCTGACAGGACGGCTATTGACATGCAGGAGAAGGTGCACAGGCGTGTCGTTGAAGGCCTCGGCCTCCGAGACGGGCAAGCTCGGACAGCCGGGTTCTACGTACTTCGTTATACGTCTATGCCTGCAATCCTCACAGAGGCCTCATACATCAGTAACCCATACGAAGAGGCAAGGCTCAAGGACATGGGCTATACCTGGCGCGAAGGGTACTACATCTATCTCGGCATCGCGGATCATTTCGGTGTGGCGCCGTAGGAAGAAAATGCTCCTGTTTTTCTCTTACAGAGAACAGTATAATTAAAGTGCAGCTACATAGCCGAGGCTTCAGGTAGAGTGATGGGAAGGGGAGCAGGAGATTGGACGCAATCCATAAACAACTCAGCCCAACACGTGTCCGCGGAGGAATTAGGTTTCGCTATTTTGACTTATGTGCATCCTCAGTGAATATTGCAGGTGAATTCAATAACTGGCACACCGGCTCGTGTGAACTCCTGGAGTACCCCTGTGGCGTGTGGGAGACAGTCATTCCCCTGAGTAAAGGCGTACATCAGTACAAATTCATAGTGGACGGCATGTGGACACATGACCCATCCAATCCGTGTATGATGCTAAATGAGTTCGGAGGGGTGAATTCTGCGCTGGAAGTCACGGATGATGGCGATGTCCGCCTTGCGATTCCGTCTGCACAAGCGCGAGGCTACGGAAAGCTGAGAGCTGTCGAAAGTCCCGACTGGCTGCAGGATGCGGTAATCTATGAAGTGTTTCCCCGGGCATTTTCAGCCGAGGGGACACTTGACGCTGTAAGGCGGCGAATCCCCGAGCTCCGTGATCTCGGCGCAACCTGCATATGGCTCATGCCGGTACACCCTATTGGGGTGTGCAGCAGGAAAGGGGCTCTGGGAAGTCCTTACGCCATCTCTGACTATCGCAGCATTCATCCGGATCTCGGCACGCTGGAGGACCTGAAGAGGCTTGTTAGGACAGCCCACGGTTATGGGATGAAGGTAATCATGGATTTCGTCGCAAACCACAGCGCGGTGGATTGCCGGCTCCAGAGGATCCGTGCTGACTGGTATAAGCGCGACTCCCATGGCAGGCCTCAATCCCCCGGATTCGGCTGGACTGACGTCTTAGGGTTTGACTATAGAAATCGGGATCTTCGCAACTATATGATCGACACGATGCTCTACTATATTAGGGAGTGCGACATAGACGGCTACAGGTGTGATGTAGCCGCACTGGTGCCCACTGATTTCTGGCGTGAAGCCAGGGAAGCGTTGAAAAGAGCTAAACCTGATGCCATCTTGCTCGCTGAATCCCGCGAACCATCCCACAACGCCACCGCCTTTGATTTGACCTATGAGGAGAACCTTCCCCAGGTATTGCAGAAAGTGTTTTTTGGGACACTCTCTGCCAGGGCAATCCGGCATCTCATAGAAGAGGACAGGCTCAATTTCCCTGTAGGATCCATGCGCATGCGCTACTTGGAAAACCATGACCAGCCACGGGCGGTTGAACGGATTGGCGTGCGAGGGTTGAAAGTGGCGGCAGCTCTTCTCTTTACTATGGACGGGGTACCGCTCATTCATAACGGCCAGGAGATTGGCAAACACGAGCGGGTATCTTTGTTCGACCCATGCAAGATCCAGTGGGACAGCGGCGACTATATCATGAGGGAGCTATATAGACAGCTCTCTCACATGCGCAATAATATTCCTGCTCTCAGGCGTGGTTCGCTCACTTTTCTCAATGTAGCCAGGGATGACTCAGTACTCGCCTACTATCGCGAGTATGAGGACTGCCGAATTGTAGTGCTTCTCAACTTCACATGTGAAATGATTGAAACCAGAGTAGGCGCACCTAAAGAGTTGGTTCGTGATTTTGCAGAGGTAGGCTATCGTTTTACGGAGCTAAACGGCCAAATCTCACCTGTATGCATCAGCGGGCAAGGCCTTCTCGGAAGGGAAGTCACCTTGGACCCCTACGGAATACGGATCTTCTCCCTCGAGGCGATAACCCCTTGTCGCTGCATTGCGTAGCTGTCAGCCCAGGTTTCAGCCCCAGTCGATGAATTGCCTGGCTATATCAGCCTATCTCGCTGTATTGGACAGCAATCTGCCCTGCTCGCCGCTATGCATATCTATCAGCCTTTGACGCCGTTATGTGCAGCCACATTAGCCCCTGTCACTGCATTGCACAGCCGTCAGCCCTTCTTCAGACCTGCTGGGTCAATCGGGATCTGCTGTCCATTTGCCCAACCGATGGCAGCAGGCTGTCAGCCTCACTAGATCAATGCCGGTGGTTCATCAAGAGACCGTTGTTCTCTCCCATATTATGTTAACACAGCCCACCCGAATCGCAAAAGCTGGCCGACGTCTTCGGCGTAACTGGCGATTACTGGAGAAGTCCAACGGTCTCCATCAAGTCCACTTAGTCGATAACAGCAAGCTGACGGCCACTTTGCTGATGTCCTCGGGTCTGGGAGCCTCAACTTCCCAGAGGTGCTCGATTGTCGAACACGTCATTGGAAGGCATGTACTATTTTCGAACACACTTTCAGGAATAAGCCGGAGGGTGCCTAGAAATCGACTATTTTCTGGGAACCGTGTTCCATTTTCGAGCACCAAACCCCGAATGACTCTACAGATTAAGCGACTTCTAATGATGACTGCTCGAAATTCGAACGCCGGTTCCGATAACCGTGTCCTATTCTCGAACACGGTTTCTCAAGCAAATCTGAGCGTGAAAGAAATTCTATCACCCTAACCGAGCTTGCTGTAAGGTTTTCGAACACTCATCTCGCCGGGTGCTCGATTTTCGCACACGCTCTTGGAAAGCGTGTGCTATTTTCGAACACGCTTTCTGGAATAAGCCGGAGGGGACCTCTAAATCGGTTGTTTTCCTGAAGCCGTGTACTATTTTCAAGCACGCCTTCCGGGTTTTGTGTTCGATCTTCGAACACAGAACCTAAATGACGCTGATATTGAGCGAGTTCTGACGGCATGTGTTCGAAAGCCGAACACACGTTTGGAGAACCGTGTACTGTTTTCGAACACGGTTTTGGAATCCGTGATCGAAAACCGGACACCCCAGGAGTTTTCAGGAAGGACGTGTACTACTTTCGAACACAGATTAGGGTCGGGGTGTGCGAAATTCGATCACCTCGCCCGGGGGATTCAAGCTTTTTTAGGCAATTCTCCAAAATGTGGCATGGCCTTCCGCCGTCGCCGGGGACTTTCTAAAAACCGTGTACTATTCTCGAACACGGTCCTGCAATGTGTGATCAAAAACCGAACACACCAGGGACCCTTAGGGTTACCACATCAACGTGCACTATTCTCGAACACGTCCTTGGAATCAGTGATTGATTCTGGATCAGGCTTCTTCAAGCAGGCCCGAGTATACGCGCGAAACCGAGTGCGTGATTGAAAGACGTGTCATGATCACATACCGACAGCAGTGTAGCAAAGAACTATCTACACCAAAGGCAGCAAAAGGCAGCAAAAAACTATTGACACCGTCCCTAATTATGTTTATACTGTGTATAGACTATATATACAGTAGTGGTGAATCTATGCACATTCACTTATCTTACAGTAATCCTGTGCCTCTCTACAGGCAAATAGTCGACCAGATAAAGGAGAAGATCCTTTCCGGAGAACTCCCGCCCGGAACTCCTTTGCCTTCTATTAGGCACTTGGCAGAGGAGGCTATGACCAGCGTGATCACGACAAAGCGGGCATACTCTGAGCTGGAAAATGAGGGGATCATTGTGACCAGGCCGGGGCTTGGGTCCTTTGTTGCTGATTTTACCTATAACGACCTGGGAGCAATTCGTGAGGAGTCTGTCAACGAGTGTATCTT
>JAAZEW010000010.1 GCA_012512055.1 Bacillota bacterium | reverse complement strand
GGTATGGATCTTATGACACAAGGCGACTGCGGTAAGATCGTTCTTTATCCTGGAGGGGTTGAATAATGGATAAACTGGAGTTTCTCCGTCGTGAACTGGAGTCCTTACGCGAAGAGAGTCTGTTCAACGAGATACGAACAATTGAGGGGCCCCAAGGGGCTTGGATTATTGTGAACGGTAAACGAGTGCTGAACCTGTGTTCCAACAACTACCTTGGGTTTGCCGACCATGCAGAACTCAAGGAAGCATCCAAGAGGGCTGTGGACGAATATGGTGTAGGCCCCGGGGCTGTAAGGACAATCGCAGGCACTCAAACGATCCATCTGGAACTCGAAAGGAAGCTGGCTGCGTTCAAGCATGCCGAAGCCTGTATAGCGCTTCAAGGAGGTTTTGTCGCGAACCTTACTGTGATACCTGCAGTCACAGGAGACGGGGATATCATCTTTTCCGATGAGCTCAACCATGCCAGCATAATCGACGGTTGCAGGCTTTCCAAAGCGCGCGTCGTGAGGTACGCCCATAATGACGTGGCTGACCTCCGAAGAAAAATCACGGAGAACAAAGACTCCGCCCGCAGAATGCTGGTGGTTACAGATGGTGTATTCAGCATGGACGGAGATATTGCCCCTTTACCTGAAATCGTGGAGGTGGCTGATGATTACGGTGCTATTGTCATGGTGGATGACGCTCACGGTGAAGGGGTCCTGGGAGACAGCGGGAGAGGTATTGTCAACTACTTCAAGCTTGAGGGAAGGGTCGAAATGGAGGTAGGTACACTGTCGAAGGCTTTCGGAGTCATGGGGGGCTATATAACAGGTCCCGGTGTGCTAATTGACTATCTCAAACAAAAGGGACGCCCGTTCCTATTTAGCACAGGACTCACACCGGCAGACACTGCTGCTGCAATTGCAGCAGTGGACGTACTCACAAAGAGCGATGAACTTGTCAGGAAGCTATGGGATAATGCTGCATACTTTCAGAGAAGGTTGAAAGATCAGGGGTTTGATATCGGTCATACCGAGACGCCGATAACCCCTGTAATGCTGGGTGAAGAGAAAACGGCATCGACATTCTCAAGGAAACTGTTTGATAAGGGTATCTTCGCCCAGTCCATAAGCTATCCTACCGTAGCAAGGGGTAAGGCTAGGATAAGGTGTATGTTATCTGCTGCACACCAAAAGGAAGACCTGGATTTTGCGGTAGATGCATTTGTATCGGTTGCGCGGGAACTAGGCATCTGACAAGTGGATTTTGAATAAAAGCAGAGGGGCTTTCCTTAGAGAGGAGAGCCCTTGTGCTATCGCTCACTCTGATGATAGGAAGAGACATTTCCTTTCAGGTCCAAACTGGGTTGCGCCCCAGCTTCGCGCAATTATGAAGGGGATATCAGCAAGGTATATGTGTGCGCCCAGCAAATATGAATTTGGACCGTAGCTATAGACAACTACAGGAGATCCGGTGTGTTCATTGCAAGCCCACTCAATCTCCGCTTCATTCGAGTCTGTGCTTCCTCCGACTATGGCAAGGCCTCCGGTTTCGTGGTCAGCCACTACCACGACGAGAGTGTTTCCGTCTACCTTCGCAAACTGAAAAGCCTCAG
The DNA here is from genome assembly GCA_012512055.1 of Bacillota bacterium. Next base: position 9,083 of record JAAZEW010000010.1, on the reverse strand, counting down.
CCACTGCGCCTTCAAAATCCAGAAGCTCCTCGACGACCCCGGCCTCGTCGTTCATGTGAGCCGCAAAGTCAATTTGCGAGCCTTCTACCATTAGGAAGAAGCCGCGAGGATTAGTCGACAGTCTCCGAATAGCTTCATGTGTCAGGTCTTGAAGGGTGTATTCACGATTTGGCGCAGGTGGCAGATGGCTGTTGGCAAGAAGTGCACAGATTCTGGCTGATCCGTTATCCCTTAAGGAATCAAAAGAGTCAGCGATTTCCCATCCGGATTTCCGAAATTCCGAGAGCAAATTGAGGTTGTCCATTCTTTTCCCCGTGCCGGAATCGGGAAGGAAATGCCGTCTTCCTCCACCGATCAAAACGTCCACTTCGTTAGCAAGCATCCAAAGGGCGATCTCATCCTCGTCTTCTCGCGCAGCACAGTGCCCACCGAATGCAGCAGGTGTCGCGTGAGTGATGCGAGACGTTGCGACAAGGCCTGTTGACTTGCCTTGTTCCTTGGCAAGCTCCAAGATAGTCTTAGCCAAGGCGCCTTCGGGGGTAACGCTAATCATGCCGTTGTTCGTCCAATATCCTGTGGCGAGCTGAGTCGCTGCTGCAGCAGAGTCTGTAACAAGCGCGTCAGCGCTGTGGGTGTCTGCAATTCCTACTTCCCACATCTTCTCGCTGGGGAGCCTGGAATTGGCGCCGCCGTATACTATCCGCGCCAGTGTCCTGTGGGTAAGACCTGCGCCGTCTGGGATTAGCATAATTACATTGGCTGTTGGTTCAATTTGACCACGTAGATATATAGGGGGATATTCTTCAGCAGTGATTGTGCCACATGATGGCCCTGCCCCTATGAGCTCTCTTACAAGCGCAATGTTTGAGGAGCATGCCTCAACCCCGTTCTGTGCCATTGCGCCGCCTCTGTTTGCGCATATGCAGGCTGGTATTAAGAGAACAAGCAATGCGACGAGAATCCGCAGTTTCCCGGAGCGTTTCATCTTTCGTCGGTACCTCCTGAATCAGTGTGGGGTTTTGGGATTTACCTTCGACGGAGATCGGCTGAACACCTCTTCTTGATGAGAGTCTCATGGCAACGGATATATGGGACATGCATCATGACAGTGCATGGGGTATCATTGAGCCTGTTTTGCCCAAACAGAGTAAGTAATACTTTGTGAGTAAAAGAGGGATTTTCGATTTCGCGGAGAAATTATTTCGGGAGCCGTTGTCGGACATCAGAATGACTATCATTCTTCAAAGAGAGAGATGGGGTTCCCGCTGACGACCTGAAGAATAAGGGGAGAAGGTATTTGAGTGACAAAAGGCTAATCATAGACTTCTTGAATGTCGGATTCGGGGAGAGTATCTTCATTAGAGCAACCGGCGTCAAACCCCTGAATATCTTGGTGGATGGCGGTGACAACCGGCAGGAAATGTTCGCCTGCCATCAGAATCGGATAAAGCTCTCTGAGTATCTCCGTGTGGAAGGGATCAGGGATATTGACTTGATGATTTTGACGCATTTTCACCGGGATCACATAGCAGGAATTCATGAAGTAATCCATGGCCTCACAGTGCGGGAGGCATGGGTTAATTACCTGTTGCCTTGGGAGTTTCAGAGTCGAGAACTGGATGCGGACGGTGGCGGCATAAGCCAATCTATTAACATGTACAATAACATTTTCCAAGCCCTGGAGAGAAACGGAGCCAGAATCCGGCTTGTCGACGAGGATGTTGAATACAAGACGGATATTGAAGGCGCTGCGCTGAGGATTACCGGGTTCACTCCGGGCAAAAAAGTGCTTGCCAGACTAAGCCGGGACATGGAGATGATCTACGGTACCACAGACCCTGATGTAAGAGCGGAAAAGTTGCCAGAGGTTGACAAATCCTTAAATCAGACTTGCATAGTGACGAAAATTGATTATCTGAATGCCGGAATTCTGCTCGCAAGTGACGTACCTCTGTCTTTTTGGGAGCGATTCATTAGCACTGAGACCCTGAAGGCAGTTATCTTGAAAGCGCCACATCACGGAGATATAGACAGTATCAGTAGGGAATTGATTGAGGCTGTAGGCGCAAAGTACCTGGTAATCAATGTCGATAATGAGGGAATCCACAATCTACCGAGCCCGGAAACCAAAGTGCTGGCGGAATCAATGGGGCTGAAAGTCGTTTTCACCGAAAGCCCTGTTAACAGTGGTTGCGCGTATGACAAACAGGACTCGGGGGTGAATGTTGTCCGGTTCGCCATCACTCGTCAGGGAATAGCCTGTGGTTATCACTCAGTACACAAAGCGTAAATGGAGCGGCTCCACAAGAATTCATTCCAGGGCCGGGACGTCTTGCTCCACTAAACAAGTTGAGGGAGTGTATCAGAAATGTCGCTAAGGGGAAACGTTCTCATCGGGCAGTCGGGAGGGCCGACTTCTGTCATCAACAGCAGCCTGTATAGCATAATCACGGAAGCTGAGAAGTACGGGTTTATCGGTGGCATATACGGCGCAATCCACGGCATAGAAGGAGTGTTGAACAAACAACTCATTGATCTCAGGCTTGAACCGGATGAGATAATAGAGGGGCTCACGAGGACTCCCGGTGCTGCTTTGGGTGGATGCAGACATAAGGTGCAAGAGTCTGACTTAGAGACCATCTTTAGAGTATTTGAGTCTCTTAATATCAGGTACTTCTTCTATATCGGCGGAAACGATTCCATGGATACCGCTGACAAGCTGAACAAGGCAGCAGGAGAGATGGGGTATGAGATGCGGGTGATGGGTGTACCAAAAACCATAGATAACGACCTTCCCGAGACCCATCACTGCCCGGGATACGGTAGTTGTGCTAAGTACGTGGCGACCTCAGTCAAAGAGGCAGGACTTCATAATGCCAGCATGTATACATCTGAGCCTATTACCGTTCTTCAGACTGTTGGCAGAAATACAGGATGGCTTCCAGGCGCAAGTGCCTTGGCCAAGTCTCTGGAGGATGAAGCCCCCCATCTGATTTACTTTCCTGAGAAGCCGTTTGATATAGACAGTTTTCTAGGGGATGTGGAGGACACATACTGGAGAATCGGTGGGGCTTTTATCGTAGTCGGAGAAGGTTTGAGGAATGCAAGCGGAGAGTACATAGAGGTTCAGCACGGCGAAGTCGCTACTGATTCTTTCGGCCATCCTACACTGGGTGGCGTCAGTGAGTTTCTAAGGAGCGTTATTGAGCGCAACCTGAAAATAAAAGTCCGTAACATCAAACTGGACATCTGTCAACAGGCTGCTATGCATTTTGCTTCCCGGAGAGATGTGTGCGATGCGATGGCAGTGGGGAGAGCCGCCGTAAAGGCTGCTGTCCAAGGCCAAAGCGGGTTCATGGTAACCCTTTTGGAAGAAGAGGGTGCAACCGGATTGGCTAAACTGGGGAGTGTGGCTAATGTTGAACGGCAGGTTCCGAAGGAGTGGCTAAACAGTAAGGGCAACTTCGTGACCGCTGATTTCCTGGACTATGCCCGTCCGTTGATTCAAGGAGAAGTAGAGATACAGATCGAAGGCGGACTGCCGGCATATGTCAGGCTACGAAAATCATTTGTCGACTTGTAGTTCGTATTTCACGTTTCCCACTGGGTGCCAACATATCAAACAGCCAGGCACATGGGTCATTTTCGCCATTAGGAGGCCATTCGATGAATAGAATCATAATCTTTGATTTTGACGGAACTATTGTGAATTCCATGCCTCGTCTTGCCGATATCGCTTCCGGACTGATCAACCGGTACTACGGGTTGTCTTTAGAGCTCAGCAGGGATCTGTATATGTTGACCTCAGGCCTCCCGTTTGTGGAGCAGATGGAATACATGTTTCCGGGAAAAAAGGAGAACAGTGAAATTGTGGAGGAGTTTGAGCGGAAGAAGGAAGATGAGGTTATGAATGAACCTTTGTTTCCTGAAACTAAAGAAGTCCTGACTGCCCTGGCCCGGCGAGGAAACAAAGTGGTTATTTCGTCAAGTAACTTCCAGCACATAATGGAAAGCTACATAAAGGAATGCGGCTTGACTCCAGACTTGGTCCTTGGATACAGAGAAGGGTTTTCAAAGGGAAAAGACCACTTCGACTACATCAAGAAGCACTTTCAGGCGGATACCGAAGACCTGGTTTTTGTCGGCGATTCGCTGCGGGATTTTGAGAAAGCCCGGGACAATGGGGTAAGATTCATTGGGAGAATAGGCACCTTTACAGCAGATGATTTCAAAGAGGCCGGGGCAGACGAAGTGATCTATGATTTGAGAGAATTAGTGCGGGGCTTGTGATGCTGACGCCAAAGGGGCCTACAAATGTCGCTTCGTTGCGGCCGGCTTCTCAGCGAGCTCCCGGTGTTACCTGTTTGCATCCGCTGGAGGACAGAACCTATTTCCTTTGAAGGGAAAACTGTGAACAAAGGAGAACTAACTACGTTGTATGGCGCAACCCAGCGCTGTCGCCGCAGACAGGGGAAGTATGTCAAAGGGGTGATGCCGGGTGGAGAAATATGAGTACAAATGCATTTGCATTCTAGGATTTGGTGAAACAACGGGAAGAATCCTAAGCGAGTATGCACGACAAGGATGGGAGCTTGTGTGCGTTTGGGGGATTTGGCACTACTTGAAAAGGCCGCTGGGCTAAAGAGGCCTGAATGTGTTGAGAATACTCGTAACAGGGTTTGAAGCATTTTACGGAGGTGCAAACTCCAAGTATGTCCTTGGACTGTATCGTCACTGCATTGGAAGCAGCGGTTGAGGCAGTCGCTGAGTCAATTGCAGGTGGCTAATTAACGTCCCCCGGGATCGGAATTCTTAGTTTCCAGGGGTGTCCCGTCCTGAATGATGACAGCTTTCACAGAGACTCTGACAGGCTTCATAACATCCTCCTATTTATCTTGCGATGATATCTTGAGTATGCTGCATGTGGATTTGATGTCTATGTTGAAAAGGGATTTCGCGCTTGTTTGTGGAATTCTCAGTAATAAGCAGGTTATGACTGGTTCAAAAGCATGTTTTCCTCGTAGAATCGGAGGGTGAATATGCAGGTTAAATTTACTATGGAGCTATTCTACTTGCTCATAGGGATTATAGTCGGGCTTATCCTCGGGATTAATCTGTCAGTGTTATACTCCCGTATATTCGGCGGTCGTTCCGGTGCGGAGAAGAAGCTAAGGCAGCAGATCCGAGACTTGGAGATGCGAATCAGGAATAAGGATCGTTACATTAAGGAAGCGATTCGGTCAGCCAAGAGTGAAGGGGCAGATTCCGAATAACGCAAACCGCCTAATTGAGGAGGTGTTGTCATGAGTCGTCTCGCAAAAACTGCAGCCTTTGGAGGTGTCGGGTTCCTCGGTGGCCTCCTTCTGGAACGAGGCCTTGAGAGTGTCACAGGCCTTGACTTTGTGGATGGACTCTTCGCAGTCGCCGGTTCTGTGCTGGGCGCCATGTACGTCAATCGTGACATGGTTGAAGCTGCGTCAACAAACATGAGAGCCATGTTCGGGAAAGACCCCATATATATTACCGAAGGAGAATGGAAGCAGTTTAAGAGCAAATACCCGGAAACTGCAAAGTGGCTTGAGAAGGCCTTGGAAGTGTGAGTGGAGTCGTTGGCGCTTGATGGATTTGTCTTGAAGGCCCTTGTGGGCCTCCTTGCCAAACTAGGTGTGGATGAGTTCAAAAAACGTGGATGGATGCCCCAGTCGTACTATGTTCGCACCGCTCTCTTAGCCTTAAAGCGTGACGATTTGGATGAAGCCGTCAGGAACTACAATCTCTCGATAGAGAAGAGGAAACCCGGCGAGAGAGCTAAAGTGGCGCATGAGATAATCGCATGCGCTATTGATATTCGAATTGCCAAAACTGAGGACAAGCTGGCTGAAATCGAGAGAGACCTACATCCTCCAGTGTTTTCAGCAGAGTACTGGCGGAGACTGTTTAGAAAAGACCGTCAAGAGCCAATAAAAAGGCTTCGCGTAGAAGAGCAGGGATATAGAGAGGCACTTGAAGTGCTTGGGAGACTTAAATCTCAGCTAAGGAGCGCTTCAGGCGCCGGCCGGCCCTAGGTGTCACATGGTTGTCTTTCCTTGAGCAAATTCAACCCATATCCCTAGGTGAACAATTGGTTGTGACCGCAGGAAATCAGGACCTGCATATCAATTATTAGAATAGACAGAGGAATAACAGCCTTCCGTCAGAATATGTCATACAAGAGGACTATCAGTCTAGGGAGCAGGTGAGGGGTTTGGAGAGAGCGCTTGTTGATGAGTTCATTGAACTGGTTAGCATTGATGCAGAGTCAGGTGATGAGGCTGAAATCGCGGCTCGTGTCATGGGCAAGCTAAGAGAAATCGGGCTGGATGTAGAAATGGACGATGCAGGCACGAAGTTTGGCGGTAATGCCGGCAACGTGATTGGAAGAATAGGAGAGGGAGACCCCATTATTCTATGCGCCCACCTTGACAGGGTGAAGCCGGGTAAGGGAATCAAGCCTGTCGTGGATGACGGTATTATCAGATCTTCAGGTGACACGGTGCTGGCTGCTGACGACATTTCAGGGGTTGCTGCCATATTGGCAGGCCTGAGAGAGGCCAAGAAGCATAAGCCGTTACCCGCAGTGGAGGTCATATTTACGGTAAGTGAAGAAACTCGTCTCCAAGGATCCAGGTATTTGGATTACACCCGCCTTCGGAGTAAGATGGCGTACATATTCGATTCTTCCAGCCCGGTAGGTACAGTCATAACCTCCAGCCCTACCCACGTCGGGTTTGAAGCGCATGTTGCAGGTCAGGCAGCCCATGCTGCCGTGAACCCTCAAGACGGGGTGAGCGCCATCCGCGCGGCAGCCTTCGCCATTAGTAAGCTGCCTTTCGGTCGGGTAGACGGTCACACCACTACCAACGTGGGCGTACTTGGCGGAGGGGCGGCGACAAACATTGTCTGTGACAGTGTCAGGTTCAAAGGAGAGATCAGGAGCCTTGTGGCGAGCAGGGCTTCGCAACTGGCAGATGAGTTTACAGCCACTATCGTCTCTGAGGCTGAAGCGCACGGCGCTAAAGCTGATGTCGTGGCTAAGGTTGAGTACAGAGGCTATGCCATTGACCCTGGCGCGCCCGTGGTTGTCAGGGTTGTTGAGGCACTTCGGAAAATTGGCATAACCGCGACGTTTGAGTCCACTATGGGAGGCAGCGACGGCAACATCTTCAACGCTAACGGCATATCCAGTGTCGTGTTGGGTACAGGATGTAGTCTGGTACACTCGACCCGCGAGTTTATCCCCGTATGTGAGCTTATGGCATCAGCCAGGCTTGTCGAGTCGCTGCTGACATCTTGAAGCCTGCCGGGGCGACGCCATGATTGGGCTCAGCAGAAGGAGACGCAGCCATGATTAGGGAAGACCTTGCAAACCGTTGGTACCAGGCTATCTTTTCCCGCTATTCCGTAAGGGCATATGATGGCAGAGCTGTGCCTCGGGATATGCGGGATGAAATTGCGCAGTTTACAGACGGATTCTCACCTATGTGCAACGGCGCGAGAGCAGTGTTGCTGGAAGATGGCGCAGAAGAGATCCTTTGCGGATTTCTGGGCGCTTTCGGTAGAATACGCGGAGCTGATATGTTACTTGTGCTCATAGGAGAGGCCTCCTATCCCAACCACGAAGTAGCCGTAGGGTTCCTGGGTGAGGGCATTATTCTTCATGCGACATCCTTAGGTTTGGGAACGTGCTGGGTGAGCGGGACGTACAGCAGGAAAGCGGCGGAGGCCAGGGTTAAGCGGGGAGATTCTGAGAAGATAATGGCGGTAACGCCTATAGGATTCGCAAAAAGGCCCAGGCAGGGGGTAGGGGGAAGGGGTGCGGAGGCGCCTAAAGGATTCCGCGGAAGAAGACCCCTTAATTCCATGATTCGAGGAATCCCTACTAAGGACTCTCCCCCTGGTTTTCAGGACATGTTGGAAGCGGCACGTCTGGCGCCGTCAGCAGTCAACAGACAACCCTGGAGGTTTACAGTGGAGTCTGACGGGATAGTCGTATCAGCCGCCCGTTTAGAGCTGCTCCCTATGGCTGCAAGGAGACTCGATTGCGGCATCTCTATGCTTCATCTTGGAGTGGCAGCCCGGGTAATGGGGATCCGCGGAGAATGGAAGTTCCTTGACAATCCTCCCGAGGTAGCTAAATACGTGGTATTGCCCTAAATATGAGTTCATTAGTTTTCGCCTGTTTTCCGAGTTCTTGGGTGGCCCCGCACGGTACGGACGTTTTCTGAGGCCGGTGATTGCAACGAGGCCGGATTTTGTCAAGGCAACCCGCTTGGCGAGCGGTCCCCGAGTGCAACACCGGCAACCCGGCACGGTACGTACCCTTTCTGAAACCGGCGATCACTTCTGGTGGAGAGCGTTGTTCTCTCCCATATTATGTTAACATAGCCCGCCCGAATCGTAAAAACTGGCCGACGTCTTCGGCGAAACCGGCGGTTACTGGAGAAGTCCAACCGTCTCATGGTGATCTACTTAGTCTGACACATGTGGAATGAGGCCCTTGATAGAGGGAGGGGACTTCCGAATGACATCACAGGATATCGACTCACCGTTATCAGGCGGCACTCCGGAGCAATCCGCGCCTCTCATCCACCGAACTCTGATTGTGTTTCTCATTGGGATGATTCTGGCAAACATTGCGTCACGTATGAATCGTCCGATGATTCCCCTCTATGTTCAGTCTCTCGGCGCAAGCGTGCAACAGGTGGGGCTCTTCTTCACTGTTACGTCAATAGTGCCTTTGGCGTTTCAGATAATAGGAGGGTTTGTATCTGATTCCATCGGCCGCCTCAAAGCAATCGCCATCGGCAGTACTGCAGGCATAATCGGGTACGTTCTTTACGTTATTGCCCCTTCATGGCAGTGGCTTATCCTTGCACAGGGCATCTCATCCCTTGCAAGCTGCTTTGTTGCCCCCAGTTTCCAGGCATTCATCGCTGAGCAGTCGAAAGAGGAGACACGTGCGCGGGTCTTCGCTACTGTGGAGTCTATCTATATGATAGTAGGTGTTGTCGGCCCTCCTATCGGAGGCTTTGTGTCACAGAAAT
>JAAZEW010000074.1 GCA_012512055.1 Bacillota bacterium | reverse complement strand
GATTTGTCCGGTTGCATATATTTGCTGAGAAGTCAGATCGCTCTTAAGTCTTTCATAATATTTCCATTCAGGAGATACAAAATATTCGAATTCAACACTTCTATAGAATTCTCTTCCCCTCATACTTCTGTTCTCTTGGTTCCAAATGAAAAAGATATCGATATCAGAATTGGGTCCCATATTCCCGGCAACATAAGAACCTGTTACCATCGCTCCTATCATGCCATAATCCTGTCTCATTTTTTTCACATAGTCTTCTACCACTGATTCCAAATTCCTCATCATGTATCACCTCAATTCCTGGATGGAGTTTCCTTAAGTGCGTATTCCGACAAATTCGGCAGTCTGTTCCGATAGGATCCGCCAGGCATTACGGTGGGATCCGCCATCTATTCCGACAGGAGATAACCACCTCCCGGAGCGAAGCTCCGACAGGTAACCGGATTATAGCACTTCAGATATTGGAGTGTAAAGGATGGGTGTTGACTCAGACAGACAGGAGATTGGAAGGTCCATGGAGGAAGTGCATGCACTCTTCCCCATCCTGGATCAACGCAAACGTCAGGTGTCCAAGACCCTCAGCGGAGGAGAACAGCAGATGCTGGCAATCGGACGGGCTTTCATGGCAAATCCCCAGCTTCTCCTGGTGGATGAAGTGTCTACTGGACTCACGCCGATATTCGTAGATAAGGTAAGTCAAGAAGTCATTCAACGGTGGATAACTCCCGTTAATGATGCCTCGCCCGTGTCGTCCGTTGACTGCACGGCACGTGTGATGTATTATGTAGCTGCTATCAACTAGTCCCATGCTCATTAGATCTATGGGTATACGGAGGGTTTGCGCCTACCGCTATCCGCTGGTGCGGGCCGTAGGAAGAGCAGCCCTCCTTTTTATGTGTAGCAGGAACTGTCAAGCTACAGGACAGTGCAAGTCAACTCCCCCTCTTGCAACTTTCATAGGGATGGACTTCCTTATCAACCATATTTTACCATGCAACAGTGGCCTGCGCAAGTCTTCATTGCAAGTTAGGACCTCCCCCAAGGTACAGACACAGTGTGTGATAACACTGGAGAGTCAGGCGAGCCCACAAAACCGGAAGCAGCAAAGTAGGGAGTGGAGCAATCCTTTGGCCGCACAGTCGGTAGCCATCGTCTATCTCCTGTACATTCGCATCGGGTTGAATGAGGAGGTGGTGCCTTGGCAGAGCCGCTATCAGGCAAATTCCCGGCAACACCGGGTTCCTGTCCCGGAGATTGCGCAACTTCACCGTCGGAATGCCCTAAACCTCGAAACACAGGCAATCCCGGAGCATCCGAATCCTCTGAAACCGAGATCTCCCACCGGCACACTCCGGAACGCCGCCCAATCCTAGGATATCTCTTGGCTCTCGCTGCCGCTGTGATTTGGGGAACTCTCGGCATATTTGCAATGCTGATCTACAGGTACAACATAGATCCTATCGTCCTTGTGACTGCTCGCGGCGTCATCGCATCTTCAGTGCTCCTGTTTGTCCTATCCCTTACGGATCGCGCCGCACTGCACATAGATTTTGGGGACATACCCTTCTTCATCATGTTCGGACTTGTCTGCGTCACATTAAACTACATCTCGTACTTCGAAGCAATCGCGCGGACCTCTGCAACCACAGCTGTAATCCTGCTCTATACAGCCCCCATCTTCGTAACCGTGGCAGCATCTATCCTCTTTAAAGAACGCTTCACCCTAAACAAAGGCCTTGCCCTCGCTGTGACGTTAGCAGACTGCTTTCTCGTGGCAGGCGGCTACAATCGTGGGCAGCTCGTGGCAAACCCCATGGGGATTGTCGCAGGAATCGTTGCAGCCGTTACCTACGGATGCTACACCCTTTTCAGCAAGCGCTCACTCGCTAAGTACAAATCATCGACTACAGTCCTCTACGCCCTGGTCTTCGGCGCTCTGTTCCTAAGCCTCATCTCCGCGCCTCGCCTCAACCAGCTTTGGGGCTTGCCCGGCCGGGCGTGGGGGTTCGTTGTTGCACTGGCATTGGGTCCGACCCTTGCCGCATATGCCCTCTATGTCAAAGCCCTCAGCCACATCGAAGCCAACCATGCCAGCATTGTGTGTATGGCTGAGCCGGCTGCCACGGCAGTCCTGGCATATATGATCCTCGGAGAGAGGATGGAAACAATGCAAATAGTCGGGGCAATCGCAGTGATCGTAGGTGTGCTGGTCCTGCAGCTCGGGCCTGAGTCCTTAGTCAAGCCGCCCCCTTCCCACCGAGAGGAGGCGTGACCCGTTTCACACCGCATCCCTCATCCTAGGCCTTGTGGAGACATTCCTTGTCACATCCCCGCTGGCGTTTATACTTCCCCGGGACTCCATCGCCTTTGGCGCCCTAATACTAGTCTTATTGTTCAGGCCCCACGGCCTG
>JAAZEW010000073.1 GCA_012512055.1 Bacillota bacterium | reverse complement strand
CTCTGCCTGCAGGTAGCGGCATTCCAAGGCCTGACTCTTCGCTATTTGCAAACTCCAGAACGGTCTTGGCGTTCTTGGTCTCCTTTTGGCCCGGGTAGAGACTGCTGTCATATGCATAGCGATAACCGGAGCTTTCAAAAAAGTAGAGTTTCTTTGTGGACACATTCGGAGCTTCCAAAAGCTGTACCTGTTTCAACTGGTTATTTGCAACGGTAGTCGTACCTGAGAGGGCGTATGTATGATACTCAAATCCGGTCTGCTCCTCAAACACCATTGCAGCATCAGCCGCAGACTCAGCGACCATCATAGTCTTGGCGACACCCCGGGCAGGTGAGGCTATGGGAAGTGTGTGAATGTTTCCCGCAATTAGCTTCAGTTTCGCATCCCGGTAAGTTGCCCCGCTCTTGTTGTTCAGTGTAACCCAGCCGGTGAGTCCGCATGACTCGTCTGTGTCATCCAAAATACATACGTAATCCGCTGACCAGTTAATGCCGGTAGTAAGATATGCTATCTCTACTTCATGCCTTCGAGTCCACTCTGCCATTACATGCCATACCAGCGTCGGACGGGTAATTAACCCTGAAGGCAACGGTGGAAGCTCAATAGACCCAGGCGGATCAAGGACAATCCTTCCGTCAAGATCCACAATTAGCCTACCTTGCCCGTCTACGGATATGAGTCGTGCTGACATACGGATACCGTCTGCGATTAACCAGATCTGTTCTCCGACATACTTCTCCAAAAGAGTCTGCCTGCTGACTACCGCATAATCAAAATTGTGCTCAACGGTTTTCAGATCGCCTGGATCGGTGAGCGAGGTGAATGAAACGGAAGTGGGATCCATATTCGCAGCAAGGCCTGAGAGCTCTACGAGATTCAGTCCTCTGGAGAATGGAATGAACCGAGTGTCCCTTACCAGCGCGAGGTCGCTGTTGTAGACAGTCAGGGACACCTCTTTTCTCTCGCCTGTCCCTACCTCTAATCTCATCCCTTCCACGTTTTGACTCCCTCCTGCAAAAACCCATTGGCATGGCAAAGTCAAGAAGGAAGCTACAAGGATGAGTACAAAAACAAATGGAATACGACGCATTATCATCCCTCCTTGCATCACCACATTTTGCCTAAGATACTAGATCCGCCACAGTCTCGGCGTCAAGTCTCCGTACCACTTCAGTCACAAGGGCCACCGTATGGTCGTAATCATCGCGGTGTATCAAACCTGCGTGGCTATGGATATACCTGGCCGGAACGGCTATTACAAGCGAAGGCACACCCTGATCATGGAGGTGAATCCTACCTGCGTCTGTCGATCCTCCTTCCATAACATCAAGTTGATATGGGATCCCCAGACTCTTCGCAGTGTCTGTAACCAGGTTTCGAAGCTTGATGTTAGGCACCAGCGAACGATCGTATATGAGGATCACCGGGCCCTTGCCTATCTTCTCCAGGACAGCATCTTTATCCGCTCCAGGCACGTCATTTGCGATTCCTACCTCGAGAGCGAAAGCTACGTCAGGGCAGATTACGTCAACGCTGGTTTCAGCACCGCGAAGGCCGATTTCTTCCTGAACGGTCCCGACTCCGTACACTGTATTGGGGTGGCCGGTCAGAGACAGGTTCTTGAAGACTTCAATGAAGATCGCACAGCCTATCCTGTCGTCCCATGCCTTAGAAAGGTATGACTTGCCGTTCTTTAGGATCTCAAAACTACTTGCAGGGACAATTGGGTCACCCGGCTGAATACCAAAGGACTCCGTCGCCTCTTCGAAACTTGACGCGCCGACATCAATGAACATATCCTTTTTCTCTACGACCTTCTTCCGTTCTTCCTCAGTAAGCAGATGGGGAGGCTTAGATCCGATTATCCCCGGGACATCCCCGCGCGACCCCTTCACTATAACCCGTTGGGACAGCAAGACCTGGTCAAACCATCCCCCTAAGGGAATAAACCGTATGAATCCATCCGGGGTTATTGCCTTGACCATGAATCCGATTTCATCCATATGGCCTGCAAGCATTATGCGAGGCCCCGCGCTGTCTCCCACTCGTTCTGCGATTATGCTGCCAAGTTTGTCCCGGCGAATCGTGGTGGCATATGGTTCTATATATTCCTTGATGACTTCCCGAATTTCTCCTTCATAACCGGAGACTCCGTGGGCTTCTGATAATCGCTTAAGCATTGTTACTTTCTCGTCCATCATCCTACCTCCCTAGTACTGATACTTTGAAATAACTTCTATAAGAATTAGGACTATCCTGCTGAGTCTATAAACCCGCTGAAAATGAGAAAGGGAACAGAAAATCTGTTCCCGGTTTCATTCTCTACGTGTTTTCTGAATCCACCTTTGCATATAACCCTACCCAGGGGAGATCTTCTTGATGTTGTGCTCATCGAAGATCCCCCTTTTCACCTCTGAAGTCAAAGCCCGGCGGGCCTTAAATCTATCGCGTATGTGATCCACCGCGACGATGGGATCTACCGTATCCCCGCACGTAAATACATCAACTGCAGCATATCCGAACTCAGGCCAAGTATGAACGGATAGGTGAGATTCGGATATTACCACTACACCGCTGACCCCTTGTGGGCTGAATTTATGAAACGCCACCTCGCGAACCTCAGCTCCCGCCTTTAGCGCAGCGTCTACCATAGTCTCTTCCACAACTTCAATATCATCCAGGATCTCGGGGTCACAGTCGTACGCCTCGATAAGGATATGGCTCCCAAGAATGTTTTCCATTCAAAGTCCCGCCTCCCTTCAAATCGCTCCCTTCCTGTCGGTATTATGCCGATCAAAATAATCCTAGCAAATCCCATAGAAAAGTCAAGGGTTCAGACTCTCGCAGCGTGTCAGCGGCAGGCGGGGTGTCGTCGCAGGCGGCTGTTCAGGCAGGCGGCTTCAAGAGGTTACGCTTCTTCAGCGCAGTAAGGCCTGAAAGCACTGCCACTTCTACATGATGACGCAATAACCCACCTTGAATGTACATGATATACGGGGGACATATAGGCGCGTCAGCAGTCAGTTCTGAAGAAGAGCCTTGCACGAAGGTCCCGCCTGCCATTATCACATTATGAGCATATCCCGGGAGAGGTGATGCCACAGGTTTGTACAAAGCGTTTACGGGACCGGCCACATGAAAGCCTTGACAAAATGTAAGCAGCCTCTCTTCATCCCCCATCATGACGGCAAGCACGTTATCAGAAGGGATCTCGTCTGCATCGGGAAGAACCGGATATCCGAGAGATCGAAATACGTACCCGGCTACACACGTGCCTGACAAGGACTCGGCTACCATCTGGGGGGCAAGGAATAATCCTTGAAGCATAAGGCGGGATGTATTAAGGCTGGGTCCGATCTCTCCGCCTATTCCGGGCGCCGTTAATCTCGTGGCAATGCGTTCTACCAGGTCTTTCCTACCGACAATATATCCACCTGTAGGAGCGATACCGCCACCCGGGTTCTTGATGAGGGATCCTGCGGCGATATCAGCGCCGACTTCCGTAGGCTCAACCGTTTCGGTGAATTCACCGTAACAGTTATCTACCACCACGATTACATCTCTGTTGCGTGCCTTCACCGCCTGTGCAATCTTTGAGACAGTCATGCATGACACAGAGCGTTGCCACGAATATCCCCTGGAACGCTGTATGAACACTACTTTCGTACGACCGGTCACCGAGTCTGCAATAGCTTCAGGAATAGAGCCTCCTTGGACGTTCCAAGGCACCACCTTCCATGTTATGCCGAGCTCTGCGAGGCATCCGGGGATCTGCTTGTCCATGCCTACGACAGTCTGCAAAGTATCATAAGGCTTTCCCGTGGCAAAGAGGATCTCATCCCCCGGAAGCAGCAGGCCGAAAAGGCAAAGGGACAAGGCCTGGGTTCCTGATGCTATTTGGTGGCGCACAAGCGCGCTCTCCGCCCTAAAAACCCTGGAATATACTTCTTCAGTAACATCTCTTCCCCGGTCATCGTACCCGTAACCGGTGGTCCCTGCAAAGTCCTGGTCGCTTATACCCACTGACCTGAAAGACTCAAGTACTTTCATGAAGTTGTGCCTGAGGTTGTTATCGATACGCGAAAGGTTGTCCCTCTCTGCGTCACGGCCTTCGCTAAATAGTTGGATGAGGTCCGGATCCAGATCCAGAGTATTTTGGTGATACACTGTGTTGCTACTCCTTTCAACCATAAGTAGGGGACCATGCATCCCCAAT
>JAAZEW010000072.1 GCA_012512055.1 Bacillota bacterium | reverse complement strand
GCAGAGTCTCTCAATGCAGGAGTTGCAGGTTCTATTCTAATGTATGAAGCCTACAGGCAGAGGCGAAGTGAATAGGGCAAAAAAGAGGGTATGAGAGGATCTACAGGTAGTAACAAGACAAAGCATCTTGTTGCAGACAGGCGAGACGCTATGATATAATTGGTCAACAAGAGTATGCGGAGTAACTCTTGAAAGGACGTGGTTCCTGGATGTTGGGCGCTGACTTCTTTTGGAGGCTCTTTGAGTTGACCGGATCCATTACTGCGTATCTAATCTACAAGATGCTTGTCACCCAGTAACTTTGCGTCTTTTTCGAAAGGAACGTTCCAAAATACTGTATTATTGAAAGAGCGATGAAGGAGAAGAGTAAGCAAGATTGAGGCCCGAAGGGAGGGCTTGCCTAAGACTGCGAGCAGGCCTGAGCCGGTCTTGTCGAAGTTCGCTTTGGAGCTACAAGCTGAAAGCTTCTGAAAGTATCAGGATGTGCAAGTAGGCTGTGTCGGGACCCTACCGTTACATAGGGGAACATGGGTTTTCCTTGGGAAGGAAGCTTGCATGTAGTGTGAGAGGTCAGAAATTGCAGAGGATGCGATTTTTGACAATGAGGGTGGTAACGCGGGGCCGCGGTCTTCGTCCCTTGAAGACTGTGGCCCTTCTCCATAACTAGGAGGAATATGTATGGACAAAAAAGCTAAGAAGTTGATATCTGAGGCAAGAAAGAGCATAGAATCGGTGATGAATCTCTTGGAACTGGAAGAGATTCGCGTGAAGTATCTTGGGAAAAAAGGAGAGATAACTCAAGCTCTTCGCAGTTTGGGTGAGTATTCTGAAGATGAGAGGCCCATAGTCGGCCGGTTTCTCAATGAAGCCAGGGAGACTGTGCGGGACATGATAGAGACAAGACGAGGTACAATAGCCACTATTGAATTGGAGAACAAGCTTAAGGCTGAAGACCTTGACGTAACACTTCCCGGGAAAAGGCCTTCGATTGGTGCCAGGCATCCTGTGAGTGTAGTCTATGAGGAATTGGAGCGCATTTTCGCTCATCTTGGCTTTGAAGTCTTGGATGGGCCTGACGTAGAGCTGGACTACAACAACTTTGAAGCCTTGAATGTGCCCAGGAACCATCCGTCCCGTGATATTCAGGACACTTTCTATATCACTGACGATATTGTCCTTAGGACTCATACTACTTGCGTGGATATTAGAATCATGAAGAACCGCAAACCTCCGATACGAGCTATTATCCCTGGTAAGGTTTACAGGTCTGATGCATCTGATCCATCGCACCTACCTGTATTCCATCAGTTGGACGGGCTTGTTGTTGATGAAGGAATAACATTCGGAGACGTAAAAGGCGTCCTGGCAAGATTTGCTCATGAGTTCTTCGGTCCTGATACTGATGTGAGGTTCAGACCGAGTTATTTTCCGTTCACCGAGCCCAGCGCTGAGATGGACGTATCTTGCGTTATCTGTCACGGTTCCGGTTGCAGGCTTTGTAAGCATACAGGCTGGCTTGAAATCCTCGGGTCAGGATTGCTTCACCCCAGGGTGCTTCGGGAAGTGGGCTATGATTCTGAGGAGGTTTCAGGGCTTGCTTTCGGGATGGGGATTGACAGGGTGACAATGTTGAAATACGGGATAGATGATATCCGTCTCCTTGCTGAAAATGACATGGCATTCAATCGACAGTTCATACATGCTTAGTAAAGGGAGG
>JAAZEW010000071.1 GCA_012512055.1 Bacillota bacterium | reverse complement strand
TGTTCCGCCCAACGGATCTCATTACCCCGAGAGATCCCGGAGGATCCGGAGAAGGAAGGCCGGGTAAGGTTCTTGCCACTCTCTTCTGGCGAACCTCTCCCCTTACCGGAGTTGAACTGGTTCTAGGCGAGGATCTGTACGCCGGAAGAGCCGAGTTCCGCATAGGCCGGACAAACCTTGGGATCCTGGGGCTAACCCAACGCGGGGGTCCCACCGGCAACCGCAATTCAGCCGGAAGCAGAAGCAGAGGCGCGGCAGGCAACGATAACTCAGTCAGGCTTGGGAATGGGACAAGCATTACGAATCTAACTGCGTCATGGATCGAGAACGCAGTTGGCCTGGACTTTCAAGGAGGGCTCAAAGGATTCTACGGAGAGATCTGTCACAGGTGGACAGACATGGGGGCGCAGAGCTTCGATATGGTGCATCCCGGCGCTCATGCTGAAATATCCACAACCTCCGGTACTATCGGATGGAAGACCATACTTCACGGAGGAAACCTGGTTTTTGCAGAGTATTGTCGAAACCATGTTCAGTTAGGTAGTATCAGCGCAGTAACACAGCTTGCTGCTGCCGGGACAACATATCAGTATGATGAGTTCACCACGTTTGGCTTGCTATGTGCAACTGACCTGACAGGCGGTACCTGGACTGCAACAGGCACACTCACTTCACTTCTCACAGAGAACCTGGATCTCAACTGCCGTCTAAGTATCACAAAAGGTCCGTACGCACAAGCACAGGTCATGCTGAAGTGGTATCTTTGATCATGCCAAGACGGGATCTCTGCATTTTACACAGGGGTGACGGTATGACTACACCAGGTATGGATGAGGAAAAAAGGCAGAGAATCATAAGAGCAAGTGTAGAGGAGTTTGGGCAAGGCTATGCCTTGGCGTCAACCAACGAGATCGTAAGGAAGGCAGGCGTCTCCAAAGGCCTTCTGTTCCACTATTTCGGCAGCAAGAAGAATCTGTTCTTGGTCGCATTTAGAGAGGCTACAGCAAAACTCCAGGAAAAGCTGCTCGCGTGGTACGAGGCTGATAAGGAGAACGTGCCAGGTGATATCTTCCACCGCCTCACAAGGCTTGCCCTAATCAAACTTAGACTCTTTCAAGAGGATCCTACCCTCTATCAGTTTCTGGCCGTGGCAATTCAAGATTCGCCCGGCGACGTGAAACAGGAACTTCAAGCCCTCATTGATACTGCTGCAGAAGAGGGAATGGGTAAGGTTTTAGATGAGATTACCTTCTCAGATCTGCGACCGGACGTCGATCCTCGCAAGGCATTGAAGCTGATCCAGCTTGTTATGGACGGATTTCAGCAGGACTATCTCGCGAGAAAAGATCTTGCCTCCCTCGATTGGGACCAGGAAGTAGCTGAATTCACCGAGGTCATGGACATACTTCGAAAAGGCCTGGGAAGGCGGGATCCATGACAGACAAAGGAGGCTGCAGATCATGCGCCCGGCAGCCCGATATCGTGCCTTGCCCACATTCCCTCAAATCTCACATGGGAAAGGCCTTTATACGCACGAGAAGCGGCTTCCTCCACAGAACCCCCTGTACTGACTACATTCAGAACACGTCCCCCGGATGTCACAAGCCTCTCCCCGTCCAAGCGAGTCCCGGCGTGGAAGATGAAGACATCGTCCTTTTCGGCCTGTTCCGCATCGATGAAGGTCTCTTTGCCTAACTGAGGATTCTCAGGGTATCCTTTCGCTGCAGCCACTACACATACGCATGCCCCGTCCCGCCAGTTGAGGGTCATGGAAGAGCATGTCCCTTCAACAGCCGCCTCCAATGCGTCAACAAGATCTGATTCCATCATCGGCAGGATCGCCTGGGTCTCCGGGTCACCAAACCTGGCGTTAAACTCCAGCGCCATCGGCCCCTCGGACGTCAGCATCAACCCTGCGTAAAGGACTCCGACGTAACGACGGCCCTCAGCAGAAAGGCCTCTTATCGCAGGCATTATGATTTCTTCCAGAATCTCCGACTGGAGAGAGACATCAAACAGAGGAGCAGGGACGATCGCACCCATACCGCCGGTATTCGGTCCCTTGTCACCGTCTCTTGCCCGCTTATGATCTTTTGCGCTGATAAGCGGAAGAGCAGATATGCCGTCAGTGATCACCAAGAAGCTCACCTCGCGGCCGGTGAGGCAGTCCTCAACGATAATCTCACCACCCTCCGCAAGGTGCGAGATGGTGTCCACTGCCTGCTCAGCCTCGTCCTGAGTGTGGGCAACAACCACCCCTTTCCCTGCTGCAAGCCCGTCCGCCTTTACTACCACAGGACCTCCGTGCGCCCGCACATAACGTTTAGCTGCATCCACATCTCTGAAGATACTGTAGCCGGCGGTGGGAATTCGGTGCCTGCTCATGAATTGCTTTGCCCAAACCTTACTGGTTTCAATGGATGCTGCAGCCTTAGTCGGGCCGAATACAGGTATGCCAACGCGCATGAATTCATCAGATACACCGAGTGCAAGTGGCGCTTCAGGGCCGACAACAGCAAGATCCACATGGTTTTCAACGGCAAAGCGGGCCAGCTCACGCACGTCACTTACAGGAATGGAAACACATTCGGCAAGCCTTTGCATACCGGGATTACCCGGCGCTGCATATACCTTGGACACCCTAGGGCTTGCTTTCAGCTTCCAAACGAGGGCATGTTCCCTCCCGCCTTGGCCAATTACGAGTATAGAAAGATCATCCCTTTTCACTGGTTTCCCTCCTAAAACAGACGCCGAAGTCAGGCGCCTCATCAATGTTCCAGGCAAAGTTGCCACGTAGGCTGTTGCCTGGATAATGTACAATTAATTTAAGCAGATCCCCTGGATCGCTTAGCAGGTGAGCCAATCATCTACCGAAAGACCCCAAGATCCCCCTGAATGGCTCTCAGCTAAAGCCACTCGACTGTCGGAAGACCCCAAGATCCCCCTGAATGGCTCTCGGGGAGAGCCACTCGGCTGCCGAAAGGGCACTAAGTAGATCACCACAAATAATCGCCGGTTCCAGAAAGTGTACGTGCCGTGCAGGGTGGCCGGTGTTGCACTCGGGGACGGCTCCCCAAGCAGGTCGCCTTGACAAAATCCGGCCCGTAGGCCAG
>JAAZEW010000009.1 GCA_012512055.1 Bacillota bacterium | reverse complement strand
CTCCCATAGTATCAGCGCTCTTGGCTGTTATCACGTATTACTACTATAGGGTCATGCACAGTCGTGGTTCAGGCTCATCCGGTGGCGGCGGTGGTGGGCGCAGATAACCGTGAATCGGAACACCTTGCGTTCGGAGAGACTCTTGGATATTTGAGCTTTGGGGTGATTATGATGCAGGCGTACGGAGCCCGCGCAGCCTTTCGTAGGATGAGACTCGGGACAATCGGCGTGTTGTGTACGTTGTGCATCGTTGTTGCGCTTAGATCCGGGGCTTTGGCATATGAGATTGACCTGGAGAACATTGCCGGCGTCGTCTACGAACTCAGCCTGCCTCGGTACGCGGGACGCCTGACGGGAACCGACGGGAACTGGGCTGCAGTAGAGTACGTAGCGGAACGCTTCAGAGAACTGGGATTGGTATGCGCCGATGGGCTGGAGGGATACCTACAGCCGTACGCACAACCTGTAAGGATCATGCATAGTAAACCTGAGCTGGAGATCGTCGATACATCCGGCAGTGTTATCAAACGGTTTCAGTCTGTCAATCAATTCGCTCCTGCTGTCTCGCCCGGGTGCAGAGTAACCGGAGAAGTCATGTCCCCAGGAGTCATAATCCGTGATATCGATGACATTCGCGAAATACGGGGAGAAGCAGTGTTGCTGGTGCCAAGCCACTTCACAAGGGATCCGGCTCAAATAGAGGCAATCATGGGCTGCATCATGGAGTCTTGCGCAGAGGGAAGAATCCAATCGCCCGGGGTTATTCTGGAGACTGATACATTGGACCGAGGCTACTTCCCAATTAGCTCATTTGTGGCTCCGGAAACGGATGCAAGTCCACAGGGCAGTGGGGGACGCGGCGGCACAGGCGGTGACCATGAGCAGGCAGCACCTGAGCCCATGGTTCTCATCTGCGATGTGCCGACCTTCGCAGACATTAGTGACGCCACCGCAGAGGGGGCGCAGGTACGTATGTTCATGGATTACTCTGTTGAGCAATTGCAGACAGCGAACGTCGTAGGCGTGCTTCCGGGGTCTGCCACTGACTCGCCAGGAGATTGCCTGCTCATTGCGGCACATATTGATCACTTGGGCAGCAACATGGACGGCACGTACAATCCGGGCGCTATGGACAACGCGTCAGGAGTTGCCGCCATGCTTGAGATCGCAAGAGTGCTTGCGGAGAGCCCTGAACGCCCTGGGAAAACAGTAATCTTCGTGGCTTTCAACGGTGAAGAACAGTCTACGTATGGTTCAAGACATTATGTGTCAAGCCCATGTTTTCCGCTTGAACAGACATCTGTGGTGAATATCGATACAGTAGGCTCACCGCGCGGCGTTCTTCTACAGATTGAAAACCCAGCCGGACACGATACCCGGTTGGCGCGGGACCTGTGCAATAATGCCGAGGAGCTCGGCATCCCGTTCCGAAAATCCAGTAGCAGAGGAACAGATCATTCATCCTTTGCAGATGTCGGAGTCGAAGCAGTCAACCTTATCCAGCCAGATTTTGCCGGCGGCTACCATGGACCCGGCGATACAGCGGACAAGGTTGACTGCCAAAGGATCGCAGAGGTTGTGAGGTTGATCTTGGCTATTCTTGAGCCGGCCGGAACCTCTTGTCAGTATTGAGCAAAAGCCCGGGCGCGATCAGCGCCATAGGTCTTTCTCAGTCCCCACGGTGAGCAGGGGCAGGCTTATGCGCTCCCAGTCTCTGTACTGCGATAACTACAGGTGTAATCACGACTGCAGCGAATAATGCCTCCGGAGCCCCTTGAAGCAGCGCTATGCCGATTGCTCCTTCAGGACCGGAGAAAGGCATATATCCGAATAAGACTGCCAGGCCCAGGGTTCCTACGGTGTTCGTCAGGCTTCCGGCAATCGCCGCAAGCGGGATGCTCCAAGCCTTCTTGCCGCATCCGGCGTATACCAGGTATGACACTACACCGATTAGAAGACGTGCAGGTATGACAACTCGTGGGTCCGCCATAAACCTAAGAGTACAGAGGCCGAAAATAAGTCCGACGAACGATCCGACTATAGGGCCTTCCAGAATGCCTGCGAGTTCCACTGGGATGTGCATGAGGGTTGCGGCGCCTGCCGGAGTGGGAACCGGGATGAATCCAAGCCCTGTAATACCAAGAACCAACGCCATGGCCACCAACAAACCAGAGATAACAATCTGCCTCGTATTAAGTTTCATCTTGCGACACCTCCGTTCCAGCCCCTTTTAGGGCAACCTCCTTTGGGAGGCCCCCTTCGGGATAGCCCGTCTTAGGGTGCCGGACGTTATGAGTTTCGAAGCAATGTCAATCAGCAACTGCGGCAGTGCAGATTTCCGGTCTCGCTCGGTCCTATTAGGCCCTACCCGGCCTTCTCTGGCGTTTTTTGACCCCATCCGGCCTTATTTGGTCCTATTGGGTCCTATTAAGATCCGGATTCTGCGTATAGCCTCGTTACATCCTATGCTTCGATCATATAGTTCACCGTATGAGCCAGGAATCCTTCCGCTAATCAATGTGGCTTATGAATCAAGGAATCGGTCCCTCGCAAAACACGTGCACCACGTATATGCTTGCTGCCGCTGTATAGAAGTCAGCGTTAAAGAGCCTCAACGCAGGATCATACTAAGTATGAGTTCATTAGTTTTCGCTCGTTTTCCGATTGTCTTGGGTGGCCGGTGATTGCAACGAGGGGTGTCAAAATTCGGCCACTGGCCTACGGGCCGGATTTTGTCAAGGCGACCTGCTTG
>JAAZEW010000357.1 GCA_012512055.1 Bacillota bacterium | reverse complement strand
CATACATACAAGGCTACAGTACTTATAGTACTTATGGTGCTTTGTGTTGCTGCAATGTTGTTTAGCGTAAGGCTAGGTTCTTTGCGCATATCTGTAAAAGAAGTTGTAAGGGCTATATTTGATCTGGAAAATGAGAATCGTCAGATAATTTGGAATATTCGATTTCCTAGAACTCTTGTTGCCGGGCTTGTGGGAATTTGTCTTTCACTTTCGGGAGCTATCCTCCAGGGAGTTATGGGCAATCCCATGGCCTCCCCCGGCATTATAGGGGTATCATCAGGTGCAGGGCTTGCTGCAGTAATTATTTTGGTGTTACTCCCGGATTACTATTATCTTGTTACACCTTTTGCTTTCCTTGGTGCATTGGGCGCTACTGTCTTAATTTATTTTCTTGCATGGAAAGATGGTATTAATCCATTGAGATTAATACTTTCAGGTATTGCAGTTTCCTCATTCCTCGGAGCCGGAATAAATACATTAATGATTTTTTTCCCTGACAGGGTACATGGTGTTATGACATTTATGGTAGGCGGTCTGTCTGCAAGAACCTGGAAACATTTTTATTCTTTATGGTCGTATACCGCAGCCGGTACAGTTCTTTCTATTATTATGTCCCATAAGCTTAATATACTAATGTTGGGAGATGAAGTTGCTATAAGCCTTGGACTTAAGGTAGAACAAACCAGAATGATATTTATTGCATTAGCATCCTTGCTTGCCGCAAGTGCAGTAAGCATAGTGGGACTTTTGGGGTTTGTAGGGCTGATTGTACCCCATATAACCCGTCTTATCATAGGCTCGGATCAACGATACCTTATTCCTGCAAGTGCTATATTCGGAGCAGCTTTACTTATGGTTTGTGATACTATTGCCCGGATTATAATGGATCCTATTGAGATTCCTGTTGGTATAATTATGTCGGCACTTGGCGCACCATTTTTTCTTTATCTTCTAAGGAAAGATTTAAAGTCAAGAGGAAGTATTAAGCCTAAAAGAGCAAAGACCAAAATAAAAGCCTAGGATAAATGCCAAGTCAAGCAAGCAAAATAAAAGCAAAACTCAAAACTAGGAGGAATAAAGTGCAGTGTTAAAATGTAAAAATCTTTCGTTTGGTTATGTAGATAGTTTGGTTTTGGAAGATATAGGATTGGAGATAAAAAAAGGTGACTTGATGACTATTATAGGTGTCAATGGTTCGGGAAAGTCAACCCTGTTAAAAACCATGTCCAGGATTCTTAAACCTTTTAAGGGGACAGTTTATCTAGACGGGAAATCTATTTTTACCCTAGATACGGGAACTGTTGCCAGAAAACTTGCAATGCTTCCTCAGTCACCTAAAATTCCTGATGATTTTACTGTGTACAATTTGGTCAGTTTTGGTAGGCACCCTTATCTTGACTGGAATGGAAGAATGAGGGTTGAGGATATAAAAGTTATTGACTGGGCAATTAAAGCAACAAACATTAAATACCTGCAACACCGCTTGGTATCAACACTTTCCGGCGGAGAAAGACAAAGAGCTTGGATTGCATTTGCTCTTGCTCAAAAGCCGGAAGTACTTCTTCTTGATGAGCCTACTACTTTTCTTGACATAGGTTGCCAAATGGAAATATTGGAACTTGTTAAAAGCTTGAATAAAGATATGGGTATTACTATCATTATGGTATTACAT
>JAAZEW010000070.1 GCA_012512055.1 Bacillota bacterium | reverse complement strand
TGTTCCACTTGGAGCCTACGATTGTTTCACTTAAAGACGTGACCTTTGCTTACAAGGGCTCAAAACGACAAGCCCTAAAAGGTATCTCCCTCGATGTCAAAGAGGGTGAGTGCGTAGCCATACTCGGTCCTACCGGTGCGGGCAAGAGCACTCTTGCGTGTGTCATAAACGGCACAGTGCCTCTGTTTATCGAGGGGAAACTTACAGGGGACGTCGTCGTTGACGGCCAGATCCCGAATGAAGTGGGAACTGCCCAGATGGCGTCCAGAGTAGGACTGGTGTTCGGCGACCCGGATACGCAACTCTTCGGAATGACGGTAGAAGAGGACGTGGCCTTCGGCCCGGCTAACCTCGGGTTCGATTATGAGACCATCATGGAGCGGATCACCCGCGCCATAGAAGGCATGAGGCTTCAAGGCCTCGAACAGAGGGCTCCGCACCGCCTTTCAGGCGGACAGAAACAGGCGACTGCGATCGCAGGAGTCTATGCCATGCTTCCCAAGATTATGGTGCTGGACGAACCCACATCCATGTTGGACCCGGAAGGCAAGGCGCGTGTTTTCTCAATAATACGTGATCTCAACAAGTCCTTCGGGATGACTGTCATTATGATTGAGCAAGAGGTTGATGACATACTTGAGCTGGCGGATCGGGTCTTTGTCATGAAATCAGGCGAGTTTGTCCTCGGCGGCACTCCGGAAGAGGTCTTTGCCGCTGTCGATGAGCTGAAGGAAGTGGGCATAAGAGTGCCCAGCATTGTTGAGTTCGGAAACCTCATAGGTGCAGAGAAGACGCCTTTCTCGGTGGAAGAGGCGGTGTCAATTGTCAAAGGCGGGGCTTGGAAGGAAGCTTCGGACAGAGATGCTTCCGTTGAGGACAAAGCTGCTCCTAGTTCAAGCAGGCATCCGGATGTCATGTCACGCCCAACGGTACGCAGCGGCCCGGACCAAGAAGCCGATGAGAAAGGGCAGTCAACTCAAGACGTAGCGCCTGCCGTCGAAGCAATTGAGCTTGAGTTCAAGTATCCTATGGGAGTCAAGGCGCTGGACGGCGCGAGCCTCAGGGTATTTCCAGGTGAATTCGTAGCACTCGTCGGGCAGAACGGGGCCGGAAAGACCACGCTGACCAGACATTTCAACGGATTGCTCAGGCCTTCGGCAGGGGATATCCGCCTTTTCGGCAAGTCAGTCCTAAATGAGCCCACTGCAAGCCTGTGTTCCACAGTCGGGTATGTATTTCAGAACCCTGATGAGCAGCTCTTCTGCGACACTGTCGAGGATGAGCTGAGATTCGGGCCTATGAATATCGGGATGGACAAAGACAGGATGGAGGAGGCTATACGCGATATCCTCATTGACATAGGTCTGGACAAATACAGGCAAGTATGGCCGCGCTACCTCACCAAAGGGGAAAGACAGAGACTCGCTCTAGCCTCTGTGGTAGCAATGGAACCCGAGATACTCATCGTGGACGAACCGACTACCGGCTTGGACTGGCTGGAATCCCTTCAGATACTGGACTATCTGGAGAGATTGCGCACGGAAAAAGGCAAGACCATACTGATAATAACTCACGACATGAACATAGTCAGTCTCTACGCAGAGCGGGTCGTGGTCATGGCGAACGGACGGGTAGTCGGGGAAGGAACACCGCGTGAAGTCTTTTCACAGCCGAAACTGATGGAACAGGCATATTTGCGAAGGCCTCAAATTGCCGATCTATCCGACACTTTGTGGGGCGAGGTCTTGCTGACTCCGCATGATGCAGCCGACAGGCTCAGGAGATCATCAAGGACGAATCGAGAGGTGGTCGGCAAATGATTGTCGAGTATGAAAGCAAACAAACGCCAATACACAGGCTTGACCCCAGGGCTAAGTTCATCTGGCTGGTTGTGACCATAGCTATCAGCATTATCTGGACGGATCCCGTCTACCTTCTGGGATTAGGTGTATTAACCGTAATAATTGGCTTTATGGGGGAATTCCCCTGGCCTAAGATGAAAGGGACGTTCATGTTCCTGCTGATTGTCACAGCCATAATCACATTGGTCCAAGGCGCCACGTACATTCCTAAGGTCGTCTGGCTGGCTAACCCTGAGAAGGTCGTATTCCATCTGATACCAGGCTGGATTCCCGGGATTGGCCCTGCATGGCCTCTACGAGTCGGCGGGCTTACTTACGGAATCTGTATGGCTCTTAAAGTCTTCGTCGTCCTTATTGCGATATCAGTTTTCGGATATGTGACATCACCTTCTGAAGTAGTGCAGATCATCGTACGGCTCCCCTTCGTCTCTTATAAGTCCGGGTTTGTGGTCTCCGCTGCATCCAAGTTTGTGCCTGTCATCCAGACGCAGCTAGCCACGTTAAGAGACGCGGAGAGATCCAAGGGAGTTGATTTCGATTCCGGTTCTTTTGCGGAGAAGGTGAGGAAGACCACAAGCATGCTGGTTCCCTTGTTTGCCAATGCGCTTTCCATGGCTGACACCATGGCTTTGGCAATGGAGTCCCGGGCGTTCGGATACAGCAAGAACTTTACGATGATAAGGCCTTATAAAATGCAGGCAACTGACTGGTTCATGGTTGCCCTGTCCGTCGGAGGCCTGGCAGCAAGTATAGTCTGTCTCGCTGTACTCAAGTTGGGGGCGCTTTAGGATGGACGGAACGGACGGAGTGGACGGAGTCGTAGTCTGTCTCGGCGCTTGCGCTATAGACATGATGTTTACCGTGGATAGGCTCCCGGAACCTGATGAAATGGTGTTTGCCGAAGGAGAGGTAGGATTCTTTCCAGGCGGGTCAACGGCGAATATTGCAGCCGGAATCTCACGCCTGGGTTACCAATCCAGATTCGTAGGGAGGGCCGGAGACGATGAAAACGGTCGCAGGCTACGGCAGGCTTTCGAGTCCGACGGGGTTGATGTCAGGTGGCTCTCTGAGATCAAGGGAGGCAGAACTGCCCAGACCATAATCGCTGTGGATCGAACCGGCCAGCGAGTCATCTACTCGCTCGGAGGAGAAGCCATCCTCCAAAAGCCTCATGAGTTTTCCGACCGGGCCATGGAGAATGGGAAGGCCCTCTACATCGGTGAAGTCCTGCCGGATGTGGCTCTCGAGGCAATCCGGGTCGCAAGGCGTCATGGCGCCATTATCATCTATGGTCCCGGAGGCGGGATTTCATGGATGGACAAAGCGATGCTTATAGGATTGATAAAGTTATGCGACTATGTTGTGCTTTCCCGTGGGGAGCTTGGTTCAGTTACATCGTGCAGCTCCCACACTGAGGGCGCAGGCCGTCTCCTGGAATGCGGTGTGGGTAATGTCGTAGTTACACTGGGTTCCGAAGGATCGGAATGCTATTCGCGTGGGAATATCGCAGTCACACTGGGTTCCGAAGGATCCGAATGCCACTCCAGCGGTGGGGATAGTTGCCGGCACAGAGTACTCCGCGCACCTGCCTTCTCTGTCCCGGATGTCATAGATACGACCGGGGCTGGAGATTCATTCGCTTCAGGATTCATCACAGGGCTGTTAGAAGGTATGGATATGGCTGAGTGTTTGGTGCGGGGAAACGCCTGCGCAGCTTTGGCCATCAGGAAAGTCGGCGCAAGAGAAGCTATGCCCACAGGGGAAGAGTTGAAGGAGTTCTTGCGAAATGTCGAGTTATCGTATAGATCCAGGTAGAATAGCGGGAGCCCTTGCAGGAGTTGCAATCGGGGATGCAATGGGTATGCCGTCAGAGTTTATGACTCGCGAAGAAATCCGCCATGCATACGGACGGATAGAAGGGTTTTGCACACCGCGCCCGGGTCATATCCATGCCAAGATGACGGCAGGCCGAATCACAGACGATACAGAACAAACCCTCGCAATTATTGAGGCCCTGGATGCGCACGGAAGGATAACCCCGGAGGTGGCAGGACGCGCGTATCTCAAATGGGCGGAGCAGACTAACGCCTATGAATCGTCAGTTTTAGGCCCCAGCTCGCGCAAGGCCTTGGAGAGGCTCAAAGCCGGTGAAGACCCTGGCGATACAGGGTCCGGAGGGAGCACTGTAGGCGCTGCAATGCGCGTTGCGCCTATCGGGATAGCAAATGCCCCGGATCTGGAGAAGGCAGCGGAAGAGGGTTACCTGTCCTGCCTTCCGACACATGGCGTAAATATAGCGATTGCAGGGGCGTGCGCAGTGTGCTGTGGGGTAGCGGCTGCTCTCACTGCACAGTCCCTGGATGAAGTAGAAGATGCTACGCTCTACGGTGCCCGGTATGGTGAACGCCTCGGCATTCAGTGGGCAGGCACACTGGTGAGCGTAAGGATCGAGCTTGCCCTGGCAATTGTCGGTGAAAGCAAGGATCCCGAAGAAGCGGAAGATCGCCTCTACACCACCTGCGGAGTGGGGATGGATCCGACAGAGCTTGTCCCAACTGCCATCGGCCTCCTGGCCCTACACAAAGGCGATCCCGGAAAAGCCGTGCCTGCTGCTGCAAACCTGGGCGGAGACACAGATACGCTCGCGTCCATTGTCGGGGCGTTAGCAGGCGCTTACAGCGGTATTCGGGCTTTCCCCAAAGGATGGGTGGACACTGTCCAAGAAGTGAACAACCTGGATTTTGAAAAGCTTACCGCAATTCTCGTGGCTGTCAGGGAAAGGAGATATGCTAGCAATGGCCGGAATAGATGTTAGGCTTCGCCGGATATTCAAAGAGGACGGAAAAACGGTCATATGTCCGCTGGATTTCGGCGGTTTCATGGGGCCTGTGGACGGGTTGTATGACCCTTCTCTTGTAGTCCGCAAAGTAGTTGACGGAGGGTGTGATGCCATCCTCGTCAATCCGGGTATGGCTGCGACTGAGTGGGAGAGCTATGCCGGGAAAGCAGGTCTCATAGTCCGTGTGACCGGAGGTTCCACGAAATTCAGTCCGAATCCGGCTTTTCATACACTGGTGTGCTCGGTAGAGGAGGCATGCCGGCTCGGTGCAGACGCAATCTGCATCATGGTGCTGGTGGGTTCAGATTATGAACAGGAAATGTTTGAAATAATGGGCCAGGTAGTATCGAGCTCACATGCGGTGGGCATTCCCGTCCTTGCGGAAGTTATCCCATGCGATCCCTCCCACAGCTTCGATCCTGAATGGATAAGCGTGTGCGCGAGAGTCGGATACGAACTCGGCGCGGACGCGATAAAGACGTACTACACGGGAGAGGGCTTCCGGGAGATAGTTGAGGCTTGTAGGGTCCCGATTGTAATAGCCGGAGGTCCTAAAGTCGAGGATCCCAACACCGTAGTTCAGAAAGCCATGGCAGCAGGAGCTCGAGGAGTGGCGTTTGGGCGCAACGTGTATCAGGCTGATGACCCCGCCGGGAAGGTCAGGGAGCTCCATGAGATCGTTCACGGCAACGGCCCTTGTAAGGAGGGACGATAACCGTGAAAGCAGTTGTGTATCACGGTCCGGGTGACCTCAGGATTGAGGACGTGGACGCGCCTGTACTCAGAGAAGAGGGGGACGCGCTTCTTGAGGTATCCTATTGCGGTCTTTGCGGGACCGATGTCAAGACATACAGGCGCGGACATCATATGTTCAGCCCTCCGTGCATTCTCGGCCACGAAGTAGTGGGAAGGATAGTTGAGCCCAAGGGCAAGGCTCAGAGATCCGATATCGCAGTGGGAGACCTGGTTGCAGTCGCTCCCTACGTGCCGTGCTACGGGTGTGCCTATTGCCGCAAAGGCAGGGAAGAGCTTTGCACAAATAAAGGTTGGATTGAAGGGGCTTTTGCCGAGTATGTAAGGATTCCGTCTGAGGTTATGGGTAAAGGGACGTTTCGTGTCCCTTCCGATGAGCACTTGAAACTCGCCTGCCTTTCCGAACCCCTTGCTTGCTGTGTGAACGCGGTCTTTGACTCCCATGTGGGACTTGCGGATACAGTCATGATAATCGGTGCAGGGCCAATGGGCCTTCTCATGCTTGAACTATGCAAGGCTGTGGGGGCGTCGAAGATTCTCGTGAGCGAGCCGAATGCATTCAGAAGGAGCAAGGCGGCTGAAAGCGGAGCTTTCGTTCTGAACCATCCGGATGAAGGCGCGAACCTATCGTCATGGGTGAAGGACGAGACAGACGGAGTCGGCGCTGATATAGTGTTTGTCTGTGTTGGAACCGTGGATGCTGTGAACTCCGCATTCGGCTGTGTCAGAAAGGGAGGCGTGATAAACATATTCGGCGGGTTGCCCGGCGGGTCCGATTTGACTATAGATCCGCACATCCTCCATTATGACGAAGTGATTGTCACCGGGAGTTTCGGCTTCACGCCGCTACAGTTCCATACAGCCCTTACTATGCTTACCGGCGGCACGATAGACGTGGGGAACATTATTACACACGAGTTTGGTATCGATCAGGCGAAAGAAGCCTTTGATATGGCGTCTTCCGGGGAAGCTTTGAAGATACTTCTTGAGGTTAACGGTAATGCATGACTTCTCTCTTATGGGGATAGACATAGGCACATCAGCGGTTAAGGTGTTGCTGTGGAAGTCGGACGGGAGTCTGCGGAAGGTGCGCCGTCCGGCTAAGGAATCCTATGTGAAGGGATGGGGTTCCGGCGTCCCTGAGCAGGACCCTGTCAAGTTGTGGCATATTGTGGAAGGCTGCATCAGGGATGTGCTGGAGGGGTGTGATCCTCGCAGCGTCCAAGGTGTGGGGCTATCCGGGCACGGCCCGTCCCTTATGGCAGCGGACTCGAACGGGGATCCGGTGTCCAACATAATAACTTGGATGGATCCCAGGCCTCTCATGGTTGAGAGCTGCCGGAACGCCTACAACGGACCGTCTTTTGAGGCGACTGCCAAGTGGATATACAAGCAACTCGAAAATGCGGGCAGAGGTGAGGTGCGGGAAGGCAGTGCCTGCGTGCTGCAACCTAAGGATTATATAGGGTTAAGGCTTACAGGTGAAATGCGGATGGACTCATCTGCCGCGTCATGCATGAGGTGGTTCTCGGACGATACAGGTGACATTAGCACACCGGATCCTGCCGGAAGGCTATTTCCGAAAGCGGCGGATCCATGGGAACCCATCGGACTCGTAACTCAGGAGGCGCAGGATGCAACCGGCCTTCCTCAGGGGATACCTGTGGCTGCAGGGAGCATCGATGCGTTTGTTGAGGCTTTGGGTGCAGGCGTCATTGAACCCGGATTGATATGCGACTCTACCGGGACGTCGACATGCATATCCATGATGGCTTCTGACGGATGCAGCTTTCAGGCTGTGAAACATGTGATTCCAGGCGAAAGGCTGATAGTTGCGCCGGTATCTTACAGTGGCGGATGCCTTGCCTGGGCAATGTCTTGCTTGTTTCCCGAAGTGTATCTCGGCGAACACGATTGGAGCGGGACGGTTGCCGAGGCGTTGGGAAGGACGAAATCGGGGGCCTCGGGGCTTGTGTTCTTACCGTATCTGGTGGGCAAACGTAGCCCTGTTGCGGTTCCTGAAGCGACAGGCGCGTTCCTCGGGCTGCGGCTAGAGCATACGTCCTACCATATGCTCCGTGCGGTGCTGGAAGGTTGCACGTATGCGATGTGCCGGAGCATGGAGTCGTGGAAGGATGCCGGGCGCGCAACTGAGATCAGGGCTGTGGGGAACGGCGCAAGGCATCCCGGTTGGCTGCAAATGAAGGCAGAGATGTTGAATCTGCCGGTGGCAAGCATGAAAGTCAAGGAAGGCACTGTGCTGGGCGCTGCGATCCTGGGCGGGATTGCTGCGAAGGCGTTTAGAAGTGTCAAAGAAGCTGTCGAGACAGTGGTTTCCATAGATAACGTGTTCATGCCTGAGGGGACGAAGGACGATGGATACAGGCGCGGGTACGCCGCATTCTCGAAGGCCGACAGCGTGCTGGAGGACTTCTGGAAGAGCCGGGAAGCCGGAACGCCTCTTGAGTATTGATTGGAGGATGTATTTGTGGGGTTGCGAGTAAGGCACTTACCCAAAGGAATACAGTTGATAGCATTAGGCATGTTGCTTTGGGGATTCGGATACGGCCTCCATGCATACATGTTTCCTGTGTACCTCCGAAACATAGGATGCACCCCACAGGAGGTAGGGTTCGTCTTCTCAATATCCATGGCAGTCATGGCAGCGTCAAGCATACCCGGGGGAATCCTGGCAGATGCGTATAACAGGAGAAAGGTAGTCC
>JAAZEW010000389.1 GCA_012512055.1 Bacillota bacterium | reverse complement strand
TCTCCGGATGATGAATGGGCTCGGAAAGCCGACGAGAGGGTCCATATACCTTAATGGCAAGGATATCAGGAGACTTAACGAGGCAGAGTTGAGGCGCAATGTCGGACATGTGACTCAGCAAACCAGCTTGTCCCCGAATCTTACGATTGGTAGAAATATCGGACAGGCGTTAAGATCGTCAGGATCAAAGGGACAGACTGGGGAGCGCATTAATTCGCGAACAAGGGAGCTTCTCAAGATGGTGGGAATGGATCCGTTGAAGTACATGGACAGGTTTCCCAGTGAGTTAAGCGGCGGGCAGCAACAACGTGTAGGTATCGTGCGTGAGCTGGCCAGAGAGCCTAACATTCTTCTGATGGATGAGCCGTTTAGTGCTTTGGATCCCATTACCCGAAAGAACCTTCAGGATGATCTAAAGAAGCTGCATGGCATGATGAGAAGTACAATAGTCTTGGTTACACATGACATAGATGAAGCATTTAAGCTGGGAGATCGAATCGTGCTAATGAGGCGCGGTAGGATAGTCCAGTCTGGCTCCCCGGAGGACTTCTTGAAGAACCCTGCCAACAAGTTTGTTGAGGAGTTCATAGGACAAGGCCGTCCTGTGCAAGGCCATCCTGTCAAGTGCGCCGAGACTCTGACTGTCGAGAAAGTGGCTGTTAGGAGGACGGTTACTGCTTCTCCCAATTTGGGGTTAGCCCGGGCTGTCAGGCGGATGCGCAAGATGCGAGTCAGCACTCTCGTGGTTGTTGAAGATGATGAGACACTCATTGGAATCATAACCGCCAGGGATGTCCGGAAGCACAGGAATCGCCCTGGTAAGATTGCTGACATAGTCCAAGGTAATATACCTGTAGCCTATGAAGGCTCTTCGGCAAAGACCGCGTTTGAAGCGCTGTTTCTTGGTAACGCAGGAATACTGCCTGTTGTTGACGATTCCAACAGGTTGAAGGGACTTGTGACCAAGACCAGTCTGGCTCAGCAACTCTATCAAGCTGTATGGAACTGCAGTAGTTGTGACAATGCCAAATAGCCGTCCGGATGCCTCTGACTATCCTATTTCCTATGCATCTTGAACTCTAGGAAAAGCTCGTTGTAGTAAGCTGTCATCTTCTTGCCCAGGTTCTCATAGAGCTCAAACTTGTCGGTAATATCCGGGCCGGGATAGAACCGTTCGTCCTCGGTAATCTCCTCGGACAGGTACTCTAAGGCCTTCCAATTAGGTGTCGAATAGCCGACGTATTCAGTGTTCTGGGCTGCGTTTTCCGGATCCAGCATGAAGTTGATGAAAAGGTGTGCGCCTTCTACGTTCTTCGCGCTGGCCGGAATCACTATATTATCGAACCAAACATTCGTCCCTTCATTAGGTATGACGTAGTCCAGCTTATCGTTTTCCCCTATGATTTCCGATGCATCGCCTGACCAGACAACACCTATCGCAGCTTCTTCATTGGCTAAGAGCATCTTGACCTCATCCCCGACGATTGCCTTAATGTTTGGGGTAAGAGTATCCAGCTTTCGTTTAGCTTCAAGAAGACGGTCTGTGTCAGTCTCATTTAGGGAATAAGATAGGCTGTTAAGGCC
>JAAZEW010000388.1 GCA_012512055.1 Bacillota bacterium | reverse complement strand
CAGAAGGCCTTGAAATCACCATGGACTCGCAGCGTGCCCGTGGTTTTGAAATGGATAAGGGCACGTTCCGGCAGAAGCTGACAGCAGTTCAGCGAACAATAAAACCCATTTTCATATTGCTTGCAAATCTGACAGATGACATGAGTTTAGCCTTCGTGGCAAAAGGTCTTGATTTTGAATCCAGAAAGAGGACATCCATTTGGCAGCCTAAACTCATAACCAGGGACTGGTGTGTAGTAGTCTATTCCATTGTCTTGCTTGTCTTGGGATTTACCACAAAACTGCTGAACATTTGGTCATAAAATCTTTGTTAAGGGAGGGACCTTTTGTGGGCGGTGAAAATCTTAGGCTTCATCGTAAGGATTTTTGGGGTATTAGTTGTTTACAAGAACCAAAGGCATTATTGGCTATAGCAGCCATGTCTGCATTCGGAAACGTGCTAGGACTCATCATGATCCCCATCGGGCCACAGGCAAAGCTTGACTTAACCACATTACCGCTTCTTGTCATAGCTGGGATCTACGGTCCGATACCTGGATTCATTGCGGGTAT
The DNA here is from genome assembly GCA_012512055.1 of Bacillota bacterium. The sequence goes on along the minus strand of JAAZEW010000388.1, from coordinate 1,052 downwards.
TCTAGGTTCGCTTGTGACGATACCACAGTTTGGCCACCCTTTTTCGCCTTTGCTTTGGTATGATTTTTACTTACTTCTCTGCGGGATTGTGTCATCCAGATTAAGAATGCTATTCGCCCCGATAGTGTCTTTTCTCATACTATGGCCGACCTTGGGTTATTGGATGAATGTTGTTTTCTTGAAGTTTCCTGCAGCTGTATGGTGGATGATATTTCTGAAAGAAATCCCTATGACATTAGTCTATGGTTTCATTATTGAGAATCTCCTCAGGAGCGAACGGGTGATCAACGCGTTTACCGATTAGCATCCGCTTTTTGTCTTCTCATCAGGCAGAGTTTCGCACCTTTTGGCGCCATCAACGGTCGTCCCCGTGTGGGACCCGACCCGCAATGGCGCCGCTTTTTGTGGAGAGCCTGCTTCAAGTTGACTGGGTTGAGGCTGTTACAGTTGCTAGGTTTGGGACTGCCCATGAGCCGGCAACGACAAGGAAAATGCGGGGCGAGAATCCTGACTATCCTTGGATCCGTATACTCCCGATTCCGCCTTTTACCTCAAGGTCGACCCGGTTTTCAGCAGTATTGAAGTCAGGGGAGATGTATTCATTATTGACGCGGGTATAGTTTCCGAATACCTGAACAGATCCTATTCCGGTTGTCGTTCGGATTCGCGCTGCGACACCTCTCGGAACATGAATAATGGTTTCACCGATACCTCCTGACAGCGTGACCCTGGAATGTCCTGTTGCAGGCAAAGTTAGATCCGTTTTCCCTACACCGGTACTCACTTTGACGTCAGTTGCCAGAATACGCTCGAGGTCGATGCGGGCTTCTCCGACCCCGGTGCGTATGTCAAGGCTTATCGGTATGCTTTCATTAAGTGAAAGATCCCATTTCCTTGCAGGCTGTGCGCCTAAACCAAAGAAATTGAAATCAGTAAAGAAGTCTCTGTTTTCAGTGTCGAGCACAAGGCGTGCCTTGTTCGCAGTGATGTTGAAATCCTGTGTCAGCCATTCTCCCACTGCAGTGTCCACTGTTCCATTGATAAGATCCGAT
>JAAZEW010000069.1 GCA_012512055.1 Bacillota bacterium | reverse complement strand
TGGAAGGAGCTTGAGGACAGGACCTATGCATGGCTTAGGATGCGCAGGCTGCCTCTCCCTCCCCACGGGAGATGCGGGGAAAGAAGCAAGAATCAGGACAAATGCTCCAACGGGTGCAGGCTTGAGAATCCCGACGAAATCACAGGCAATGATGAACTGCCAGGTAGCTTTGGGAGTGTAGTCAACAGGAACCTGCTCTTTAACTACTTCTTCGCAACAGGCAAGACCTTGGATTCTGAGTCTTTAGTAGCTGTGACGTCAAGAAGTCCCAGGTACTACGTGAGCGCAGCGTTTTGGGCGCGGGATGTGCTGCTATGGTCCATGCCTGCCCTGGTATTAACTGATCCAGCCAGGGCAAGGGATGTGCTTCTTTACTCAACACGCATAGGCACGCTGAATGTCGGGGACCACGCCCTCTACATGGACGGGACAGTGCTTTATCCCGGGTTCGAACTGGATGAGGCTGCTGCACACATTATCGGCCTGGGAACTTACTTGGATGCTACAGGAGACTACTCAATCCTTGAGTCACCTGGTATGTTCGAGGGTATCCAAAGGACTTTGGCTGCGATAGAGAAATGGCTTCTCCGTGATGATGCCGGAACGCCTGTCCTATGCCGGACTTTTCTGGATCCCTCTGATGATCCTGTAGAGTTTCCTTTCTTGACCTATTCCAATATCCTGCTTTGGAAGGCCTGGATGATTGCATCTTCCGTATTCAAGAAGCTTGGCGTCGATTATGCGCATGTGGCTGATGGGCTGCTGAGGGACGCTGAGGCGTTGGAAGATGCGATACGCCGTTACTGCGTGGTGGACGGCCCTTTCGGTCCAATGTATGCGTGGGCTGTAGATTTGAAACCCGTAAGGAGAGATGAGCTCCAGAGTTCCGGTGGTTTTACCTGTAATAGCTCCACCGGCGATATTCCTGCCGGTGATAACGCCACTAGTTGTGATTTTGCCTGCGATGGGTCTACCTGCAAAGATCCTACCGGCGATCATCCTACGTGCGAAGATTCCACCCGTGATAGCCTTGACTTCGGATGCCGTGTCAACGACGAGCAACCCTTCTGTCGTGTGAATTACGAGACTTACGACAACCCCCCGGGCAGCCTGGAGCTGATCCGGCACTATGGGTTTCCTCATGACGAAGAGGCCTCTGGAATCCTCAGGAATACGCAGCGTTGGATCCGCTCTCAACACAACCGGTATTTCTTCGACGGAGAGTTCGGTGCACCGGGATCGGCTCATTCGCCGCATCCGTGGCCCATGGCTGCAGCAAATACCATTCTTGCCGAAGTAGCCGAGTATGAGGCGTGCGGGGTGTGTGATACCGGGGCTGTGAAGCGAGCAGTAAAACTCCTGACTACCGCGCCTATGGACGGAGGTTTGGTCTGCGAGAGCATAGATCCTGTGACAGGTGTTGCAAAAACCGGATTAGCCCTGGCGACAGGGGCGGGTTTCGTCGCTCATGCCCTGTGGCGGGGTTACAAGATTTGCCTGGATCCATGTTCATGAATGCATATGAATAACTGGTGAACACATGAACACATGACGAATAATCCGTGAGCGCCTCACGAGTATCCACAAACACTTGGTTCATCCTTCAAATGAGGGCAAAACAAGATCAAGTCGGGTACTCACCCGGAGTCCTTATTAAGTCTACATGTTGTGGCTCAGCGTGTAGATCCACAATCTGCCGCTTGCCGTTTAGCGTATGTGCAGGTGGCAGCGAACCAGGTGTTGCGCATTCATCCGATTAATGTTGGTTCTTTCCTTGCGACGCACTACATTCTCCATCATAGCGTTTGCTCCGTTGTCTATTCGGCCGTTTACTACTTCATTTACTACCTCGGTTGCGCTTCCGTTCGCTGATTCATCACCCATTCTCTTGGCGCTTCTATGTGCCGCTCCGGTTTGCATACGAGTTTGCACCGGCACAAGGTTTGGCGCCTCTTGTTCACAGATAGGCATACGATGCCTGCATCTTGGATGAAAGCGGCAGCCGGC
>JAAZEW010000068.1 GCA_012512055.1 Bacillota bacterium | reverse complement strand
GCAACAGCCCCCCTGAAAGCTTCTTGGGATAAAACTTGCGGAATTCGCCGAGCCCCACGAAGTCAATGGCCTCTTGAACCAGGCGGCGGCGGGTACCCGGATCCTTGACATACAGTCCGCAAAAGTAATCGATGTTTTCATCCACCCGCAGCTCATTGAAGACAGCCACGTTCTGCATGACAATGCCGATATTTCGCTTGCTATCGTAGGCATCGGGCGTCATAGGCCTTCCGAACACCTCGACAGTGCCTTTGTAGTACTTGAGCAGCGCCAGGATACAATTGATCGAGGTGGTCTTGCCCGACCCGTTAGGCCCAAGCAAGCCCACGATCTCACCCTCTTTTACTTGAAGATTGAAATGATCCAGCGCAAGCAGGTTTCCATACCGCTTGACTAAATTCTCGACACTAATGAGCATAACCACTCCTCCTCGCTCCGTCTGACTTCATTCTATAGGTAGCGAGCGTCACATCATAAGTGCCGGGAATCAATTCGAGAGATGACAATTGTCACTAGGTAGATCACCACAAATAATCGCCGTTTCCAGAAAGTGTACGTACCGTTGAGGGTTGCCGGTGTTGCACTCGGGGACGGCTCCCCAAGCGGGTTGCCTTGACAAAATCCGGCCCGTAGGCTAGTGGCCGAATTTTGACACCCCTCGTTGCAATCACCGCCAACCCAAGACAATCGGAAAACGAGGGAAAACTAATGAACTCATACTTAGGATATAGACTTTGAGGCAAGCAGAAATGAACAGAGACTGAGTGGATTGATAGGGGCATAGGACCCACCAAAACTTGACTCAGACGAACAGAGACCAAGAATTGATAGATACAGGCAAAGTATGGTAGACTTATTGCCGAAGGAGACGTGACCATGCCAGGGATTATCGATAGGCTGCTGGTACTCGGTTGCTGTTCCGCTTTACTGCTAGGGAAGGCGGATGACGTCACTGCCGTCGTGGCGATGCTGGCTGCAACGACAGTCAGCGCACTCAACGGCTACACGAAATCACGCCCATTTCTGATAGCAAGCATCGCATCCTACACTGTGGCCGGCATGGTTTGGCCGGCGTTCTGCCTTTTCTTACCCCTGGTATACTATGACGCTATAGCCGAATCCCATGCAACGGGAAAAGGCGTATGGATCGTCGCTGCCGCAGGTTCACTTGTAGTTTTGTTCGTAAGCCTCCCCACCGGAACATGGCTGATGATTGCAGTCCTGATGGCAGTCGCCCATGTGCTGGCACAACGTACGGAAGCGCTGGATCTGAGCCAAACCGAGGCCAAGCGACTCAGGGACACCGGCCACGAAATGGCCGTGCTTCTCAGGCAGAAAAACCGGGAGCTTATTGAAAAGCGGGACTACGAGATCCGGCTGGCGACACTGAACGAACGCGGACGCATCGCCCGTGAGATCCACGACCATGTCGGGCACCTGCTGTCCAGATCAATCCTGCAGATAGGCGCTCTCATGGTCACAAAGAGCAATGATGAAGAACGGCAAAGCCTGTCAACTGTTCGTGATACGCTTTCTGAAGCCATGGACAGGATACGTGCCAGCGTTCACGATCTGCACGATGAATCCCTCGACCTCCGGACTAAGGTTGAAGCCTTGGTGCACGAGTTCACATTCTGCCCGATCCGGCTCGACTACAGACTGGAACGCGAGCCTGAGAAGCATATCGCATACTGCTTTATAGCCGTTGTCAAGGAGGGCCTTAGCAACATCATCCGCCATTCAAACGCAACCCAGGTTACCCTCGCGCTCGTAGAACACCCTGCCCTCTATCAATTGGTTTTGCAGGACAACGGGTCGCAGGACGGTGTCAAAACAGAAGAAGGGCTGGGATTACGCAGCATGGCACATCGAGTGGACGCGCTTGGCGGACAACTTGTGATTGAGCGCAGCGGCGGGTTCAGGCTGTTTATATCGATTCCCAAAGGGGGGACATTACATGAGAGTGCTGATAGTCGATGATGACCCGCTAGTCTGCCAATCGCTGAAAACCATTCTACAGGCGGCCGGTGGTATCGAAGTGGTCGGGATGGGCCATGACGGACACATGGCGGTAGAGCTCTTTAGGCAACTTAAGCCGGATGTGTTGCTCATGGACATCCGCATGGACAAGATGACAGGGCTCGAAGCCTCAGAGCATATCCTCAGTCAATTCCCTGATGCGCGTATTCTGTTCCTTACGACTTTCTCAGATGACGAGTACATCGTGCAAGCACTCCGGCTGGGGGCAAAGGGGTACATCCTGAAGCAAGACTTCGAAAGTATAATCCCTGCCCTAAGCGCAGTATACAAAGGCCAAAGCGTATTCGGTGATGCAATCGTCACAAAACTGCCCAAGCTGCTAAGCGACAGCGGGCGCGCAGACCTTGCCGGATTTGGAATCAGCGAAAGAGAAGAAGAGATCATTGAACTTGTTGCACAAGGACTGAGCAACAGAGAGATTGCCGAAGCCCTGTACCTAGGCGAAGGCACGGTGCGCAATTACCTCAGCGTGATTCTGGAGAAACTGCAGCTTCGCGACCGTACGCAATTGGCTGTGTTCTACCTGAAGCGCGTGTGATGAGCGGTGGAACGTGGCTTCTGTGCAGCTTATTACTTCTGGGCCTCCCAAAAGCACCTCTTTGGAGAGACTATCTTGCCTTCCTTCTTCAATTTAGCCAGAACCTTATCTACTTCCTTCTTATCGATACCCGTTACGTCAGCCACTTCTCCGGCTTTTACAGGCTTTTCGGCCTTCGTGAAGAAATCAACTATTGCCTGATAATTGTCCATTGCCATATCCCCTCTTTCGTCTTGCGTAGGCAATTCCCAGGACTGCTTTCTCTAGGTACTCAATCCTCCCATTCTTATGGATAACAAAGGAAATCAGTTCCGATGTGTCAGATTTCGACGCCGTCGAGAGAATCCCTTGCAGTGAGATGGAAGAAAGTAGTTCGCCCGATCCTGCCTAGGCGAGCCACCTGGCCATACGCTCAATGGGCGCATCATTAATCCCGAGTACCTTCTGTATGGTAAGACCGTCTATGACTGAAAGGATAATATCCGCCTGAACATCCAGGTCAGCCTTGTCATCGCCGTAAACTGACTTAAGCGCACCTTCTATCATCTGTTTCCATTTGAGATATGTTGCCTGGAACCTTTCTTTCAAGTGGGCGTCAGACGTTGCATCCCGGAGCAGATATATATGAAGCTTACCCCTGGTATCTGCATGGACAATCCGCTCCATGGCTACCTTCAGAATTTCAGAAGGCGCAACCTGTCCACGGATGTTTTCAATCCATGACAGGATGTCTTCGGTAATCAAGTCCAGATTCCGTTCAGCCACATCATAAACCAGGTCGTTCTTGGATGAATAGTAGTAGAACAACGTCCCCCTGCTGATTCCTACTTCATTTGCAATATCAGCGAGACTGGTATCTGTGACACCTTCTTCAGTCATGAGCCTACTTGCTGCCTCGATAATCCGCTCCCGGGTGCTTCCTGCTGAATCGTCCATAGCGCAATCCTTTACCTTAGGTTTGTTTGCATCCTTCTTCATCTTCTTTCATCTTCCTTCTCTTCGCTATTCAGTACTTCCCTAGCGATCCTATCCTCCTCCTACCGGTGAAAGCAACACTACCTCATCCCCGGACTTAACAGGAGTCCTAAGCAACCTGAGAGAAGTAACGTTCGTCCCATTCACAAAGATAGATGCCTTGCGAAGTTCTGACAGTGTAGCAGCACTTGTCGTTTTGCCTACTACTGGCAGGAGTTCATTGATTGTTCCTGCCTGTGATGCGTCTACTGTAAGCGAACCCATGCCTAGACTCTCCCTGAGCGGGCCGAATATCCTCACTTGGATCATCAATCAACCTGCCTCCCTATCCCGAGCTTGACCAGCTTCTCCTGTTTCGGGAGCCCGTTTAGATCCCAGCCTCTAATGCTGTAATAATCCTTTTTCAAGGCCTCCAAAGGGACTTTGCTCTTCGGAACCATGGGATCCTGCGGCCGCTTGGTAAGCCGCTCAGGCAGAGCATCGTCTGACGCAGTCACTCCTCTTTTGACGTTGAACATACGCTCTAAGTTGTATCCTCTTTCACCTATCTCCTTGAACCTACCAAAGGTCATCTTCATGCCGGTTACCCGGGTAAGCGCCTGGGTATGCCAAAGGCCGGGGAAGTGGAACGGCATCATCCATGCCGGCATTTTCACAACACCTGCCATCAGTGGGCCGAAAGAGGTGAGCGATTTATTGAGCGTCCTTGTTATCCAACTGTTTGCATCCTCAAGCATGAAAGCAGGGATAGCAAGGTAACATGTGAATAGGCAGCTACCTCCTGCAGACGCGGCTTCCATAATGTTCTGAAATAGAATAGTAAGCGCAGCCTTGGAGTTAGTTGTCAGTGGGTCGAGATTGAGGGCAAGTCCTTCAAGGAGGACGAGATACCCCCCGTTGAGGTGACACCCGCCTCTGTTTGACGTAGCATACCCAAGACCCATTCCGACTGACCTGCGCGGTTCATATGCTGAAAGCTCCAGCCCTTTGGAGTGTATGGCAAACTCTTCGCCCCCGAATTTTTCAGAAAGGCGCTTTGTGCCGTCGGCTAAGAGATCACCGATACCTTCTCT
>JAAZEW010000067.1 GCA_012512055.1 Bacillota bacterium | reverse complement strand
CGTCCTTCTGTTTCCTCAAGAATAGGGTGAGGCAACCAAAACAGAAGCCGCTGGCAATAGCGATGACCGTGCCCAAGAAGCTTGCTTGCGTGAGATCATCCGCAAAGAACAATGCCATTCCCAATATGACTGTGGTGATAACTAACCAGTCAGCCCGAGTGGCGCGTTCGCCGAGGAATGCGGCTCCAAGCAGCGCAATCCAGATTGGCGAAGTGTACTGAAGAAGAATAGCGTTTGCTGCGGTAGTCAACTTGTTTGCGACTGCGAACAGGCTCACCGTGCCGACGTAGGCGCAGGCTCCGCCTACTTGAGGGAAAGACCACGTAAACTTCGGACGTCGGACCGCTGCTAACAATAGAATAGCAGCAATACCGGATCTTGCTCCCGATATTGCCATAGGGTTCCACTCCACAGACTTTATCAGTACGCCCCCGAAGCTCCACATCAATGCGGTGACGACCATGAGGCACACAGATGCTCGCCGTGGATTATTCGAAGTGTCTATTCGTCTTAGATCCAGCATTTCAGCCGGAGCTTGCCGTGTCCTGCAAACGGCTTGCCACCTGCAAAACAGTTTCTGCTGCGTCACCCAGGACAAGAGTCGCATTGTCCATGGAATACAAGGGATTGTCAACACCTGCGTAGCCCGGCTTCGTATCCAAATTGAAGATAACGACATGCTTTGCTTCGTAGGCCCTAAGTATCGGCATGCCGTATATCGGCGTCCCTTCAGCGGTATTTGCGGCAGGATTGATTACATCGTTAGCCCCTACCACTATGACTACGTCCGTTTCTTTGAAGTCATCATTAATGTCGTCCATTTCGAAAAGCTCATCATACGGGACATCGGCTTCGGCAAGAAGCACGTTCATGTGGCCCGGCATTCTACCTGCGACAGGGTGGATGGCGAACCTGACTTTCTTGTTCATGCCTTCCAGGATGTCTGAAAGCCTCTTGACTTCATGTTGGGCCTGGGCTAACGCCATTCCGTAACCGGGAATGACAACTACGGATTCGGCGTCCCTGATTCTGGACAGGAAGTCGCCTGCATCTTTCGCGTCTTTTGTGCGCCTTTCTCGGGAGAGGCGTTCTTCGTCAACCGAAACGGCTCCGGGGTCGGGCTTTTTGCTCATAAGGACTGTTCTGCCTGCCAGGACTTGCGAGAGGCTCCTATTCATTGCCTTGCACATCAGCCGGGTCAGGATAAGTCCGGATGCTCCCACAATCGCTCCTATAGCCACCAGCAGCGGGTTACGAACAGCAAACCCTGAGATTGACGCTGCGATGCCTGAGAATGAGTTAAGGAGAGAAATCGTTATCGGCATATCAGCCCCGCCTACCCTTATTGTGAACAGAACTCCGTAAGCTAAGGATAGGGCCAGGATCCAAAATGCTGCCTGAGTAATTCCCTGGGAAGGGAAAACGAGAAGGGACACAAACAGAATTCCTATTACCAGCAGGGTCAGATTATTCCATGTAGACTGTCCCTTGAAGATTATCGGCCTCTGGTTCATTTTGCCATGAAGCTTCGCTGCAGCGATGAGGCTGCCGCTTAAAGTAATGCTTCCGATGACAAGGCCCAGCCCGGAGGTGAGTCTGTCCGCCATGCCGACATCCCCGAGTATTCCCAGGAGCGCAAGGAGGGATACAATTGCAGAACTCCCTCCTCCGAAACCGTTCAGTAGGGCTACCATCTGAGGCATTTGAATCATGGCGACTTTAACCGCCAAGTAGTAGCCGAACAGTGTTCCCAGAGCTATCGCCACCCAAAGGAGAGGGAGGCTCACAATACCTTCTGACAAAAGCGTCAGAATAATGGCGCCTGCCATGGAAACGGAACCCAACAGGTTCCCCCGAACAGCAGTTACAGGGGAACTCATGAGCTTAATACCCCATACGGTCCCTAACACAAATACAAGTCCAACCAGGTTAACCCATGACATTTCCGCGACCCTCGCTCTCAGTGCCTTTCTTGAACATCTTTAGCATTCTGTGCGTTACGAGAAACCCGCCGACAACATTGATCATTGCAAGGATAACGGCAACTGCTCCGAGGAGCTTGTATCCCGTTACCTTGGCTACCGCCGCAACTGTCAAAGCACCCAGCACAGTCACGCCTGACAAGGCATTTGTTCCGGACATCAAAGGGGTATGAAGAAGGCTGGGGACATCACTTATGACTTTGTAACCAATGACACTTGCGACAACAAACAACGCAAACAACATCG
>JAAZEW010000066.1 GCA_012512055.1 Bacillota bacterium | reverse complement strand
TGGAAGGTGACGTAGATTCTCAAAACGACCTGGAGCGGGTAGAGAGGATAGTCTCACTGTTCAGCCAGGACGTGGTGAACTTGGTAGGTGTAAGAAACCCTTATCAAGTTCTCCTGCAAGTGCAGGTAGTGGAGATTAACAGAGGCGCATTGAAGAATCTGGGGGTAACGTGGGGCAGCGTAATCGACGGTGCGCTAAGCGCAGGTTCATTCATGTTCGGAGAGTGGACCTCACCGCTTGGCCTCGGCATTGGCGGCAGAGGCCCTGAGGAAGTGTGGCAAGCCAGGCTGCCTGTAGGCAGTATCGTGGAAGAACTATGGAGGCTCAGTCCGATACGGGCTGTCCTTGACACATTGGTAAGTCAGGACTTAGCTCAGGTCCTGGCAGCTCCCAGCCTTCTTACTCTCAGTGGAGAGGAAGCGGACTTTCTTGTAGGAGGCGAAATCCCTGTCTACATGGGACAAGTGGACGGCAGGGCGGTCTTTGAGTGGCGCCCTTACGGCGTAAGACTCAAGATGCTTCCCAGTGTGGATGCAAAAGGCAGAATAGTCCTTGACATCGAGCCGGAAGTATCGTCCCTTGACTGGAGTAACGCCCTGGATACAGGGGTGGCGACTATTCCTGCGCTGAGAATGAGGAAGGCAGCAACCCACTTGATAGTGGAGGACGATGTGACTATTGCTATCGGGGGCTTAATCCAGAATACTGAGGCGAAAATAATTAAGAAGCTCCCGATCCTCGGAGACATACCAATCATAGGGGGGCTATTTAGGAGCGAGAGGTTTGAGAAAGGTGAAAGCGAGCTTATCATCTTGATAACTCCGAAAGTCGTGAGGATTGGTGAGAGTGTAACCAGAGAGCAGATATTAGACTGTGAGCTCCGGGGGGTATCTGAAATCGGCGAACCTGGGAAGTGAAGCAAGTGAAAACATCCCCCATCAAGGTCCTGATAGTTGACGATATCTCTGAGACTCGAGAGAACCTCAGGAAACTCCTGTCATTTGACGGAGACTTTACCGTGATAGGTGAAGCTGCCAATGGCCTGGAGGCTGTGGCTCTCTCAAAGAGGCTTAAGCCGGATATCGTCTTGATGGACATAAACATGCCTGTTATGGACGGAATAGAGGCTACTCGGACAATCACTGTAGAAGCCCCGATGAGCACCGTAGTGATCTTATCAGTCCAGGGGGAACAAGAGTACCTGAGAGAGGCAATGGCGGCAGGGGCCAGGAATTACCTGGTCAAGCCCTTTTCCGCTGATGAACTGATAAACACCATACGCAAGACCCATGCTCTGGAATCGGAGAGAAGGGCAAGGATTATGCCTCTGGTTGCGCCTCAGCGAAAACTGGGGCGAATTGTCACTGTATTCAGCACCAAAGGCGGGGTCGGGAAAACAACGATTGCCACAAACATTGCAGCAGAGCTCTCGAAGAAGGCCAATCGCAGTGTAGTATTGGTTGATTTGGACCTGCAGTTCGGGGATATAGCTATCATGCTGGACACTGTGCCGGTGAGGACCATAGCGGACATTGCCAGGGAAGAGGAAGTCGACTCAGAAATCGTGGAGGCGTGCCTCTTTACACATGATACCGGTATCCGCGTGCTCCCCTCACCGCTTCGTCCTGAGCAAGCTGAGATAGTGACAGGCCGGCATGTTGAAGCCATCCTCGGCCTTCTTGCGGAGTCCTTCGATTTTATTGTCGTTGACCTTCCGCAGGGGCTTGGGGATATCTCCCTCACAGCGATGGATGCGGCTGATATTGTCTTTCTCATTACGTCTTTGGAGATCCCGGCTATTAAGAACGCCAGCATATGTCTGGAGATAATGGATGCTTTAGGGTACGACGAAGATAAAGTAAAGCTTGTGGTCAACAGGCCGTCGCGCGAGGGAAGTGTTGATATCGGTGAGGTGGAGAAGACCCTGAAAAGAACAGTGGATATCAGTATCCCAAATGAAGGACGATTAGTGACGGAGTCCGTAAACAAAGGAGTGCCATTTGTTCTGAGTAATTCCAGTGCCAGGATATCCCTGGCTATCAAGGATCTTGCCAGGGCGATAGACCCCCCGAGTAAAGGGGACAGGGTTGAGAGGGGGAGCGCAAGCCGTGAGGATGCTCCTCCCCGCACAAGGATTGCCAGTGTTTTTGCAGGGATTTTCGGTTTCTTTATACATGGTTGAGAGGTGGGAGAGATAGATGTCCCTTAGAGAGAGGCTTCAAAGGGCAAGACAGGAGGAGCAAGAAGAAACGTTTGGCCGGAGAGGAGCCGTCGGGGACTCCCGTCCGGTGGGAAGAACAAGGCCCGGGCTTGATGAAAGGAACTGGAGAGCGCAACAAGAGCGAGTCCCGGAGAAACTGTATGGCCAATCCGAGGTCCAAGAACAAAAGAGCAAACCTGAGGAAAGAGAGCTTCGGATCGTAAAACCTGCGGAAGACGTATCATTTCATCCGCCGGTCAGACTACCTGATGATCCCCACCTCGGAATCAAGGAGAAAATCCACTCCAGGCTGGTGAAGGAAATTGATGAAGAATTCTTGGAACAGACTTCATCCCAGGAGGACCGGCAAAGGTTAGCCAGAGAGGTACAGAAGGTTGCCATGGCAGTTCTTAACGAAGAGCCCCTTCCCTTGATTCGCTCTGAGAAGACGAGGATCATAAATGAGGTAATCGATGATGTGATAGGGTTCGGCCCTATTACGCCGCTTCTCGAGGACGAAAGTGTCACAGAAGTCATGGTAAACGGGCCTGAAATGGTATACGTGGAGCGGGGAGGCAAAATCGAGCAAGCCCGTGTCCGGTTCCGTGATGCAGACCATGTGATGCACATAATCGAGAAGATTGTCTCACCTATCGGAAGGCGAATAGACGAAGCCAGTCCCATGGTGGATGCGAGGCTTCCCGACGGATCCAGAGTAAACGCGGTGATTCCTCCGATTTCCCTTGTAGGGCCGTGTATTACGATTCGTAAATTTTCAAGGGAGCCTCTGACCACTGATGACCTGGTAAGGTTCGGAACGCTGACACCTACGATTGTGGAGTTTCTGGAAGGCGCAGTGAAGGCAAGGCTGAACATAGTGGTGTCAGGAGGGACAGGCTCCGGAAAGACCACAACCCTCAACGTGCTCTCCTCGTTCATTCCCCCTGATGAGCGCATAGTGACGATTGAAGACGCGGCTGAACTACAGCTTCGTCAGGAGCACGTAGTTACCATGGAGGCAAGGCCTCCGAATATTGAAGGCAAAGGTTCTATTGCAATCCGAGATCTTGTGCGAAACGCCTTGAGAATGAGGCCGGACAGAATTGTCGTAGGAGAGGTTAGGTCCGGAGAGGCGCTTGACATGCTTCAGGCGATGAATACAGGCCATGACGGATCAATGACAACAGGCCATGCCAACTCGCCCCGGGATATGCTTTCCAGGCTCGAGACGATGACGCTGATGGCAGGGATGGAGCTTCCGCTCCGGGCAATTCGTGAGCAGATTGCTTCGGCAATAGATCTCATTGTGCATCAGGCCAGGCTAAGAGATGGAAGCCGTAAGATTACCCATCTCACTGAGGTGCTGGGAATGGAAGGCGATGTCATCACCATGCAGGATATCTACGTATTCGAGCAGGCCGGCGTTGACGAGGAAGGGCAGGTTCTGGGGAGATTCCGGTCTACAGGTATCAGGCCGAAGTTCATGGATAAGTTTGAGGCGTCAGGGATAAAGGTGCCTGCCGGAATGTTTGTTGACTACTGAGTTCAGAAGGATTCCGGATATGCCGGTCGAAGTTCGCCTGTGGGAGGGAAGCTGATAGTATGCCTGGACAAGCATTTGCACTCATAATCTCAGTTCTGGTATTTGCCTGTGTAGGGCTGGCAGCCTTTGGAATTGTAAAGCTTGTCAGTGAGCGTGGTATAGGACTTAAAAGGCTTGAGCGGTTCTCAAAGCCTGAAACAAAGCCCGGGCCTGAGGTAGCCGGCGTACGAGGCGCTGACGGCGGAGGAAAACGAAAGTACTCGATAAATGAGTTAGCGCGTAGCATCCTGACGGTGTTCGGCAAAGCATTTGAAGGGAGGCAGTATACTTCTCAGATTGAGGTGGAACTGGCCAGGGCGGATATTCCCCTTCGCGGTTCAGAGTTCGTAGGGTTAAACCTTATTCTTATACTGTCCGGGGCTACCTATGGATGGTTCGTGCTTGGGCGTGTGTGGGCCGGATTCTTGCTGGCATTTGCCGGGGGATTCCTGCCCAGTTTCTATGTTAAGTCCAAGCAGGGTGCAAGGCTCGCGAGATTTGATGCTCAGATTGCAGACGCTCTCGTTATCATGTCCAATTCGCTAAGGGCAGGGTACAGTCACCTGCAAGCCATGGACATGGTGGCGCGGGAGATGTCGCCCCCTATTTCAGAGGAATTCACGTCTACTATGAAGGAGATGAGCCTGGGCTCTCCCACAGAGACTGCGCTCGCAACTCTTTCCGACCGCGTCGGCAGTGAAGATCTTGACCTGGTTGTCACCGCAGTCCTGATTCAGAGGCAAATCGGCGGAAACTTAGCAGAGGTCTTAGATAATATTGCGGACACGATACGAGAACGCGTGAAGCTGCGCAGGGAAATTAGAACCCTGACAGCTCAGGGTAGGATGTCAGGGATGATTATCGGAATCCTTCCCTGTGTTCTTGGGATTTTTCTCTATACGGTCAATCCTGAGTATATCAGCCTTCTGTTTACGCATCCTACAGGGAAACTCATGGTGGGGCTGGCCGTGTTTGGAGAACTCATTGGCATTCTTGTGATTCGCAGGATAATCGCAATCGAGGTTTAGGAGGTGCGGAGGTATGCCGGTTGTGGCTGCAGTCTTTGCGTTTGCCGGTGTTACAAGCCTGACTATGTACATTCTCGGAGTGAAACGAGAGCCTTCAGTCAAGGATCGGCTCGAGCAAATCGCTGAACTGGGCAGAGTTCCCACTGAGCGGGAGCAGGAATTGTCCCGCCCGCTGGTAGAGAGGGTCTTCGGGCCTGCCGCGACGAAGGTTGCAGGTTTCGTAGTGTCCATTACTCCCAAGAATGTAATGGAAGCAGCCAAACTGAAGCTTGATTCCACAGGCAACCCGTGGAAGCTCTCAGCCGGGGATTACGTGATCTTGCGCGTGGTGACCCTTCTCATACTTCCGTTAGGGGTATTCCTGGCCACGCACAGGCTTGGGATGGGCAGAGCCTTGTTGTTTGCCCTTGTTGCTGCAGGCCTTGGCTGGATCCTTCCTGAAACAATGATGCAGTCGAAAGCGAAGCGCAGGGGACAAGAAATACAAAGGGATCTTCCTGATGTTCTCGATCTTTTGACTGTCAGCGTAGAGGCGGGTCTGGGCTTTGATGCTGCTTTAGTGAAGGTGGTAGAGAGAAAGAAAGGCCCGCTTGCAGATGAGTTTGGGATTGTGCTGAGGGAAATCCGAGTGGGGAAACCAAGAAAAGAAGCATTACGAGAGCTTTCTGAGCGGGTGACAGTAGATGACATAACCTCACTTGTGTCCGCTGTTATCCAGGCAGACCAGCTTGGGGTGGGAATATCCAACATCCTTAGGATCCAGGCAGAACAAGTGCGGACAAAGAGGCGGCAGCAAGCAGAGGAATTAGCTATGAAAGCCCCCATCAAGATGCTGTTCCCGCTGGTATTCTTTATATTCCCTACGTTGTTTGTGGTTTTGCTGGGTCCTGCTATAATTCAAATTGCAGAGACTCTCTTGGGATTTTAGAATGAGTATTAGATAATAGGGCTGATTGGACAGGTGTTAGTGTGACGTCAAAAAATGTCGTAGTAGTGAATACTACTAAGGGCACGATGCTTGCTTCCTCTGCAAAACTTGCCGCAACATATGGCGAGAGGAGGCGGGGGCTGCTCGGACGATCTTCGCTTGAAGAAGGCGAAGGCGTTATTATTCGTCCATGTAACGGAGTCCATAGCTTCGGAATGAAGTTTCCTATAGATGTGGCGTACGTTTCCGGAGACGGCAGAGTCCTTCACATAATCTCTCCTCTACTCCCCAATAAACTCGGTCCGCTTATGCTGAAAGCAGCCTGGATCCTTGAACTCCCTCAAGGGATCCTCTCAAAGACCGAAACCTTCCCAGGTGACATACTTGAGATA
>JAAZEW010000065.1 GCA_012512055.1 Bacillota bacterium | reverse complement strand
TTAGCTTTTTTCATCCACATAGCCCGTAGTGGAGGCAGAAGGTGAATATCGCATTCATCTTCATAGAGCACATGGTTGCCAGCTACCCTCGAAGAAAGAACCTCGAGGATTGCCTTTAGCTTTTCCTCGGCAAGCAGGTCACGGGCTTTCTTGGGATCGTGGCGAGGGCGGTTGTGACGGAAATCAAGGGCCGTGAGGACCCTACGACAAGTGGTTTAGCTTATCTCGATCCCATACTTGAATGCAAGGTGAATCGATACGTTAATTGTTGTCCATATCGTGAACAGATAGCCATGTGATGCTGGGGAGGAAAGCACATCCCTTTCAATGACGGGAAGCACGTCGGCCGCAACTTTGGGCGGCCTCCCGGAACAAGGTCTATCGGAAAGGAAGTCAATTCCCTCTTGTTCAAAGCGCTCAATCCGACGGCGAACAGTGGCTTCTCTGGTACCGAATATCCTGGCTATTTTCACCACACAGAAGCGCCTGTTCGATAGGAGAATCACATGAGCTCTTTGAGATATCCTACCGACCTCATTACGTCGCATGTGTTCGAGCTTCCTCACTTCATTATCTGACAAGGGACGAACGAATCGCAATCTATATGACCCCCTGTCATCAAATAGGCGTTTAACAGGGATTATACATCAAAAACAATGATCTGTCGATTATTTTCGGACACTTACTTAGTCAGAATTCACTCCTAAGTCGTCACCTGTGTGATTGAACCTTCTTGACTCTAGTTCACCGTGTGCACCCTAGATGGATGAACCGGATTTGTAGGCTGCTTTCCCATAAGTACATTGGCTACATCTTGGCAGATTGTTGTTACAACACGCTTCTGGGCCTCATGAGTAAATGCCGCAATATGCGGAGTGAAAATCACATTCCCCGCATTCATAAGTTGCTTGCAGGCAATTTGGTCATCGCTTGACTTCTGGAATACATCGAGTGCTGCTCCAGCTAGCTTTCCAATTTTCAGAGCTGCAAAGAGCGCATGTTCATCTATTATGTCTGCCCTGCTTGTGTTGATGAGAAAAGATCCGGATTTCATACGTAAGAGCTCACGTTCTCCAATCATCCTTCTTGTATTCTCATTAAGCGGTACATGAATGCTTACTATATCAGATACGCCAATGAGCTCATCGAAGCTCACAAATGTAAGCATAGAACGGTGATCATCTTTCGAAATGTCGACATAAGGGTCGAACGCGACAGTAACCATCCCCAGGGCCATAGCCTTCTGAGCAACAAGCATGCCTATTCGTCCGGCTCCAATTAACCCGAGAGTCTTTCCTGTAACGTCCCATCCGAGAAATTCCTCGCGGTTACAGTCGCCCGAACTCAACGCCACATGAGCTCCAGGAATATGTCTTAGGAGCGCAAAGACAAGTGCAATAGTATGTTCGGCAACAGTATTGTGACTCGCCGCAGGAACGTTCAGCACCATGATTCCTCTTTCGCAGGCAGCGTCAAGATCGATCGTATCCACGCCAATCCCGTGCTTTCCTATCACCCTAAGCCTACGCCCACAAGTGATAATCTCTCGTGTTATCCTGGCAAACTTTACTATGAGTGCATCCGCATCAATGATTGCGTCCTTCACATCTGATACATTAGTACTGCCGAGAACATGTACGTCAGCTACTTCTTCCAATATTTCTAACCCGTCCTCTAAGACTGGCTCAGTCAGGAGAACCTTAGGCTTCATGAATCTCTCACCTCCACTATTGTCTCAGGTGCATAGGGTAGCACGATGACCTCAGGGACATTACTTACTAGGCCTTGCGCAATACCTAGAGCCTCTTCCACTGACGATGCCGGAATGGCGTGTAGCTTTCTCACAACTTCCGGTGCCAGGTTATCTGAGACGATTATGACTGTTGCGTAATCCAGAAGAGCGGCCCAAGTTTGCACGCCCCACTGGCCGGAAGCAGGCTGTTCACGCGTCTCATATATTGTCCGACGTGCGTCAGCTGGAGTCTTTGCTTCCATTAGAATATCAAATGCTGAAAGATTAGCATTACCCAAGCCCTCACTGCATTCACAAACCAACACAACCACACCACCCCGCCTAATGAGAGGCCTTGGGAGTAGGATGACAGACGATATGGCTTTTGTGGCTTGATATAAATTGCAGTCAAAAGGAAAACCGCCAGGAGTCACAATCGCTACGTCAGCTTGTCTCGGTGTCTGAACAACATTCACCTTTCTTGAATGACGAACAGCTTCTGAGAACGCGCTGTCGAGACCGCCCGCAAAAACACCGGCGAGCTGTTTTTGGCTATTGAGAACAGCATTTATCGTAAAATCAACACCCACGATCCGCGCGTATTCGACCATATCTGTATGCATTGGATTGCCCTCGAGCATCCCATAGACGCAATTCGGGTCATCCATCCACTCTGGTCGGTGGATTGCGGCAATTGATTTCTCTCCTGAAACACCAGGTATAATGCTCTTGCGCCCGCCACTGAACCCCGCGCGTGGATGCGGTGCTACGTAGCTTATCACTATCCTCACATCGGCGTCAAGAACTGTATTGTTCACAGTTATGGGCGTTCCGCGTGACGTCTTTCCCAAGTTGGTAAGATCTGTTGAGCTTCGCGCATCGTGATCAATTATCTTGAAATGCCGAAATATCTCTTGCCCAACAAGGTAAGCTCTTTCTTCATCTGTATGTCCTCTGTGCAAACCTGTTGCCGTAACTATGCGAATATCCTCATCAAGTACTCCCAACCTACCGAGTTCTCTGATAAGGGGTGGCAATATCAGAGAAGTAGGAACCGGTCGCGTTACATCGCTTATTACTATCGTAACATTTGTGCCCCGTCCCACTATTGAAGATAATCCCTCTCCCGCAGGGTTTTCCATCGCTTCCAGTATCGCGTGTGTAGGATATCTCAGTGCCGGTATCTCATGAGGAGTGAGAACCTGAGCCTTGTGACCCTGATTGAGTTCTACATTAATACTGCTATTCCCATACGGAAGATTCAACCTCATCTTGTGTTCCGCCCCCCTGGTACTACTTCATTTTGCTTCCGGGCTTTGAGTATTGGCGACAGAAACGAGAACACAGCAAGGACAAGACATCCACAGGAAATTGGCCGTGTCACTAAAGGGAGAAGGCTTCCTCCGCTCGTCATAAGTCCAACCCGCAGGTGATTCTCGGCGATGGGACCAAGTATAACACCTAAGACTAAGGGACCGAGCGACAATCCACCCTTTTCAAGAAGGTACCCAAGCGCTCCAAATGCAATAAGCACCCACATATCAAAGATTCGATTGTTCAAGGCAAATGAACCTATCAAGCAGAATACTAGTATTACTGGAAGTAAGATATACTTGGGAGCCTTGAGTGCTGCAACAAACGCTCTTATGCCGATGGTCTCTATCAAGAACATTAATATTGCGGCCACAAAAAGAGCTACAAAAACCCCATATACAAGAGCCGGATGCTCCCTAAACAGGAAAGGTCCTGGATGAAGGTTATGTATGGTAAGTCCCCCAAGCATTATAGCGGTGGCTGCGTTCCCTGGAATTCCGAGAGTGAGAAGAGGGATAAGGGCACCCCCAATCACCCCATTATTTGCGCTTTCCGCTGCAATAACACCATCGGGAGCTCCTTTCCCGAATTGCTCTGGATGCTTTGATGCCCTCTTGGCCTGATCGTAAGCAAGTAAACCAGCAATATCCCCACCAGCACCTGGCAGCGCTCCTATGAAGACTCCTATCAAGCTCGAACGAAGGTAATTAGACCAAGAAGCCATGATTTCCCGGAGAGTTGGCAGAAATCTTCCATAATCTGTCTTGGGCAGAAGATATTTCTTGACAGGGTTCTCAGCCTCACGAAACACCTGTGAAATCGCGAAAACCCCTACCAAAACCGGAAGCAAACTGAATCCCCCACGCAGTGATGGAAAACCCATTGTGAACCGAGCAACCCCTTCAACGGGGTCTGATCCTACGGTCGCAATAATGAGTCCGATTACCCCACTTATGAGACCCTTAACAAGTGAACCTTCGGAAAGAGATGCTATTAGTGATAGCGCCAAAAATGCCAGAGCGAAATACTCAAAGGATCCGAAACTCAGCGCAAACTTCGCAAGAAGTGGTGACAGAAAACTTAACAGGATTGCACTGACGATAGTCCCCACAAAGGACGCAGTTATCCCTAACCCTAATGCGTAGCCCGCCCTGCCCTGTTGAGCCATGGGATGTCCATCGAATACTGTAGCTATCGATGAGGGGGTACCAGGCATGCGTAGAAGCATTGCGGAAATAAGTCCTCCCGACATTCCGCCAGTGTAGACTGAGATCAAGAGTGCAAGACCACGCAGGGGTTCCATTCCGAAAGTGAAAGGTATAAGCAGGGTAATGGCCATAGTAGCTGTAAGCCCTGGGATTGCTCCCATAACAATGCCTAGAGTGACCCCGCCGGCCATTACAAGTATTACATCCCATTGCAATATCGCGGAGAATGCCTGCATCACAAAGTCGATATTCATTGACACTCACGCTCCTTTTTGGTTCTATGGCAACATAACCCCCAGAAATCTCCCAAACACAACGTGAATTCCGGTGGCAATTGCTAGAGACAGAAGAACCACCTTTGGTAAAAACCGCTTTGATTCTGGGTTAAGAACCAGCATGCTTACTATCAGAAACAGGGATGTCGTTACAAGGTATCCAAGGCGCTTCAAGAACAGGACATATAGGCATAGCAAAACCATTAGGAAGAGAATCATGCTGTACTCCGCCTTGGCTCCCTCCTCTCTCATTCGGACGTCATCCTTCTTATTTGAGCGGAGACTGTCCAAGGCAAGAAAGACACTAAGCGCAACGAGGATGATAGAGACTACACGAGGGAAAAACGCCGGTCCCAAACGGTCAAATCGAGCTCCGGGAAGAGAAAACGTAGCTCTGCAAAGGAATCCTCCGAGGAGTATAAGAATCAACGCGATCTTCGCATCTAGGGTCATCTTTGCTCGCCCCCCTGTAAAATACGTGTCCCTGATGTTGATTCAGAACACCGATTGAGTTGACCTGTCAAGCTAATCGGGAAATACAAGACTGCCTGGAAAGCCCGACGTTGGTCAGTAAGACAATGACGATACATGTAGATTTGGGCTCTATTTCTTGAGTATCCCACTCCGTTCAGCCACTTCTTGCAGCCTGATTTGCTCACTGTTCAGGTATTCCCTGAAGACATCACTCGTCATGTAAGCGGCGCTGCAAACATGGCTGCGCATCTCTTCCTTTCTCCTCGGGTTATGAGGCCGGGAGGCATGGTTTTGATTTTCGCATATCTCACAGTCATGGCTAGAACCCTAGCTCAACTCTGTTCGTTGCTACGACTCAAATAACCGAATAAATTGCTTGTATGAGAAGCATTCCCGGCCTCAAACCTGTCGACCATCATCGCAAGATGGTGCCTCTCCATCATGTGAAGCGCCATCACGAGTTATGGTGCTCCAGCCACCACACATGTGGCGATTAGTTCTGCATCCCGACCTATTCTCTGACCGACTTCGCTGCTAAAGCCAGTTTGTCACCGGTCGTAAGCGAAGCCTCTTTCGGACTCCCTTCGCTTTGAATCGACATCACCCGCAATCTCTTCCCTCAACAAGACTGCCTGGAAAGCCCGACGTTGGTCAGCAAGACAATGACGATACATGTAGATTTGGGCCTCTATTTCTTGAGTATCCCACTCCGTTCAGCCACTTCTTGCAGCCTGATTTGCTCACTGTCCAGGTATTCTCCTAAGACGTCGCTCGGCATGTAAGTGACCTCGCAAACATGGCTGCGCATCTCTTCCTTAAAAGATGAATCTTCGCACAGCATTGCAAATGCTTTTTCCAGCTTCTCTACAATATCCTTTGGTAACCCCTTCGGACCGAAAATGCCAAGCGTGAAGATTTCGACTGAGTCTACGTCTTGTTCAATGGTTGTCGGGACTTCGGGAAGGGCTGGATTTCTCTTATCGGAAGCGTAAGCAAGAGGACGAAGCTCACCTGATCTTACATACTGAACTGTAAGTCCACCGGAAGCACAGACATCTATCTCGCCTCTCAAAAGCTGGGCAATTCGAACCGCGTCACCCCCACCCCCAACGTATGAGAATTTAACCCCTGTCGCAAGACCAAGATTTAATCCTCCGAAATGCGACATCGTCCCAAGATTAACCCCATATCTGATTTTGCCAGGGTGCTCACGGGCATCATCCAATAAGTCCTTTAGGGTGTTCCAAGGTGAAGTTGCTTTTACCACTACCGTAGCTCCTGTAGATACAACTGAACAGACAGGGGTATATGAATCCCAGGTAAAATCGGCAAGTCCCATTACGTTAGAAGTGAGCATTGAATGATGGTGCCAAAGAAGTGTATATCCATCCGCCGGAGCTTCCAAAGCCTCTTGAGAACCAACAATACTACCGGCGCCTTCGATGTTCACAACAACCAAGGGTTGATCGAAGTACTTGTCCATATGCTTTACAACTACTCTTGCAGTAGTATCACTGAGCCCACCGGGATTGAACGGGACAATAAGCTTAATCGGCTTAGAAGGATAGCTTTCACCCGCCGCACAAACCTCAACAGGTACCATCAAAACCAGCAGAAAAGCTACTAATAGAGTTGTTCTCCAAACTATGTGACTCCTATTACACATAGACTACTCCCTCCCAAGTTATAAGTAACCCAATTCAGAGTTTCAATGCTCGTTTCTCTATCGAACGCACAGCACATCTGGTTTGTCCAATTGAGCACGACATAGTTTGATGCTCTAGGTTAGCTATCTACGAGCCTAAGTAGGCACCACTGTAAAGATATTACATACGAAATCTGTAGTTCATAGTAACTCGTTAGCAATCAATATGGTTGGATATCTCTTACCCTTATGTTGTTCGATTCCTTCCTCGTGCTCATTCTCCCGTCTCATCTCTCTACCCGGTAACTGGCATGCGACTGATCGATACTACTTCCACTGCGCCTCCTTCCTGTGCGAATTACCCTTTCTATCTCTTCCTTTCGGATCACTGGGAAATTGTCGTTAGGCAACGTCATTTTGTAAGCAGCAATTGCAGAACCGTAGTTCATTCCCATTTGGAGATCATTTTTGAGGTATCCGTAAAGAAATCCAGCGACAAAACTATCCCCGGCACCAAAGCGGTTCAAACGATTCACATGATACACGGAGCCATGATAGAATTGCGTTCCGTCCCATGCAATTGAATCCTTTTCACCGAGAGTAAGAACACATACCGAAACCCGATATTTGTCACGGATAGTCTTGATCATTTTCTCTGGAGTCAACGCAGGCACTCCCATAAGATTCCGCGCTTCCTCGTCTCCTGTTATCAATATATCCACATAAGGGGCAATCTCCGAAATCACGGCGCTTGCCTCTTCAGGAGGACTTACTTTCGCACGGAAATTCACATCAAAACTAACCTTTATCCCTAAATCATGAGCTCGTTTACACATACCAATTGTGGTAGCCCTGGCAGTCTCACTAATTCCTGCCGTTATACCTGTTGTATGCAACACTTTTGCATTAGCAATGGTGTCCCAATCCAGATCTTCTATTGACATCTCTGATGCCGTGGAATTGGCTCGATCATAGACAACCTGATTAGCACGTGGGGGAACTCCCAACTCGGAGTACATTATCCCTATTCTTCCATCCGGCACCCACTTAATCCCACTAACATCAACGCCAACGCCTTGGATTTGTGAGGCGATGTTACGAGAGATGGGATTATTAGGCAACCTGCTCATCCACGCACTTGGAACGCCTAGTCTTGCAAGGCCTACTGCTACATTGATTTCAGCTCCCCCAACCAATACTTCTAACCGGTGACTTCTTTCAAGAATGCCACAATTGGGAGCCCGTAGTACAAGTAGTCCTTCTCCTACTGTTACGACCTGAATCTGATTCACGAAGTCTACCCCCAATTTACTCAGGTTGATCGGATCTCAAATTCCTTAACGACAAATTTGAATCTATCGCCCCTATATAGACCTTTTGAGAACCGGATAGGTCTTTGCCTCTGATCGTAGCTCACGCTTTCGATTGAGAGCAAAGGAATGGCCTTAGTAAGATTGAGTAGTTTCTGCTCTTCTTCCGTGGGGATTGTTGGCTGCAACTCTGAGTTATATCCCTTGATTTCCACGGCATATATCTCTTGAAGAACCTTGGTAAGAGACCGCTGCAAATCTACATACTGAATGCCCGGGAAAAGCTCAAGAGGAACATAATTGGTTTGAATAACTGCAGGTTCATCATCAACATATCTGAGCCGTTGAATTCTAAATACTTTCGCCCCTGCTGATAACCCAAGCGCCCTGCAACAGGGCTCAAAGCCTTCCACATCCATGATGGATGAGTCCAATAGTTTGGTTCGCGTCTGATGTCCTTCGCGCTTCATCTTTTCGTTAAAACCAATCATGGGGGATATAGCCTGTTCAATCTTTTGCTTGGCAACAAAGGTGCCTCGTCCCGGCTGGCGATACACTAAGCCTTCATATTCCAATCTTGCCAAGGCCTTTCGCACCGTCATTCGGCTAACATCATATTCAGTCATCAGTTCACTCTCTGATGGCAGTCTGGCGTGGGTTTGAAGCTTTCCGCTCTTAATCTCCTCTCGCAGATTCTCCTCAATCTGCTGGTAGAGAGGCATCTGTTCTCTCATTGGCATAAGCCTCCTTGACTAATCTTTTGTCACAGCCATCAAGTCCTACCAGAATTCTAAAACGGACGTAATAGCCAATTTTGAGTCAAGTATATACTGCAAATACTGAAAAGAGAAACGGCGAGAGCAGCAACAAGGCCTACCGCAAAGCCTTTAACACCCATCTTTCCGATCCGGCGGAAATCCGTATTAAGCCCTACTCCGACTAAGACCATCTGGATGATGAATACAGATATAGACTGCGCTAATTGCCTTACTCCGGAAGAGACTATTCCAAAACTATTAAGCGTAGCTAAAGCTACAAAACCCAGGACAAACCAGGGAAACACTTTCGCCATTGAAATGTTTTCCGTTCCATCTTGTTGTCTGGCGAAGAAAAAGCTGATTAGCACTATAATCGGCCCCATAAGAAGATTCCTGGTAAGTTTGACTAATGTAGCAATCTCCCCGGCTTCCAGGCTGTAGGCAAAAGCTGCAGCTACTACTTGGGATGTATCATTGATTGAAGTGCCCGCCCAGAATCCAAACATTGCATCTGACAGTTGAAGCATGTTTCCAATAAGAGGATATATGATCACAGCAAGCATCCCAAATACGGTAATAGTTGAAACTGCCACTGCGACTTCCTCATCATCTGCACGAATCACCGGAGCTGTTGCCATGATCGCGGAATTTCCGCAAATAACAGTTCCGACTCCAATCAAAGTAGCCAGACGAGGAGACACTCTTAAGGCTTTGGCCATAAGAAACGTAGCCAGTGCTGCTGCTGCAATGCACACCAATATGAGTAGCAATCCAGAAAACCCCAACTGGAGCAATTGTTGAAAATTGAAACGAATTCCAAGAAGAATTATTGCGACTTTTAACAAGGTCTTCACCGTATAGTTAATCCCTGCTTTATACCTAGGAGCAATTTGTATAGTATTCCTAATGAAAAGCCCTGTTAGTAAGCTAATTACAACTGGACTAATGAGCCAGATTCCGTTGGGGAATATTATGGATATTAGACCTGCAATTGCCACGATAAGCAACAGTCCGGGAAATCGTTGTTGCCAGAGCGATAACTGATTCTGAGGAGGGCTGCCCATTCTTGATACCTTCTTTTCATGCAAATTGGGTTGGAGAGGTGAAGCATTGGACCTCACCTCTCCGTTGTTTTGATAACTAGAGTACTCCCAAGTCTTTCAATCCTTTTTCAACCTTTGCTTCTTCTTCAGGAGTCAGTTTACGCCAAGGATCTCTGGACGTGCCGGCGTCAACACCACGCATTCTCAGGATGGAATAGCATCCTGCCGGCCGGAATCCGGTAATCCCCTGAATCTTACGTATAGCAATTACTGTCTTTTGCAGCTTTACGGCTTTTTCCATATCGTTGTTTTTCATTGCAGCCCATAAGTCGCATACCAGCTCAGGTAATACATTGGCAGTACCTGCGACACAAGAACGACTCCCGAAAATATAACTCGGTAAGATCAAGCCAACAGTGCCTGTCATGAAGTTGAAATCCGGATTAATCGGAGAAACCACGTTCATGAAATCTGCAAAAGCCATCAGATCTCCGCTGCTGTCCTTTAGACCAACCACTCCCAATTTGGCCAGTTTTCCGAGTAATTCAGCAGAAACGTTATACCCTGTGGTCTTGGGGTTATTATAGAGATAAACTGGGATGTTAACAGCTTTAACAAGCTTTTCATAGTGGGTTAGAAGTTCTTGTTCTTTGTAAGCAAAACCTGAATAATAGAAAGGAGTCACTGCAGCAACCGCAGCGGCTCCAAGTTCCTCTGCATGTTTTGCCAGACAAATAGTGTTCTGAGTGCCTGCAGAGCCTACGTGAACGATAATAGGAACCCGGTTGTTGACTTCACGAAAGTTTATTTCCGCAACCCGTTTCCGCTCGTCTTCGTTCATTAGCGGAGCAGATCCGTAGGAACCTGTAATGAACAGACCATGCACTCCACGCCCAAGCAAAAAGTCGACAACGTTAGCAATGCCTTTCTCATAGATGGTTCCATCCTCATTAAAGCACGTTACCACCGGAGGAAATACGCCCTGTAGTTTTGATTTTGACAAGATTGTTCACCCTCTTCTCCTGAGTTTTGAGGCTCAATAGTTGGCCAACATTGTACGCCCCTGTACGTATATGTCTAACCTGTATATACATTTCAACGTCTTTTTCTAATATCCTTCTTTTTATTAGACTTTTTTCGTTGTTTTTCTATTTCTGTATGGAAAATCCAAAGTATCGAGAATGTAACCGAACCGCAGAGAGATACAGAATGAGCTAGAGGAAGCCTGGTAGGACACGATGAGGCAATCTGATGATTTTCAACTGTTGCAGGTCATACCAGATAGGCTTTGGTGACTGTGTCACCCTCTCGGAAGTCTGATACAGCGCCTGAAGCCACAACACGTCCTGAACGAAGGACATATACCCTGTCAGCTACGGCAAGCGCAGCTCGTGCGTTTTGCTCGACCAGGAGCACTGTCATGCC
>JAAZEW010000064.1 GCA_012512055.1 Bacillota bacterium | reverse complement strand
GTAAAGGACCTTCCCGGCGTGCGTTATCATATTGTGCGAGGGACTCTCGATGCTGCAGGGGTAGCTGACAGGAGACAGGCGCGATCAAAGTACGGAACCAAGAGGCCTAAGTCGTAAATACTAAGATTGGAATGGCTTCCTTGAGGGAAGGAGGTGTGCGGATGCCCAGGCGGGGCAGAATCCCTGAGAGAGATGTAATTCCGGATCCGGTATACGGTAACGAGTTGGCAGCCCAACTGATTAATAAGCTGCTTCTCGATGGCAAGAAAGGCGTCGCCGAATCCATTTTTTACGATGCCATGGACAGTATTGGTGAGAAAACCAAGAAAGATCCTATGGAAGTATTTGAACGTGCAGTGAAAAATGTCATGCCTATTCTGGAGGTCAGGCCACGTAGGGTCGGAGGCGCCACTTATCAGGTGCCTGTTGAAGTGCGGGCGGACAGACGCTCTACTTTGGCACTGCGTTGGATAATCCAGAACGCGCGAGCCAGGTCTGAGAAGTCTATGGCTGAGAAATTAGCCGGTGAACTCCTTGATGCTTCAGCCGGCCAAGGAGCTTCCGTAAGGAAGAGGGAAGATACTCACAGGATGGCAGAAGCAAACAAAGCATTTGCTCACTTTAGGTGGTAGGGTAGGTTGTTAGGTTTCTCAGTTTCTCCGGTCAGAGTATTGCGAAGGAAGGAGGGGATATAAGGTGGCTGAAAGACTGTCGCTGGAAAAGACAAGGAATATTGGGATAATGGCACACATCGACGCAGGTAAAACAACTACCACCGAGCGTATCCTCTTCTATACCGGTCGAGTCCATAGGATCGGAGAAGTTCACGATGGGGCTGCCACGATGGATTGGATGGTACAGGAGCAAGAGCGTGGAATCACAATCACTGCTGCTGCTACCACATGCTACTGGCGTGACCATCGAATTAACATTATAGACACTCCCGGACACGTGGACTTCACAATGGAAGTTGAGAGGTCTCTCCGTGTGCTGGACGGAGCAATTACAGTGTTATGTGCTGTCGGCGGAGTAGAACCACAATCCGAGACTGTATGGCGCCAGGCGGACAGGTACAAGGTGCCGCGCGTCATATTCGTCAACAAGATGGACAGGGTTGGGGCGGATTTCGGACGATGTGTGAAGATGGTAAGAGACAGGCTTGGCGCTAACGGAGTTCCGATTCAAATTCCCATTGGCGCTGAGGAGAAGTTCAGGGGAATCGTAGACCTCATCAACGAAAAAGCCATTGTGTACATGGATGACCTGGGAACCAAGAGGGAAGAGACGGAAATACCTGATGAGCTCAAGGAAGAAGCCGGGAAGAAGAGGGAAGAACTGATCGAAGCCCTTGCTGAGGTAGATGACGATATTATGATAAGCTACCTTGAGGGCCGAAGCGTTACGCCTGACCAGATAAAGGCTGCGCTTCGGAAAGGGACGCTGTCGTCCAAAGTGATACCTGTTCTTTGTGGCTCGGCTTTCAGAAATAAAGGAGTTCAACTTCTGCTGGACGCAGTGGTAGATTATTTGCCCGCTCCGAAGGATCTTCCGCCTGTTGTCGGAACAAATCCGTCCACCGACGAGAAGGAAGAGAGGTTGCCTGCTGAGGATGAGCGATTCTGCGCTCTGGCTTTCAAGATTGCAGCCGACCCGTATGTGGGAAAACTGACGTACTTCAGAGTGTACTCAGGATCCGTCCATGCAGGTTCATATGTGTATAACATCAGCCAGAACAAGAAGGAAAGGCTTGCCCGTATCCTTCAGATGCACGCGAATCACCGTCAAGACGTTGAGTATGCTTATGCCGGTGATATAGTGGCTGCAGTAGGATTTAGGGAAGTCGCGACCGGGAATACCCTATGTGATGAGGCAAACCCTATTATTCTCGAGACTATGTCTATTCCTGAACCTGTTATATCTGTGGCAGTGGAGCCAAAGACTAAATCAGATGAAGATAAGTTGGCTACGACTTTGGCCAGGCTTGCAGAGGAGGATCCGACATTCCAGGTAAAGCAGGATCCTGATACCGGGCAGACTGTCATATCAGGTATGGGCGAGCTCCATCTGGAGGTTATCGTCGACAGGCTGAT
>JAAZEW010000063.1 GCA_012512055.1 Bacillota bacterium | reverse complement strand
GCCCGCCCGAATCGCAAAAACCAGTCGCCGTCTTCGGCGAAACCGGCAGCTACTGGAGAAGTCCAACGGTCTCATGGAGATCTACTTATGCCTGGTTTCTCTCGTATATAATACGCAAACCCTCAAGCGTCAAGTTAACATCGATTTCGTCGATCTCCTGCGCTTCCTTGGCAATCAGCGGCGCCAAGCCGCCCGTGGCAATGACCTTAGGAGCTGTCCCCATCTCCTCTTTCATCCGCCTCACAATTTCGTTTACCTGGCCGACTGCCCCGTAAACAAGCCCTGACTGCATACTCCTGACTGTATTTCGTCCGATAACAGTCGGAGGCCGCACCAACTCCACACGGGGGAGTCTCGCTGCCTGAGAGAAAAGCGCCTCACTGGAAATCATGATTCCGGGACATATTATGCCACCAAGATACTCCCCGTCCTCTGACACCGCACAAAAAGTAGTGGCTGTACCGAAATCCACGACTATAACAGAAGAGCGGTACCTCTCATAAGCTGCAACAGCATTGACTATACGGTCTGCCCCGATTTCTCTGGGGTTCTCATAGCGAAGCACCATACCGGTCTTAATCCCGGGCTCGACTATGAGAGGTTCTATCTTAAAATATCTCTTGGCAAGCTCTTCAAATATGCCGATAATAGGCGGAACCACGCATGAGATTGCAATCCCGCGAATTCTGTCAAACTTGATGTTGTCATGCGAGAACAGAGCAGACAGAATCATGCCGTATTCATCAGGGGTTTTACGTCTGTCTGTGGCAATACGATAGCAGGTCACAAGTTCAGCTTTGTCATAGACCCCAATCATAATATGAGTATTGCCGATATCAAGCGCAAGAAGCATAGATAGGTTCTCCCCTTCCTGTCTGAAACCGCATGCTTAGGATACTCACCGGCAGGCGCCACTATCGCCCTGATCATGCCGGATGCCACCATCACCGCGCCAAAACAGAACAACCTACACAATGATATTACCAAAAGCCCGGATGAGTATGACAATCCCCATTCCCACGAAAAGCAATCCGGCGACTACCTGAAGGTACTCTGTCGGCACATATCTCGAAGCGACGCTCCCGAAGAGCGCTCCAATTAGGCTTACAATGGTGAGGGCCAGCGACGCCCCGATGAAAATCGGCATTACCTTCTGATGCTGCGCCACAAGGGTAAATACTGCAAGTTGTGTCTTATCTCCTATCTC
The DNA here is from genome assembly GCA_012512055.1 of Bacillota bacterium. Next base: position 2,196 of record JAAZEW010000063.1, on the reverse strand, counting down.
TGCGAGAAAAATTGTGGCGAAAGTAAGTCCAAACAGCTTCCAGTCCAAGAACTCCCAGCTCCTTAGATTTCATGTTCTTGACGTTTCTATTCGCTCTTACAATATCCCTTCTGTGACTCAATATCCGTTCTGCAGCTTATCATCAATTACACAACCGGTGCGCTGCCACCCCATATCCACATGTCCGATACTCGGAAAGGAGAGTGGTCTGGCTAATGGGATTTAGCTGTGTACCAATAGAACACCTGACTTGTTCGGGAACTCGGGAAATAGTAGCCTTTGCCCATTTCGGTGACCCTCTCCTTGACAAAGCCTCTCACGACCTCTAACTCGCAAGGAGTGAATTCGTGATAGCCGGATACGAGTTCAACGCCTTCATCAATGGATCGCAAAGGTTGTCCGAATTCATAAGTGTAGGTAGCGCATTGAAAAGGGATCCCCAAATCCTCAAGAACGGCCTTTGTATCCAGAGGACACTTCGTCCGCAACGGAGGCTCTCGATTCAGTCTTGCGTAGAGGGAATCAATACCGAAATTCCTCTTTTCTCTGCCTACAGGGGTAATCAGCACTACCCCGCGCCCTGCCAAGGCATTAATCCTAGTGAGTGACTCCCGGGAACCCATAATGGATCTGCCGGCATAGGACGCAATAATAACATCATGAACCTCACCCGGCCAGTCTTCCCAGGTGGATTCGACATAGCGTATGTTATGAATTCCTTTTTCAAGAGATGTTTTTCGGAGATCTGAAAGGGCAAGGCCACATGGCTCCAAGGCAGTAATGCTTCTCACTCTACCTGCCAGCATTCGCGAAAATGGTCCGACACCTGCAGCGATCTCCAGGACCGTGCTCTCTGTGTCAAGCATGGTTTTAAGGATAGGCATGAAAACCCGAGGGTATTCACTGATTTCAAGAGCCCTTGTAAACCACTTGATCTTCTCTTTACTCCAGGTAAACCCCAAACAACATACACCTACTTCTGCACTAAAACGCGACTTAGCCAGTCTTCTACATACCGCCTAATGTCATCGCGATTTTCTTCGGTGACCTCTAATACTTCAGTGTCTTCGCGGTTGCGGATTTCATTTAGAAAGGGGTTGTCGTCTTCCTTAAGAACTCCTATGACAGGCACCGGACTATTAAGAGCGTCTGTTACAGCCTGCCTGAACCCGTAAGCACGAAGCTCAAACCTGCCGAGTTCGTCCATGACAACAAGATCCCGAGAACGAATACCGCGCCTGACGGCTTCCACCCCTACGGTTTCAAATGCCTCAAGATGTATGTCCCAACCGCCTTTACGAGCTGTCGATATATCCGCTGAAGAACATGTATCCAAATCAGTAATCCGGAACGCCCGCAAGCGCCTGCCTTCAAACACCCTGTCCACGCGAAACCCGCCTAAAGCCACAGGGAACTTCAGAAGGGCTGAGAAGAGAGCGGTGGATTTGCCGACGTGTTTTGGTCCGGTGAGGAACAGATTTCGTCGTATTCTCACTGCAACCCGGTTCCTCCTGACGCAGCCGCATCCTGAGGAATAGTGTCAATTCCAAGGACCTTTACCAGATACGTGCCGGCCGCAAACGCGAAAAACCCGCCAAGCCCTCCTGTAAGGGCAGCAATTGGCGAGATAATCAGAATCAGGCTCCCTCCCATTCTAAACATGAGAACCGCGTTTGAGACTGAACCTGCGACATTAGCGACAGCTCCTGCCATTATGCACGGGATCGATGCATGACGACAATCACGCCAGAATAGTCCCAGTAGCAAATACAAAACTTCCACAGCTATGCCGGGAAGAGCATATGAGACGATTATAAGAGCTCCGAGTGCGCCCGTAAATCCCATCATCATTGCAAGTATCCCCTGTAACAGACAGAAGAGGAAAACCGAGCCGGGACGGCTTACTACGTAACCGGCAAGTACAACCCAAAACATGTAAACCGTACCTGCAGCGACCCCTCCGGGAATACCGAGAGGCTGAGTAATGACCTTGACAACACCCTTTACATAGGGTTTCGTCACCATGCTAAGAACGGCAATAAGCGCTAGGAATACAAGTTCTCGCGTAGTCCATCGCCATCTTCGACCTGGCATGAAAAGCCCTCCTTCTTTGTCGCTAGTCCCTGGACTTCATCTCTGACAACGGTTTTAGAAGACCTCTTCGGATTAGTATCTCAGAAAGAACTATCGCTATGG
>JAAZEW010000062.1 GCA_012512055.1 Bacillota bacterium | reverse complement strand
GTGAACACCTTACTGATGGATCCGATGTTGAACTGAGTGTCAGTGTCAACAGGAAGCGATTCTTCTCTGCTTCGCATTCCGAAACCCTCGGAGTAGACGATCTTGCTATCGTCCATGATAGCGACAGTGGCTGCGGAAGCCCCATTTGACAGGGCTTTCCAAATCTCCAGGCGTGCCGTGGTAATAGCCTTGTCATATGGGGTTGCTGTACTCGCACATGCCTTTGGGATTACTGCGAGCAGTTGGGATAGGATCACTAACACGGTCAAGACAAAGAGACGTTTTTTCGTGGCAATCCTCTCCTCTCCCTCATTAAGCAATTGACTTGGTAATTAGCACATATCCAGACAATAATTGCCAATAATTGAATGGTAGGTAAGTATTCTGCATTTTCTTCGTCAATCCTTCTGTAGTTCCGGGTTCTTTCGACAGGACTCGCGGTACCAGCCTGCGAGGGCATGAGCTGGGAGGGAAGGTCGATTCATTCTAAAGCACTTCCACCCGAGCGTCGGCATACGATGAGTGTGACAATCCTTTATAAGGAGGTACTTTTGACATGGACAAAGAAATGCCTGAAGCCAAATACTGGGGAGGTGCAGGCAAAGACGGCCCTGTCAGAAGGCCTGTCCAGGCTACCGGCGAAAAGCTCTTGCGCATGGTGGGACGTTGACGCCCTGATCAAGAGTTAGCGTCCCTAAGTATGAGGAGGGTACGGGGTGAGGGGGTGCTGCGGTGTTGTGACAAGGAGGAGAGGTTAACTCTCCCCCTCATTGATTATCTGCAGGTTAACTGTCTCCCATCGGGGTCGGAAACGCCATGACTTCCAAGCTGCATACGTTATCCCATGGTATCAACAAGAATCTAGCGGTCTCAGTGTCTATAACGCCTTCTTCGCCGAAGAGCTCGATGACTATTCCGGAAATATCGAAAGGCGCAAGAAGCAGAAGCCCCCCGGATATTCCCATGATCCTCACGTTAGACGCCTTTTTGCAGCAATTACCACACTTGAACTCAATAGCCCAGGGCAGTCTGGTTAGGTTCGTGCATTGCCTAAGGAAAGCCCCAATTGGGTGGCTGTGCAGCGACTGTGCAAAGAACGCCTCGGCTTCCTTAGAAAGCAAATCCTCCATCATCTGTTGCCACCTTTCAGTTGCCTTGCCCGTTGGCAGACGGGCTATCATTAAGATATGCGTTGATGATGGAGTCAGTTACTGCGCAACTGTCAGAGCCATAGAACTACGTGACCTTCTGATTAGGACTCAGAGGTTGTACCGGTACGCCCCCAAGTACATGCGGCATAGCCAACAAGGGTCTGTCAAGCTACCCCCACAAGCGCTTGATCAGGATCGTGATACTCCAGGCCGAAGGCATCAGCCACGCCCCTGTGAGTGACCTTTCCCATATAGGCATTGAGGCCTGACCTTAGACTCTGGTCTTTGCGCATTGCCTTCTCTACCCCTAGATCAGCAATCTTGACAGCGTAAGGAAGAGTCGCATTAGTCAATGCAAAGGTGGAAGTCCTTGGGAATGCGCTGGGCATATTCGATACCCCGTAATGAAGGATTCCGTCCACAAAATAGATGGGATTGGAGTGGGTCGTCGGGCGGATTGTCTCAATACATCCTCCTTGGTCAACTGCTACATCAATAATAACAGCGCCTTTCTTCATGAGTCTCAGCATGTCTCCGGTAATTAGCTTAGGCGTTTTTGCACCTGGTATCAGGACTGCTCCAATCACAAGATCGGCACCTACGAGGGCTTCCTCAATGTAGAGCCTGTTTGAATACAGCACTGTGCAGTTCTTCGGGAGGACATGCGCCAGGTACCTCATGCGGCTTGCGGATACTTCAAACACTGTCACCTGAGCGCCAAGGCCTGCAGCTTTCATCGCAGCGTCAGTCCCGACTGTTCCGCCGCCCAGCACCACGACACGGGCGGGCTCAACACCTGGTATAGCGCCCATCAGAACGCCGCGCCCTCCATGCACGCTGGATAGGTAGTACGCGCCGATATGTGCGGACATAGCTCCTGCCACTTCACTCATGGGAGAAAGGCATGGCAGGCTTCCATCGGGAAGTTGGACGGTTTCGTAGCCGATAGCGATAATACCCGACTTCAGCACCGCTTCAGTCAAGATCCTGTCAGACGCCAGGTGGAGATAGGTAAAGACAGTCTGGCCATACCCCATAAGGCTATATTCAGATGGCAAAGGCTCCTTTATCTTCAGGATTAGCCCGGCTCTTGTCCATATCTCACGAGGATCGGACACGATTTCCGCTCCTGCCCGGGCATAGTCTTCATCCAACACTCCGCTGCCTGCACCTGCGCCTTGTTCTATGACGACTTTGTGTCCTCTGTCAACAAGGGCTGCAACTCCCGCCGGCACTATTGCTGCTCTGTACTCGTTGTCTTTGATTTCCTTTGGGACGCCTACTACCAATATTACCGCCTCCATGGGGTGAATGGTGCATTGTGTATGTATTCCAAATGCCACGTATCGCCTGCATAACATCTATCGTGGGTTTTGTCCATACTATAGCAGGAAAGTTCGGTATGGGCAAGAATTTTGATTGACAGGGTCTTAGTTGATGATAGGAGGCTCATTTCTGCCTATGAAAACTTCTGAAGAGAGTAGGGCGTCCGGTGGGAAGAGTGCTTTTCCCAGGGCGTCAAAGGTTATCCGGAAATGGTGTGGCACTGATCCGAAAGCGCATGCGTTTCCCGGCGCTGTGGCCCTTGTTTCGAGACAAGGGAAGATACTCATGCATGAAGCCCTAGGTTTCATGAGACTCTGTCCTGATCCTGTTCCTATGTCAACTGACTGTGTATTCGATCTGGCATCCCTGACAAAGGCAGTTGCCACCACCACTGCAGTGCTGGTTCTCATCGATCACGGAGAGATCGGGCTTGATGACGCAATTGAGTATTTCGCGCCGCACCTTGCGGATCATCCTCTTGGAAAGGCGCAAATCAAACACCTTCTCACTCAGACTCTGGGGCTTACGGGTTGGGTACCACTTTTTGAGACAGGCGCGAGGCGTGGGGATATCCCGTCTTTCATGCGTGCTGTAGAGCTCCGTTGGCCTCCTGGAACTCGTGTGCAGTATTCGTGCCCGGGGTTCATCCTCTTAGGGTGGGTGATAGAGAAAGTCAGTGGCATGACACTGGATAAGTTTGCACGAGAGAAGATATTCGATCCGATGGAAATGAAGGACACGATGTTCCTGCCGCTGGATAAGCCTGTGCCTGACAGAATTCGGGGAAGACTCGTCCCGACTGAACCCAGATCGGCCACTTCACGCGGTAGAGAGATAATGGAAGCATTTGCGCAGCCCGAGATGGCAGCCGCAATGTGCAGTGGAAGGCACAGCCCGGAGAGTTGCAACCGGCATAGCCGGCAACGTGAATGGATCGCGCGGCATATTGCAGGTGATATCCCATGTGGGGTGGTCCATGATGAAAACGCCGCATGGCTCGGCGGGGTGGCGGGGAATGCAGGGCTGTTCTCTACAGCGGCAGATCTTCTGAAGTTCGGCGAGATGTACTTGAACAAAGGGGTTTACAATGGACGGCCAATCTTCAGCAGCGCGGCGATTCGCATCGCACAACGAAATTGGACAGCAGGCCTCCCCGGGGACGACCATCGTGGCCTCGCTTGGCAGTTTGCGACCCCCGGCGGTCCTCTCGGAGATCTTGCGCCTCCCGGCTGTTTCGGGCATACAGGCTTCACCGGTACGGTTATGTGGATAGATCCTGAGCACGAGGTAGTCGCTGTGCTGCTTACCAATAGGCTGCAAT
>JAAZEW010000061.1 GCA_012512055.1 Bacillota bacterium | reverse complement strand
TCGATAGTCTTCAGCAGCGGATTCTTAGCGAATGTAGCCACGATTTCATCGCTTATGGGCAGAGGGGACGCTGTAATAAGCGATAAGCTTTCTCACGCCAGTCTCATCGACGGATGCAGACTGTCCGGCTCAGAGTTCTTGTGGTTTGAGCATAATGACCTGGACGACCTGGAGCAGGTTCTGAAAGACGCAGAAGATAAGTACCGCGGAAAGCTGGTTATCGTTGATGCCGTATACAGCATGGACGGGGACATCGCGCCTGTGAATCAGCTTATCGAGCTGTGCAGGAAGTACGGGGCGTGGCTTCTTGTGGATGAAGCCCATTCCCTGGGAGTCCTGGGGAAGACAGGTCATGGAATCCAGGAGCACTTCTCGATCCCCAGTGGCGAAATCGATATTCTCACGTGTTCGCTCTCTAAGACTATCCCGTCTATCGGCGGGTTTGTGGCAGGACGACAGGATTTTATCTCCTTCCTTCGCCACACGGCAAGGGGTTTTGTGTTCTCCGCAGCGTTGAGTCCCGGGGCCGTGGCAGCGGCCAGGGAGGCTTTCGACGTAATTGAAGAAGAACAGTGGCGTATCAGTCGCTTGCGCCGGAACATCGCCATGTTCACAAAAGGACTGAGAGCCCTTGGCTATGACATCATGAACACGGAAAGCTCGGTAATCCCTATTGTAACAGGTGATGAGGAGACGACTCTAAACCTTACCATGCTGCTTCATAAGGATGGCATATTCATCTGTCCGATTCTTCCGCCTGCAGTTCCGAGAAAGACATGCCGTCTGCGAGCGAATGTCCTTGCTTCCCACACGGAAGAGGACATAGACTATGCGCTCGATTGTCTGAAACGGGCAGGCCTGAAGCTTGGAATCATAAGCCCCGAAGGGTCGAGAGGGCATGCAGTATGAAAGCATTGCAGTTCCTCGGCGCGATTCCCAGGTATGTCTTTTCCATGGCTGCCGGGACTATCACGAGGAAGGCATACTACTCCCCCCTATCCAATGTCGTCCTTCGTGAAGTCGACGAGCCGAAGCTTCCAAGTGAGAATTGGGTCAGGGTAAAACCCGTGTATTCAGGAATATGCGGGAGTGATTTGAACCTTATATTGCTGCGGGACAGTCCCAGTTCATCACCGTTTGTCTCATTCCCTCTTACACTCGGACACGAGAATTGTGGATACGTGACAGAGGTAGGGCAGGATGTAACAGATGTCAAAGTAGGGGACAGGGTAGTGGTCGACCCCATACTATCCTGTACTGCCCGGGAGATTTCTGAAGCTTGCGAGTTTTGTCGGAGCGGGGACTTTTCGCTGTGTGAAAACTTCCGAAAAGGCATTGTTTCCCCTGGGTTTGCCATCGGCTATTGTCGCGACACAGGCGGAGGATGGTCAGAAAGCTTTGTGGCCCACAAGTCTCAGGTGATAAAGCTCCCGGATAAGGTGCCCTTTGAAGAAGCAGCCCTCATAGATGCTTTTTGCTCCGCGCTCCATCCTGTCATGAGAAACTATCCGAACGATGACGATATATGCCTCGTGATAGGCGCAGGTGTTGTCGGACTGTCAGTGGTAGCAGGCTTGCGGGCATTGGGAAGCCAGGCAAAGATAGTGGTAGTGGCAAAATATCCGCACCAGGCGGAGCTTGCCGCAAGCTACGGTGCTGACGAAGTTGTGTGCTTGAAAGGAGAAACCGACTATTTTCAGGCTCTTGCAGGGACTCTCGGCGGAGATCTCTTGAAGCCTATCATTGGGAAAAGAATAATGGAAGGCGGAGCTGATGTAGTCTTTGAGTGCGTAGGCAGTCCGACCAGCATTGATGATTGTCTAAGGTTTACAAGGGCAGGCGGCAAAATGGTCTTGGTGGGGCTTGCGTCGTTTCCCAAAGGGGTTGACTGGACGCCCATATGGCTGAACGAGGTTGTGGTAAAGGGTTCGTTCTGGTGTGGAGGCGAGACTTACCTCGGCAAAGACACGACCACATATAAAGTGGCTGTGGACTTGTTGAAAGAAGGGAAAGTGTCCCTGGAACGACTTCTAACCCACAAGTTCAGGCTCGAAGATTATGGGGAGGCTATTGAAGCGAACCTCGATAAGTCACGGACAGGGTTAATAAAGGCAGTGTTCGCTCT
>JAAZEW010000060.1 GCA_012512055.1 Bacillota bacterium | reverse complement strand
TAGCGGCTGCTGAAGTCAACGCTATTGCCACGGGTTCCGTGCAACCTACTGCAGGTACGATTTCCCGGTCGAGTTTCGAGACCAGACTCGAAGTTTCCATCATATTCTTCCTCACTGTACCTTATTTACTTAGATACAGTCGCAATTTCCGTGCCAGCAGAGGTTGTAACCTCTACAAAAGACACAAGCGCAAGCAAAAGCAGGATTTACATGGCTCTTACATGGCCTTTGAATGCTATAGGGAATGAATTGGCGCCGACACGGTCCGTCTCACATGTGAGACTGAATCCTCAGTCTTGAGACAAGATGCGGTAGAGGGTGGCCCGACTGATGCCTAGTTCCTGAGAGGCAAGTTCTTTGGCAGCAGAGCCCTGGCCGTGCCTTTCAATGGCTTCTTCTACCAATTGCTTCTGAAAACTACGAACCGCGGTCTTGAGGTCTCTCGTACATGTGGATCCTGGCTTGCCTGAGGGAAAGGATGGTATGCGATGGCGTAGCTCTTCAACGGTTACCCATTCATCTGTCGCGAAGTTGACAGCATATTCTATAACGTTCTCAAGTTCCCGCACGTTTCCAGGCCAGTCATATGCCATAAGCAGGTCAAGGGCATCATCAGTCAGTCCGCGGACTACTTTGTTAAACTGACGGGTGTATCGGGTGATGAAGTAGTCTGCCAGAACAGGTATGTCGTCAGGCCTTTGCCTGAGTGGGGGCAAGGTGATGGGAACAACACAAAGGCGATAGTAGAGGTCATCTCTGAATCTTTTGGTTCTCATATGCTCTTTCAGGTCTTGATTGGTTGCTGATATGAGGCGAGCGTCTATTCGCTTTGGATAAAGGCCTCCGACTCGCGTAATCTCCATGTCTTGAGTGGCGCGAAGCAACTTAGCCTGCAAGAACAGAGGCATGTCGCTGATCTCATCAAGGAACAGTGTGCCATGATTAGCAAGCTCAAACTTGCCGGGTTTGCCGTTTTTGCTGGCGCCGGTGAATGCCCCGGCCTCGTAACCGAAAAGCTCACTTTCAAGGAGCGACTCAGGTATCGCGGAGCAGTTTACAGCAACAAACGGGTAGTCGCACCTTGGGCTTGCATTGTGAATTGCCCGGGCAAACAGCTCCTTGCCTGTGCCGGTCTCACCTGTAAGAAGGATGTTGGAATCGTACTTGGCCGCAGTTAGGGATTGCTGCTTCACTTGAGCAATGGCATGGCTCGTGCCGATGATATCGTCGAAAGTAAAGGCTGTTCCGTGCTCAATAGCGCGAAAGGTATCTTTGTGAGTGCTCTCAAGATCGCTGAACGTCAAAACGCCGCCGATGACCTTGCCGGCAAGCACAAGCGCGCTCACTGAGGATAGGAACCGCACCTGCTTACCCTGGGGAGTATGGTATGTTTCACTGGCATTGGTGTACGATTCTCTGTTCTCCATGCATTTGAGCAGGAGGCAATTGGGCCAGATAGCTTCAAGATCGTCGCCTGGCCCGGGCACATTTGCTCGGAGCTTGAGCAGTTCCACAGCACGATTGTTAATTTGCCTAATCCGGCGTGAACTGTCAACACAGATTACACCCTGGTGGATATGGTTAACAACAGCTTCAAGTTCACGAGTCCTGCCTTCCAGGGTAAGCATTAGGCTGTGTTCTGTGATTTTGGTGGCTATCAGCTCAGCCATTTTCTCTAAGAAAGCAATATACGAAGGAAGGGACGAGTGTATTCTGTCCCGCTGTTCCGGAGTGAAGGCGACTATGGCAAGGATTCCCACTCCCTTGCCTTGGATAGTAATGGGTGTACATATGCTTAAGGTCTCCTGACACCTGTCGCGACCGTGGCAATCGATACATAACTGCGCTTCACGTGGATCCTCAACTACAACCGTTTGAACCCGGTTTAGCGCATGCTCGAAAACACAGCCTCGCGGCACCTTCTCACCAAGGTCTGCTTCAAAAGGTCCGGTGCCAGCCACACGAAGCAAACTACTGTTGGCTATCGTTACATCTACGCCCATAGCTGCAGCTACCGCGTCCGCGATCTGCTGCATGCTTTGGGCGGGGCTGGTCAGTCCCGGAATCGGCTCGGGTACCGCTCCAATTGAGCTGAAGTTGTCGGTGTTGATGTTGTCTATCACATCTATGTCTCCTCAAGATGAATTGAATGTGCCGCAGCCACTACCTGGCGCGTTTACGCCGGTGGCCTTATTTCATTATCAGAGAACACCTCGCATTCCGCGTTAGGTTTCTAAGGAATTGTAATGGGCGGAAATATGTTCTATAGGACCTCCCATTCGTAGTCAAGTTCTACAGCCTTGCCCAGCATGGCGCCGACAGGACAGAATCTCGCATGTGCCTGCTTGATGGCCCATTCGACATCGTTCTCTTTGAGGCCTTCGCCACGCACCAGAAATCTGGCTGTGATATGTGTGAATACGCTGGGTGAAGACTCGGATCGTTCAGCGCTTAACCGGACTGACAACTCCTCTAAGGAAGGGGCCTTCTTGCGAAGTAGCGCAGATGTGGTCATAGCTATGCAGCTTCCGAAAGCCATAAGAACGAATTCCATAGGAGTAGGAGCACCGCCTTGCCCTCCTGAGGATGCTCCGGGATCCATTACCACCCATTGTTCTGACTCGCTTTTTGCAATCATTGTTAAGCCTTCAGTGAGCCGAATTTCCGCTTTCATTTGAAGTCGCCTCCCTAATCCATCCATATCACTTCACAATTGATGTCGCCTGAGTCCCGGTGAATTCCTATATAGAGCCGGTTCGTGTCCCTGTCCAAATAGTAGCCTTGTTCTTCCGTGAGTTCTTTCATTGCGTTCTCTACGGTCCCCTCTACAGGCCGAACTGCGATTCTATTGACGCTTACTTTTACAGGAGCCTGGGAGAAGTCCCATATCCTAATAGTATCTATGGGAAGCGTGGCCCAGTACCCCTTGTTCCGCGTTTCTGTGTCCACCGAGATTTTGAGTTTACTGAACCTGCCGTCTTGCATCATGTCATACGACATATGGACAAATCCGAAATAGCCGTCACGGTATTGTTTGGTCTCGCCGTCGTCCACATACAGACTGAACTTGCCTGACGGGGCGTTTCGCGAAGGACATATGTCGATAATCCGGAGCCTTTGCGGCGCTTCTCCCACGAAATTCATTTCCCTTCCCAGGGGGATAATCGCACCTGCTCTGAGAAAGACGGGAATCCTGTCCGGAGGGGTTTCCGCGAGAATGTAGCGGTTTCCCGAAATAACCTTACCGGTATACAGATCGAACCATTCGCCTCCGGGAAGGTACACAGCGCGGTACTTGGTTTCAGGTTGATAAACCGGAGCTACCATAATACTGGGCCCCAGCATAAACTGATCAAAAATCCCATGGGTTTTCTCATCCTCCGGAAACTCGAAAACAAGGGGACGCATGATAGGAGTTCCCGAGGTTGCGGCTTGGTGCATCATGGTGTATATGTACGGAATCAGCTTGTATCTTAGCTTGATGAAATCCCGGCAGATAGACCTATACGGTTCATCCAGCAGGTAGGGCTCCTGACGGCAGGTGTCCACTGCGCTGTGGTTTCGGAAGAACGGAATGAACGCGCCCACCTGTGTCCACCTGGTGAGGAGTTCAGGGTCTGTATCAGATTGGAACCCTCCCACATCCGCGCCTACAAAGGGGATCCCGGAGAGTCCCATGTTAAGACACATAGGAATGGACATCAAAAGGTGTTCCCACCAACTTGCGTTGTCACCCGTCCACACGCAGGCGAGGCGCTGAATGCCGGAATAACCGGCGCGGGTAATTATAAAAGGCCTTGTATCATGCAGTAAGGTTTGAAAGGCTTCGTAGGTAGCCTCATTCATGAAATTGGCATAAGTATTATGGACTTCAGCGTGAGGGACCTCCATGCCGGGTTCGCCATGGAGCGCGTCGAGATCCATGGTCCCTGACTCAGTATCGAAGCATGACGGCTCATTCATATCATTCCAGATTCCGCGGACTCCGGCATCAAAGAGGGTCGTGTGGTTTTTTGCCCACCAAGCCCTCACCTTTTGTCTGAAGAAGTCCGGGAATACTACCCGGCCCGGCCAAACCTCGGCTTCAAATAGCTTGCCGTCAGGGAGCTTGACGAAACAGCCTTTTTTCAGGCCTTCCCTGTAGACTTTGTACTTATGGTCTATCTTTACACCCGGATCTATGATAGTCACTACTTTAAAACCCATACCCTCGAGACGAGTAATAAGGGCGGCAGGATCCGGGAATGTCTCTTTGTCGAACGTGAAGATCCGATAACCGTCCATGTAGTGGATATCAAGGTATATGGCATCGCAAGGGATGTCGTGCTTCCGGAAGCTCGTTGCCACCTCTTCCACATCGTCTTCCGGACAGTAGCTGTACCTCGACTGATGATACCCCAGCGCCCAGAGGGGAGGGAGCTCCATTGTCCCGGTGAGTTCGGCATATTGCTCCACCACATCCCTAATCTTTGGTCCGGCAAAGAAATAGTAGTTCAATTCCTCGCCTGTCGTCTGGAACACATACTCACCGTCGGAAGTTTTACCCATGTCAAAAACGCACTTCCCCGGGTTGTCAACGAATACACCATAAGCGTGGTCACCGTCAAATCCAACGAAAAACGGAATAGAGACGTAAAGGGAGTCGGCGGAAGGAGTATGAAGAACGCTGTCAGTATTCCACAGTGTCATAGATGTTCTTCGTTTGTCCAGATAACCTATTCGCTCGCCAAATCCGTAAAACCGGGTACCGGCAGGGAGAATCTTAGAGCATGCTACGCCGTCTTTTGTCCAGCCCATTCCTGATGCGGCCGTATCCACGCAGACACGGTTGCCGTCCGGCCGGTGGAATCCAATCCTGATCGGGGATTTGGTTATGTGCACGCGGATCCTTTGTGTGATGAGGTTGATACCGCCAGGGCTCTCCGCAATCTCCACATCAACAGCGGGCCGGTTGCGCCTGACCACAGCGCACGACAGGATCTTGCCGCCCGATACTACAGCTCCACCGGCTTGAGATTGTTTCCTCATTGTTACCCGTATGAGATCCTCTGTGAGGACTGTCACTTCCAACTCGTCGGTACGGGTTCTGAGAATGACTCCGGTTGCGGTCCGGCAAGATTCGCGGGCAACGCCTATAGACTCAAAACTTCGTTCCATGTGCTAGGAATCTCCTTTATGTGTTTTTGCTTTCCTGATGATAAGAAGGTAAGGCCATGGGTATCCGGGAACTCGGATACGCATATCCTTGGGTAAAGAGTTCTGGTCTACCAGAGAGGATTCCTTCTTGACATAATCTGCGAATTGTAATTTGATTAATCCCTATCACAGAACTACAGAACTTCCTCAAGGCTTGCGCTAATGCAGCCCTGATGCAGTCTCTCCGAGCAGGAGATTAGGCCTCTGTGGAGAAATATTGGGTGTCGAGTGCCCGAACCGGCCGGCAAGGATTCATCGAAAGGGTGGATTTAGACATATGCGTGGCACACTTGAGGCTTTATTCCTTCTCGCAACGATTGGCTACATTTTAGGCGGCATCAAGATAAAGGGTATCCATCTCGGGACGTCCGGGGTGCTCATTGCGGCGCTTTACTTCGGCCATCTTGGTTATGAGATTCCATCCATCATTCGGGATCTGGGGCTTGCGCTGTTTGTGGGGGCAGTGGGCCTCACCGCAGGACCAAGGTTTTTTAGAAATCTTAAGCAAAACGCCATGTCCTATGGAGCGATTGCCATGGCTATTGTGGGGTCCAGCGCTCTTACCGTAGTTTTGTTTTCGAAAGCATTCTCTATGCCCGGAGCCTTGTCGGCAGGGATCTATACAGGGGCATTGACTACGACACCGGGACTTGCCGCAGCGCTCGAGGTTGCGCAGGACAATGCGGTATCTATAGGGTACGGAATAGCTTACCCCTTTGGGGTAGTCGGGGTCGTGCTGTTTGTTCAAGCTCTTCCTCGGCTTCTTGGTAGAGATCTTCGAGCCGAGATGCAGGCATTAACTGATTCAATACACGCGCCGGAACAGACAGACCTCATAGTAAAGGATTTCGTCGTGTCCGAGCCGGATGTATATCGCAAGACCTTGGCGGAGCTTAATATAGCGGCTGCCACCGGGGCCGTGGTTTCCCGGGTCCGAAAAGGCAGCCAGGTCCTCCCTGCGTTCAGCGACACTGTCTTGCTGGAAGGTGATGTGATACGGGGAGTCGGCACTGAAGAAGCTCTTGGTAAGCTTGAGGAAATGGTAGGGCCTCAAACCTCTGCGCCCATGACTCAGCCCGGTTTGGAGGTGCGAGATCTTATCGTAGAATCCCCTGCAATAGTAGGAAAGACGCTGGGAAGTCTTTCCCTCCATGAGCGGTACGGAGTCATGCTGACAAGGATAAGAAGGGTAGGACTTGAGTTTGTTCCTAAAGCACAGACTGTGTTTGAACATAAGGACGTGCTTCGTGCGGTCGGTCCTTCATTTGGATTGGACAGACTCGAGACTCTGGTGGGGAAACAGAGGCAGGTCCTGGACGAGCTGGGCATGCTTCCTCTAATGGCAGTCTTGGCCCTTGGAACCGTGCTTGGACGGATTCGGTTCATGATCCCCGGCACAAGTGGAGTGAGCCTGGGCCTTGCAGGAGGCCCGCTTATGGTCGGGCTGATTGTAGGGCACTTCGGCGGAATCGGGCCTTGGTCTCTGAGGCCTTCAGGCAGGTTGCTCAGTGTAATGCGGGAAGCAGGCCTGATGCTCTTTCTCGCAGGCGCCGGAGTAGCTGCGGGCCACGGATTCGTGGAGACAGTGGCAAGGTACGGCTGGCTCCTGTTCCTGGGCGGAGCCCTCGTAACTCTCGTTCCTATGTGCATAGGGTTTGTGTTGGCTACCTGGGTATTCAAGCTGAGCCTTCCTGACACCCTCGGCTCCATATGCGGTGGGATGACAAGTACACCTGCGCTGGGTGCGCTGATTGTTGCTGCAGGCAGTGAAGAAGTGGTTTCTTCGTACGCAGCTACATATCCGTTTGCCTTGGTCTTAGTGGTTCTTGTCAGCCAGGCTTTGGCATCGCTTTTATGATGTTATTAATGAGTCCATTCTATTAGCGTTATCTCTGTGCCGAGTTTCTTCTTTAGGGCATTCTTGATATCTTCGTAATGAGGGCAAGGATAACCTATGGGATTTCCCTTGCTGATACAGGAAGCAAGGACAATTGCTTTTGCACCCCTGTCAACCATAAGTTGCGCCCTTGCAACCGCCCTTTTCCCAGGGCATCCGCCGCAAGACACAAACAGGACACATATCCTCAGTTTGTTGACAACGTATTATTCCTACTTTCATCATCAGGATTGCAGCCTCCTCACGACGCGTTTTTCTTCCAATTCAGCTCATATGTCATAGAGGTTTTCCCACGTGCATGATAAATCAAGTTGATGTCAGATGCGCTTCAAATGCTTCTCCGCTTCTCTTACGCTAAGCGGGGCGAGTGTGTGGGTATTTAGAAACTCCAGGACCCATTTTGCATCTGCTCTTGCATATTGCCTTAGAGCCCATCCTATGGCCTTATCGATGAAGAATTCTCCGGTCCGGGAGTGGCTTTCGATGAGGTGTGCAAGTAGTTCCGTATCGGTTTTGCCCTTGTATTTGAGCTGAAATAGGATGGAAGTGCGGATCAGCCAGATGTTGCCGCTCTCTGAGAACTGTAGTATTTCCTTATGCCGCATGTCAGGATACTTCATGCATAGTGTGCCTACTACATTGCTTGCGAGCGCATCTACAGTATCCCACCAAGATTTCTGTGTGATAAGGTCACCCACAAGGTCTATATGTTCCCGTGCCAGGGTTTTACTTTTGCTGATGAGATAATCCACCGCAAAATACTGGTATTCTCTCTCCGGAAGTCGCCAGAGGAGGGTGACAAACTCCTCAGAAAATGGTTTCTTTGCATACCCGGTTTCTTTGGCAATCTCTTTCTGCAACTGTCTCCTGTTTTGAGATTTGATGCCCAGGAACGGGAATTGATCTCTCATATATGCTGACATGGGCTTGCTCTGGCTCGAATCAGCATTCTCGGAAAAAACCTTGATTGTGTGTTGAGACAGCTCTCTCAAGGCATCTACCATGATGATCTCCCTTAGTAGATCTAAGTATGAGTTCATTAGTTTTCGCTCGTTTTCCGATTGTCTTGGGTGGCCGGTGATTGCAACGAGGGGTGTCAAAATTCGGCCACTGGCCTACGGGCCGGATT
>JAAZEW010000008.1 GCA_012512055.1 Bacillota bacterium | reverse complement strand
GGACAGGGTTAGGACTCATCGTGCCGCTTTGGATAGACTTGTCGAACTGACTCTGGCGGCAGCAGGGGACAATCCCAGGTCCAGGCTTGCCGTAGTTCACGGGAACGTGCTGGAAGAAGCCAATAAGTTGCGCGACAGGCTCAGGCCGCTTGTTGGCTGTAAGGAAATACTAGTCACCGATATCGGGGCTGCGCTGGCAATCCATGGTGGGCCCGGGATTATCGGTGTGGTGTGCCTTCCCGGCTGAGCACGGCAAGGCGCAAGGTTAGGCAGTTAAGGTTAGGCAGTTATTGATGGGGTGAATATGCCGTCGTTGCATATTGTCAGGCCCATCTTTTCAAGTTGGCCCGCTGTCTCCCGAAAACCCAGCCCGACGTGGGACGGGGAGTGAGAGTCCGAGCCCATTACCACATGGGTGCCGCCCAGGTCTTTATAAAGCTTCAGTATAGCCCAACCCGGGTAAGGTTCTGTGTGGCCTTTTCGGAGCGCTGACGTGTTTGCTTCTAAAATGGCGCCTGATTCCACAACTCTTTCGAGGATTTTCGTAATCCGGGGCAACCACCGCGCGACCTCAAATTCTCCGTATTCCGGTGACCTGATGGACTTGATGTAATCCAGGTGTCCTATGTACTTGAATAACCCGCTTTCCACCATAGCCAGAGTCTCTTGCCAGTACATTTCGTAGGCTTCGCTTTCGGCCCTTCCTTCGGGAAACGCGGGATCCAGGACAAAGACGTGATCGATTAAGTGAACCGAACCTAAGACATGATCGAATTCGTAGGCGTCAAGAAACCTTCTTATGTCGTCTATGAATTCTGTTTGGTAAGTCACTTCAACGCCGGTCCTAATCATCAGCCTACTGCCGTACTTCTTTCTGTACTTATCTACATCCGCCATATAGGCGTCGTAGTCGTAGTAGCCGTATCCTTGATCCGCCTCGTCGAAGTCTACGTGTTCCGTAACACATATTCCCTGCAATCCGCACTTAAGCGCGCTCTCACAAAGCTCCTTGAAAGTTGCTGAGGAATCACAAGAGTGCGTGGAGTGCATATGACAGTCAAATAATCCGTGCAACATACCGCCTCTCTTTCCTTGGAATTCGTCTGCGTCGGAATCTCCGGCTCATTATGTATGTCATATAGTCCTGGACTAAGGCCGGCAACCTGAGTACACTATTAATCAGTATACTACATAACGGCAGGCAGGTGGATGATATTAAGGCGGGCAGTCTGATGGAGATCTACGATTTGCTCTATGAACGCTTTGGCCCTCAGAATTGGTGGCCTGCGAAGACTCGGTTCGAGGTGATGGTAGGAGCTATACTTACCCAATCCACATCATGGCGAAATGTGGAGAAGGCCATTTCAAACTTGATTGATGCAGGCGTTTTGTCATTGGACGGCCTTTTGAAAATTGATATCCATGAGCTCGCCGGGCTTATTCGTCCATCAGGATACTATAATATGAAGGCACGAAAGCTAAAGGCTATCGCAGCCTTCCTTTCGGAAAACTCCGGATCCGGCCCGGATACGCTCTTTGACAGGCCGGTTGATGAGGTTCGCAGGGATTTGCTGGGCGTATATGGCGTAGGCCCTGAGACTGCAGATTCTATACTGCTCTATGCAGGAGGATGTCCTTCCTTTGTGGTCGATGCCTATACACGGAGGATCTTCGGGCGGTTAGGTATCATGCGGCCTGAGCTGTCTTATGAGAAGGCGCGCAGATTCTTCATGGATAACTTGCCTTCTTCAGCCAGGCTGTTCAATGAGTACCATGCCCTTCTGGTGAGGCTGGGGAAAGAGGTTTGCACATCCCGGAACCCCAAGTGTGATCTGTGTCCTGTCAGGCCTTTGGCGGGTGAGCAAAGCTTCTGCCGCAACCGGGCATAGGTGAGGTGCGAGTTTCCGAAGGTTGTTTGAAGGATTGATGGAGTACTTGGGGGCAGGAAATTCAATTCGCCTTGCAGAACTGCTGTCACAAGTGCTCACCTACTTTGATATGACTAAGACTTCACGTGTTTGACATATA
Source organism: Bacillota bacterium (assembly GCA_012512055.1). The sequence continues at coordinate 3,736 of JAAZEW010000008.1, read as the reverse complement.
TAACTGATGAGGGTGATGACTATTGATTAAGTTGTTCAGGTTTTTGAAGCCATATAGACTCTTCATAGCCGTAGTCTTGGTTCTGGTTTTCTTTCAATCTCTTTTTGAACTGTATCTGCCCAGGTTGATGGCGGACATTGTTGATATCGGCGTGGTTCAGGGAGATACGAATTACATCTTACGAGTCGGGGGGCTAATGTTACTTGTGGCCGCAATAGGTGCTGTCTGCACAATCCTTGCCGCGAATCTTTCAGCCAAGACTGCCATGGGATTCGGTAAGATCCTTCGTGGTAAAGTCTTTTCGCAGGTTGAAGAGTTGTCACTTAGTGAGTTCAACAGAATAGGCACTGCGTCCCTTATCACACGAACCACAAACGATATCACCCAGGTTCAGATGCTGGTAATGGTTACGCTGCGCATGATGGTCATGGCGCCCATGATGCTTATCGGCGGTATTATTATGGCGGTTTCGCAAGATGCGGCTTTAGCCCGGATAATCATTTTGATTATTCCGGTGATCGCGGCTGCGGTAATTGTCGTGATGAATAAGAGCACACCGCTGTTTAGGGCAATGCAGGAGAAACTGGATAACGTAAACCGTGTCCTTCGTGAAGGCCTTACCGGCATTCGAGTGATACGCGCTTTTGACCGAATTGATTATGAGAAGAGGCGCTTCAATGACGCAAACCTTGACTTGACGAGCACTGCTGTCAGAGTCCATACAATCATGGCAACCGCCATGCCTCTCATGATGGTGGCTATGAATTTTCTGACAATAGCCATCATATGGTTCGGCGGCCTTCGCATTGATCAAGGCACTATGCAGGTAGGCTCCTTGATGGCGTTTATTCAATATGTCATGCATATCATGTTTTCGTTGATTATGGTTTCGATGATGTTTGTGATGATACCTCGAGCTTCAGCATCCGCAGTAAGGATCAACGAGGTGCTGGATACTGTCCCTGAGATTAAAGACGGAAAAGCGGTCAAAAGTGATTACGCCACCAAAGGCCATGTGGAGTTCAGGAACGCAACCTTCAGCTACCCCGGTGCAGAAAAGCCTGTCCTCGACAGTATTTCCTTTGAGGCAAAGCCCGGAGAGGTGACTGCCATTATCGGCGGCACCGGTTCAGGCAAGTCCACATTAGTCAACCTTATCCTGCGTTTCTATGACGTTGAAAGTGGGAGCATCGTAATTGACGGTGTGGACATAAGGGATATGTCCCAAGAGGATCTGAGATCAAAAATAGGATTTGTCCCGCAAAAGGCGGTTTTGTTCTCAGGCAGTGTTGCCGATAACATCAGGTACGGCAAAGAAGAAGCGACTTCTGAAGAGGTGGAGTGGGCTGCGGAAATTGCACAAGCCACGGAGTTTATCACAGGCATGAAGGACGGTTTTGGTTCTATGGTTGCGCAAGGCGGGACGAATCTGTCAGGCGGCCAGAAACAGCGTCTTTCCATTGCCCGTGCATTAGTCAGAAGGCCTGAGATCTACGTTTTTGATGACAGTTTTTCCGCGCTTGATTTTAAGACTGATGCACGGCTGCGTGCTGCGCTAAAGAGAGAGACTGCGGAATCCACTGTGATTATTGTCGCACAAAGAGTCAGCACAGTCATGGATGCTGATAGAATCATAGTCTTAGATAACGGTGAGATTGCGGGGGAGGGAACCCATAGGGATCTCCTTAAGACCTGTAATGTGTACCGTGAAATCGTTATGTCACAGCTTTCAGAGGAGGAGTTGGCTTGAGCGGGACTAACAGAGGAACAACGACCGGACCGGGGCCTGGGGTGGGACGCGGACCGGGATCGGCAGAATCAACACCTGGCCGCGGATTCCGGCGAGGGCCTGGCGGCGGAGGCTGGGGCGCAGGACACGGTATGCGAATGCCATTGGAAAAGGCAAAGGACTTCGGGGGAACGCTAAAGAGGCTCATGGAATACTTGAAACCTCATAGGCTTCAACTTGCTGCTGTCGTTCTTATGTCGATCCTCGGTACAGGTTTTGGCATTGCCGGCCCGAAAATCATGGGGAAAGCCATAACTGAGTTATTTGAAGGTAGCATAAGCAAGATGAGGGGTGTGCCGGCTGGGGGCATAGACTTCGATTATGTCTTGCGTATCCTCGTTATCCTGGGCGGGCTTTATGTGGCCAGTGCGTTTTTCACCTATCTTCAGCAGTTGATCATGGTCAATGTTTCGCAAAAGACCGTCTACAATATGCGCAAAGCCGTAAACGACAAACTGTCCAGGCTGCCTCTTTCGTTCTTTGATTCGAAGACCCATGGCGAGATACTAAGTCGCGTCATAAACGACGTGGATAACGTCAGCGGGACATTGCAGCAAGGCATTGTACAGATAATATCTGCTGTCGTAACTCTTGTCGGCAGTGTCATCATGATGCTGTCCATAAGTCCCCTATTGACTTTAGTTTGCCTTGTGACTCTCCCTCTTTCCGTGATTGTGACGCGGTTTGTGGCGTCTCGTTCGCAGAAATACTTCATAGCTCAGCAGAGGACGCTGGGTGAACTCAATGGCCATGTTGAGGAGATGTACACAGGCCACGTAATAGTGAAAGCATTTGGGCGCGAGGATGAATCCATCCGGAAGTTTAGTGAGATTAACGAAGAGCTCTATAACTCAGCTTGGAAAGCGCAGTTCATCTCAGGTATCATCATGCCGCTCATGGGCTTTATCAACAACTTGAGTTACGTCATTGTTGCAGTGGCAGGAGGTATCCTTGTCACGAGAAGGACAATTGAAATCGGTGATGTTCAGGCTTTCATCCAGTATGCAAGGCAGTTTACGCAGCCAATAGTCAGGACTGCGAATATCGCGAATATCATACAGTCCACTATCGCATCGGCTGAACGCGTTTTTGAACTCCTTGATGAGACGGAAGAGACACCTGACAGCAAGGACGCTAAGGTCATAGAGTTTCCCAGGGGAGAAGTGGCATTTGGGCATGTGAATTTCAGCTACAAGAAAGAAGCTCCTCTTATTGAGGACTTGAACATCCACGTGAACCCGGGACAGACAATCGCCATCGTCGGTCCGACAGGCGCAGGCAAGACCACCCTTGTGAACCTGTTGATGCGGTTCTATGAAATAGACGGCGGGAGGATCACTGTTGACGGTGTTGATGTCAGGGAGCTCGGGCGCGGGCACTTGCGTTCGATTTTCGGTATGGTGCTCCAGGATACATGGCTGTTTCACGGTACTATCCGGGATAACATAGCATACGGACGCGAGGGGGCTACTTTTGATGAGGTTGTAAAGGCAGCGAAAGCCGCTCAGGCTCATCACTTTATCAAGACCCTCCCTGAAGGCTATGAAACTATGATCAATGAGGATGCCTCCAATATTTCCGAGGGACAGAAGCAGCTTTTGACTATTGCCCGGGTGATCCTTGCAGATCCTGCGATTCTCATTCTTGATGAGGCTACAAGCAGCGTTGATACGCGAACCGAAATCCTCATACAAAGCGCAATGCTGGATCTTATGAAAGGCAGAACAAGCTTTGTCATAGCCCATAGACTATCGACAATCCGTGACGCAGACTTAATACTTGTTATGGATAACGGCAGCATTATCGAGACAGGCACCCACAAGGAACTCCTCGCCATGAACGGCTTCTACGCCGACCTCTATAACAGCCAGTTTACGGGGGTGGGCCGGGAGGCAGTTTAGGAGAGTATGCATGCATGGGTGCTTGTGACAAGCCCTGTATTTGCTG
>JAAZEW010000059.1 GCA_012512055.1 Bacillota bacterium | reverse complement strand
TAGAGTTTCTCAACCATATCGAAAGTCTTTACCCGACTGGGCGGATCCATATCATCCTCGATAACTACAGTATTCATAAGGCCAAAATCGTACAGGAATGGCTTACCGGTCACCCGCGGGTTAAGCTTATACTATTTGCCTTGCTATATGCCACAACTGAACCCTGTGGAGCAGATATGGTGGCGACTTAAGGGTGTAGTTGCAGCAAACAGGCTCTATGGGACGATAGATGCTCTTATAGACGCCGTAAAGGCGTTTTTCAAGGAACTAACCGAACCAGAAGCTCTTACGTTGGCGGCTTAAACCTGTCGAAAACTAATGGAATCTCACTTAGAGTCTTGGGTATTTTCTACTCACTTCCTTCAGGTACATTTTTGATATGAGGCAACGAATGTATTTCGAGTACTTTTTTGATGAGGCAATTCGTTCTATTGCGGCTACCGGGGGTTTCTGCTAAAGTAGGGAATATTGTCGGCTAGGGGAATGCAGAAACTTGGATGCTTATGACTCAGATTCATCGAGATACGTATGGTCCAGTGGAGCGTCTATGGTTTGTCGGGATGTCCAGAGCTTATCGGGTGTCCGGGGTTTACCAGGGTATCCGGGACTTGTCGGGAAGTCCAGGGTTTACCAGAGTGTCCTAGGTTTATCCGGATGCTCAGGATATGCCGGGATGCTTATGGTTTGCAGGGCATCTGATTTTGCCCCGTAAGATCATCTGGAGAAAATGTCCGACGTTTATATTTTTAGGAGGAAACCGTGTCTGATATCAGCACAGTTCTGGCTAAGCAGTCTTCCGATCCGGAGCTGGACAGGGAGATATTGAAACTTGCGTGGCCTACCATAGCTGAGAATGTGCTCCACACCTTCATTTGGGTGGTAGACACTGCTATGGTGGGACGTTTAGGAGCTCAGGCTCTTAGTGCGGTAGGCCTCTCAGGTAGTGTCTACTGGAACGTCCTCTGGGTATTTTCCGCAATTGCCGTGGGCGCTATGGCTGTTGTAGCCCGCTCTGTCGGCGCAGGGGATACACGTAGGGCGGCCCACGCTGCAGGGCAGGCACTACTCATCTCAATTGCCTTGGGTATTTTCTTCACTCTTGGAACATACGTCTCCGCCCCGCTCATATTCAGGCTCGGTGGATTCGAGAGCAACGTAAGCGCCATGGGTATTGAGTACCTTCGTATTGTCGGGGCAGGCTCTGTGCTGCTTGTCTTGACGAAGGTCGGCGCAGGCGTCTTAAGAGGCGCAGGAGATACTGGCACACCCATGTTCGTAGCTGTTGTCGCCAACACAATAAACGCAGTCGGTGACTACGTGCTTATCTTCGGCCTGCTCGGGTTTCCTAGGTTAGAGGTGAAGGGGGCAGCCATTGCTACGCTCGTCGCGAACCTGGCAGGCGGTATTCTCATCTTAGTCGCCTTATTTCAGAAGAGATCAAGGCTGTCCATAGCGATTAGGGATCTTTTCAGGCTTGATGTGACTACCATTAAGACCTTGGTGAATCTGAGTATTCCGGCTGCTATAGAAGAGGCGATGACGAGCGTGGCGAGGATACTTTCGTCATTCATGATAGCATCCCTCGGCACAGTGGCTTTTGCAGCTCACCAAGTAACCATTGCCGCAGAATCGCTCTCCTTTATGCCCGGCTCAGGATTTTCCACCGCATCCGGGGTTCTTGTGGGACAGAGTCTCGGCGCAGGAAGGGTAGACCGCGCCGGGAGAGTTGCGTACAGGTCTATCAGGTATGCTGTTATTGCAATGGGCGGCTCTGCTCTCATCTTCTTTTCCATGCCCCGGATTATCGTGTCATTTTTCACGTCTGACGCTGAGGTCATGCTGTTGGCTTCGACTTGCCTAAGGATAGCCGGGCTGGAGCAGGTATTTATCGGAATCGGTGATACTTTCCGCGGTTCGCTAAGGGGTGCAGGTGATACAAGGTCTGCCTTGAAAATAACTGCGATTGGTACATGGCTTGTGCGCCTGCCTGTGCTTGCATTTATCATATACGTTCTTCGCTTTTCTCTCCCTGCGGTGTGGGTCGGAATGTGCTTTGAATGGGTGGTCCGTGCCGTGTTAGGGCAGAAGTGCTTCTCACGAGGCAATTGGGAGCGCATAGAACTTCACTAACCACCCCGGCGTCTACCCAATTGACAGGAGGGTGCAGATAAGCCTGCTTGTACACATCGTGACCGCCGACGATAAGACGCAAACAGTTCGCGTGCACATATCGTGCTCCCTAACCCGCGGTGAAGACTAATTCCGACGTTTGCTGTAAATTCGGAGGAGGAGAATTATCCGCGGCGGGGAAATCTAAACTTGATGCGGCAAATCTTGGCATCAACGTGCCACACTAAGATCTTCTCGAATGCTTGTCAAAATACCAGAGGCCTTGCTTATAGGAGGAATCCGTGTGAAATCAGAGTTGCTGTTGCCTGAGCCTGAGCTTTCCCACAATGCTTTGACTGTGCTGGAGAGTCGTTACTTAAGTAAGGACGAATCAGGAAACGTTACAGAAACTCCTAAAGAAATGTTCTGGAGAGTGGCGAAGAATATTGCGTTAATGGACGTGCTATATGAGCCTGTGTATGATCTTGTGCATGAAGCTGAGCCACAAGTCTCAGGGGAGCCATCCGCTTCCCTTGAAGAGGCTTCCCTGCCTGTGCCGGAGTTTTCTTCATGGGATTGGGCTGCACTGAATCACGCCTTTACTGATTTGGCATCCGGAGGCCTCATAGAAGGAACTTGGGAAGATCTGCAGGCAATTGTAGGCAAACGTATGCCGTCACTCGCCCGCACTGCCGTGAGTTTCTATACCCTCATGGCAGAACGAAAATTCCTGCCCAATTCGCCTGCTTTGAGTAACGCCGGAAGAGAGCTTCAGCAGCTTTCCGCGTGTTTTGTCTTACCTATTGAAGATTCCATGGCAAGCATCTTTGAGACACTGAAGAATTCGGCGCTTATTCACAAGTCCGGGGGAGGGACAGGCTTCTCCTTCAGCCGGCTGCGTCCTAAGAACGATGTTGTAAGAACGACAGGCGGTGTTGCGTCAGGCCCGATCTCTTTCATGAGAGTGTTCAACGCAGCTACAGAAGCGATAAAGCAGGGCGGGGTCAGGCGCGGCGCCAATATGGGGATACTTCGTGTGGACCACCCGGATATTCTCGAGTTTATTACCGTCAAGAATGACACAACTCAGTTGACCAACTTCAATATTTCGGTAGCGGTGACTGAAGCATTTATGGAAGCCGTGGATGAAGACGGTGAATATGAACTGGTAAACCCCCGCACTAAGCAGGTCAGCGGGAAGCTTCGGGCGAGAGATGTTTTTGACCTCATGATAGAGTCTGCATGGAAGACAGGGGAGCCCGGCATTATCTTCATTGACCGGCTCAATGCTTTCAACCCCACCCCCAATATAGGTGAATACGAAGCCACCAACCCCTGCGGCGAGCAAATGCTGTTGCCTTATGAAGCCTGTAATTTAGGCTCTCTGAACGTAGGCAGGTTTGTCACAAAGACAGACGGCTCGCCCGGGATTGACTGGGAAGGGCTCAGAGAGTCAATCCATACTGCGATCCATTTTCTCGATAACATGATTGAAGCCAGCAAGTATCCGTTGCCTGAAATCGAGGCTATGCATAAGGGAAACCGCAAGGTGGGCCTGGGATTAATGGGGTGGGCAGACCTTCTCATGAAGCTGGGGATTGCATACGACTCAGAGGACGCAGTTGATCTTGCCGGTGACTTAGTAGAGTTTATCCAGGCGGAAAGCAGGGAGGCATCTAAGGAGTTAGCCAGGGCCAGAGGGGTCTTTCCTAACTGGAAAGGGAGCAGGAGGGAGGAGGAAGGCCTCAGGGTCAGAAACGCGACCACGACAACGATTGCGCCCACGGGAACAATAAGTATCATAGCAGGCGCATCGTCCGGGATAGAACCTGCATTCAGCCTTGCCTTCACCAGGCATGTTCTGGATGGAACTGCCCTTCCTGAAGTCAGCCCGGTGTTTCGAGCCTTAGCAAAGGAGATGGGGTTCGATTCAGAGGATCTTATGGATGAGGTGGCGAAGAAGGGTGCGCTGAAGGACGTTGAGGGCGCGCCGGACGAAGTCAAGAGAATATTCGTCACAGCCCATGAAGTAGAGCCGGAATGGCATGTCCGGATGCAAGCTGCATTTCAGGCTTACACTGACAATGCAGTATCCAAGACCGTGAATTTCCCCAATGAAGCAACGTTAGAAGACGTGGAAAGGGTATTCATTCTTGCTCACGCTCTCGGTTGTAAAGGGGTCACTGTTTACAGAGACGGCAGCCGAGTTGAACAGGTATTGACTGTAGGCACAGGGGCTTTTCTCACATCGGTTGAGCCTGCCGGAGACGATATTCGGCCTGAAGTGGCAGCAAGCGGAATGCACCGGCGCATTAACGGCGTATGGGGCAAGATCCGTCCTATAGACAGGCCGTCAAGGCTGGAAGGGTTCACTGATGTGCGAGCTACTCCCCTGGGCAAACTCTTCATTACTCTAAATACGGCTGAGCGTCATCCTATAGAGCTATTTGCACAGATAGGCAAGGCAGGTAGTGACGTAAGCGCGTTTACGGAGGCAATTGCAAGATTGGTATCGATTTCCCTGAGATCCGGAGTTGATCCGGAGGAAATTGCTTCCCAACTCACCGGGATCGGCGGTTCGAGGAGTATCGGGTTCGGCCCCGGGAGAGTCAGGTCTGTGCCCGACGCTATCGGGCAATTCCTCGCCGGGTATCTAAATGAACTGCGAGGGGAAGCCGGCATCGGAGGTACACAGGGAGATCACTTCCGCTTTGAACAGGATAACGCAGCAGCCAAGTTGTTCAGTCTATGTCCGTCGTGCGGCACCTGGAACCTGATTCACGTTGAAGGCTGCCTCAAATGCATGGCTTGCGGGTATACTGAGTGCTAGCCTAACTTACCAAGTCAGTTCTCGTCTGTCACTAATCGTGGTATTGTGGGATTCTCAATTGCTCCTCCCGGGATCAGCGCAATGCTCGCTGATAGCAAGGTCACCCAGTAGCGGGTTATGTTCTATGACGAGCAAAGGAGTTGATCCCATATGGTAATATATGTATAATATACATATATTACCATGAGAAACAGGAGCTGTTCTAAATATGCCTCTTACCAATCGTTGCGGGTCACGCACCGTCTACCTGGTACTGCTGGTGTTGAGTGTATGTCCATTGTTCCAACAGGTCCAGGCGAAAGGCGCCAAAGGAGATCTCGTTTGGCAAAAAGCTGTTGCCATAGCTCAAGCAAACAAGGGGTGGATTCCCGGCTCTGCGATTTTGAGAATCGAGCTCCTGAACAAGCACGGCGAGGTGGAGCAGCGAGAGGAGACTTTACTTCATCTCGTGTCAGACGAGACAGGCGAAGCTCCTGCCGGTCCCTATGTTGATCCTGGCTCTCTTAACATTGTAGGTAACAGCCCTTTCGAACCCGAGTTCCAAAACGAAATATCGGTTTATTTCACCGGTGAGACAAAGAATGTGGAAGGCAGGCAATGCGTCAGGTATGATTATGTTTGGCGTAAAGAGACAGAGGTCCTGACAGGCACTGCCTGGTTGGAACAAGACACAGGTATTCCTGTTAAGACAGAGTCATCGGGGAAACAGAGTGTACAGCCAAAGCTTTCTTCAAGACAGCGCGTTACAGTGATTTTTCACCACGGGTCAGGCGGCGCTTGGTTCCCGCAAAGGATGGTTATGGAGATTGAGGGCGGATTGTTCACGTTAGGACGTGATTTCAGGATAACCTTGGAATACAGGGGTTACAGACGAACACAATGATTCGGTGGCCTTTTCCCACAATAATCAGATGGGGAGTGACGAAAGATGCGTGAGGTCGTGATCTTGAGTGGGGTGAGGACGGCAATAGGTACTTTCGGGGGAACGCTCCAGAATGTGCCTGCTTCCGATCTGGGCGCAGTTGTCATCAAAGAAGCGGTGAAAAGGGCGGGAATATCCCCTGACACTGTGGACGAGGTGATCATGGGGAATGTACTCCAAGCAGGTCAAGGCCAAAATCCGGCCAGACAGGCATCGGTCAAAGCAAAGCTGGGAACGAACGTGCCTGCAACGACTGTGAACAAGGTATGCGGTTCAGGCCTCAAGGCTGTTGTGCTTGCTGCTCAAGCAATCATATCCGGTGATGCAGATGTGGTAGTGGCAGGCGGAATGGAGAACATGAATTTGGCGCCGTATATCCTTGACAAGGCGAGATACGGGTATCGAATGGGTCACGGAGAGCTTGTGGATACCATGATAGCAGACGGTTTATGGTGCATCTTCAGTGATACGCATATGGGGATTACCGCTGAGAACCTCGGCGAACTGTACGACATCAGCAGGGACGAGCAAGATGAATTTGCTGCCCGGAGTCAGCAGAAGGCTGAAAAAGCAATAGCCGAGGGAAGATTCGAAGACGAGATAATCCCGGTGGAAATCCCCCAGAAGAAAGGCGATCCTGTAGTGTTTTGCCGGGATGAACACGCGAGGCCCGGTATTACCAAGGAGAAACTGGCTTTCCTACGGCCTGCTTTCAAGAAGAACGGCACTGTTACAGCAGGTAACGCCTCAGGCATCAACGACGGGGCAGCCGCGCTTGTCGTAACCTCAAAAGATAAGGCTGCCGAATTGGGGGTAAAGCCTATTGCAGTCATTAAGGCTTACGGGTCTTCAGGCGTAGACCCTTCAGTGATGGGAATCGGCCCTGTTCCGGCTACGAGGAAAGCTTTAGCCAGGGCAGACTTGCGCCTGGATGACATTGACCTGATCGAGGCAAACGAGGCATTTGCGGTCCAGTCTCTTGCAGTAGGACGGGAGCTGGGCTGGAATCCGGATAAAGTCAACGTTAACGGAGGCGCCATTGCCCTCGGCCACCCAATTGGGGCAAGCGGGGCAAGGATCCTCGTCTCGCTCTTGCATGAAATGATTAAGCGGGATGTAAACCTCGGCCTTGCCACCTTATGTATCGGAGGAGGTATGGGCCTCGCAGTCATAGTCGAAAGATGATACTAAGATACCTTGCAATCACTGACCTCAGAAAACGTACGTACCGTGCGGGGCCGCCCAAGACAATCGGAAAACGAGCGAAAACCAACGGGCTCATACTTAGTGGATTCGACTGATGATGCCATTCTCAGCTACCTCAAAAGCTACAGGCGTTGAAGGTGAGGTGTTGCCTTCTGAATTCATAAGAACCTCCGCAATGTAGATACCCTCATTGAGATCAAGGGCCCCAAAGCGTGCGGTCATGATACGTTTGTGCCCGGGTAAGCATAGGGCAGGCGCAAACTGCGCCAAAGAAGCCGATTGTTCCGGGTAGGATTTGATAACAGCCGTTCCTTTCAAGTTGGTGTGGATGTTTCCTTGGTTCTCACAGACTGCTTCCACCGTTATGGACTTATCTACAGGGTCTTGTGAAAGAGAGACAGATTCGATGTTTACCGAGGCGTAGATAGGCTCCTGCTTTCTGCCGGGCTTAACTGTAATGAGCGTAAGCACTCCCACTTGAGCACTGGTGAAGATCTCCCGGGCTTGTGTTCCTTTTGCCGTTTGCCCCTGAAAGACGATGATGGGGTACGTACCCCCTGAGAAGGTGGGACTTACGTGAGCTCTCGCCTTAATCAGTTTTGATTCTCCCGGCATGAGTGTGAATTTGGCAGGCTCTAAGGTCAGGAAGACACCACATGCCAAGGTATCGCTCAGAGGTTCGAGTAAGATCGGCATTCCGTTCTCATCATGACCGCCTTTACTAATGAAACCTTGCAAATTCAGGGGAAGGGATCCGGTATTTGATACCTCTATCGGGCCGATGAAATCCCCGTTGCGGACTTCTGCCGTGACGTAGGTGGGGCTGACACGCATTGATATGTTGCCATGGGGGACAGTGTCAGGTAGAGCTTGTGCAGAACAGGATAAGGTCATAAGACATATGAGCACTATGACTCTAGCAAGTACGGGGAATCCACGTGTTTCGGACAAGCAAACCACCTCCTAAGTTGCAAGGCCCCCTTTAGTAAGCATGCGAGACTGTAAATGTCACTTGGATTCTGTAGGCGTCAGAACCAAATACCGGAGGATCGCTGTATGTAATCAGTTGTCTAAAGAGTAAGCTTATGGTTTCTCCCGACTGCTGTGTAGGGCTTTGAGCCTCTGCAATCTCAACGTCATGTCCCGTGATTTCCGTGAAGTCGCCTTCCCCGTTCACCTTCCACTCCAGTGGGAAGGAAAGGGCTTTGTCGGAGTATCCTTCTTCTGTCCACTCTGTCATGCACCCGGCTGTGGAATCACTTTTCATCCGCAAGGTCCACGCTGTGTTGGACCATATTTTTATAGTCTGTAGCTGCGATACTACATACGACTCATTCCGGTTGGCATGAGGCCGGACATCACCGAATTCCACTGACTCAGGGAATGTCGCTTCGATGGTGGGCATTACTCTGCACATAACAGGCATCACCGATTCACTGCCGCCCGCTTGGGAAATGCCTTGACTTAACAGGAAAACCAACATGATGAGGAAAAGTATGAACCTTCTTGACGCTTTCACGAAATCTCCCGGCAACGGCTTCATTGCTATTTCATCTCCTTAAATCAACTGTCTTTACGCTCAGTCCTGACTTCGGCACTACCTGTAATTTAGAGGGGAAATCATCCATTTCCTTCCTACCTATGGATGATATTGCCAAATACTCCCTAGTTCCTAAGGTTGAATTCGGGCTGCCTATGACGTCAATACTTGCGTTGAGCGCTGTTTGCAGTCAAGAAACAGACTCGAATGAGGCCGGCTTTGCGTCCTGGAACGATGCATAGGACGAAAAATGACGGCATAGGGTAGTTCTGGGCGGGCACATCCCGGTTTGGAGATACCATCTCATCAAATGCCGGCATCAGAATGTAGGTGGCTTAGTTGGTTATCTCTGGAAGGAAGTTGTTTTTCCTTGTTGTTTGCATATGCGCTATCTGGGCGGTTCCGGCGATAATCAGCCGAGCCCCACTCTTGCCTATTACAGGTAGGTTATATACCAGGGCAAGTCCCTATCCTGAAGTTATCTATGTCCCGAACTACACTGAAGGCCCGTACGTGACTGCAAGGTCTGCTGTGTTAATTGAAGCGGTAACCGGTACAGTGGTTTATGGAAAGAACGAGCGTATGCGTATGCATCCCGCCAGTACCACCAAGATAATGACCGCCCTCCTTGCCATAGAATTGGGGGATGCCGAATCCACTGTCATAGTCAGCCGGAAGGCAGCAAGCATTGAAGGGTCATCCTTATGGCTTAGACGAGGCCAGCAGATTAAATTGGGTGATCTTATCCGCGGAACTATGCTTAGATCAGGTAATGACGGCTGCGTCGCCATCGCAGAGCATATCGCAGGCAGTGAAAAAGACTTCGTAAGAATGATGAACCTGAAAGCCCGTAAGCTGGGTGCAATGAATACCAGATTCACAAACCCACACGGGCTCACTGAACCAAACCATTATTCCACTGCGTTTGACCTGGCCCTCATGGCTCGATACGGGTTGAAATATCCTTTATTTGCAGATATAGTAAGCACACGGGAAGCAGAGTTGACCTTGACCCAGGGAGAATCTGACGAGAAGCGCAAGCTCGCCAATACTAACTGGTTACTCTGGTCATTTGAGGGAGCAGACGGTGTAAAGACCGGGACCACCGCAGCAGCAGGCTACTGTCTCGTAGCTTCAGCTACCCGCAACGGGGTTCAATTCATATCAGTTGTTCTGGATTCAGATGCCAGATGGTCAGATTCTGCAAGCCTTCTTAGCTATGGGTTTGACAGGTTCCACGTAATGACTTTCGCCGAGTTCGGCAAGACTCTTACGAAGATCCGCGTCGAAGGAGGAATGGAACCTGAGGTCAGTGTTATGCCAAAAGATGACCTGAGGCTTATAGTTCCGCGAGATCTCTCTCACCTTATTGAAGAGAGAATTACTCTTGACGAACCCCTGATCGCGCCTGTTTCCTCAGGTCAAACCGTAGGCAGACTGGTAATTGTCTTTGACAAGGAGGAATTGGCCCGAGTCGATTTGGTATCGGAGACAAGTGTGGCCAAACTAACACTGCCTCGCCTAATAGTCAGGAAACTTGAGGATACTGTAAGAAGATAAAGATCCAAGACAATCGGAAAACGAGCGGAGACTAATCAACTCATACTTAGGCGTATCTCTGACAATAGCGGAGGTGAGCGAGTTTGCGGCTTTATGGAGGCAATGACAAAGACGTGGCAATTATCGGCGCCGGCCCTGCAGGACTCTCGGCTGCTCTCTATGCCGGACGCGCCAGATTATCTACCGTGGTGATAGAACAAGGGGTATCCGGTGGACAAGCAGCCACTACACACTGGATAGAAAACTACCCCGGGTTTCCTGAAGGGATTCCAGGGCCGGATCTGATGCAGCGAATGGAAGAACAAGCACGTCAGTTTGATGCTGAATTCATCTATACCGCTGTGAGCAGTGTTTCTCAGGACAGCAAGGGACGCTTTTCCGTGATTTCCGGCGAAGGCGAACTTACCGCCCGCACGGTCATCGTTGCCACAGGAACAATTCCTATGAGCCTGGGAGTTCTCGGTGAGGACAAGCTCAGAGGCATGGGGGTATCTTACTGCGCCACTTGCGACGGGCCGTTTTTCCGTGAGAAAGAAGTGCTGATAATCGGAGGAGGAGACTCGGCTATAGTCGAAGCATTATTCCTTACGAAATTTGCGCGACGGGTTACCGTTGTTCACAGAAGAGGGGAACTTAGAGCGACAAAAGTGCTCCAAGATGACGCTTTCAGCAACCCCAAGATCCAGTTTTGCTGGCATTCTGTGGTCAGTGAGATTCTTGGAGAGAATAAAGTCGAAGGTGTAATCGTAAAGGATGTAAGGACAGGTGATACCAGGCTTGTAGAAGCTGACGGCATATTTGTGGCAATCGGTAGCCGTCCTGATACTGAGTTTGTAAAGAGTATGGTTGATACTGATGCAAGGGGTTACATTGTTACGGATGACAGAATGAGAACGCGTACCCCGGGATTACTGGCTGCCGGGGATGTCAGGGCAAAATCACTGAGACAAGTTGTGACTGCTGTCAGTGATGGCGCAATAGCTGCGGTAGAGGCAGGAGAGCACCTATCGGCAATCAGACGAGCGAATCCGGAGCATGGCGTCTCCACATAACGGATACCTATTACGTGAAAAACATGAAGAAAGCAAGAGCCGCCTGGCTGGCACCTTGGGGTAATACTGTGCCAGAAGCGGCTCTCGCCGGGTTTAGGGTGGTCTTTTGGCGTGGATATGTTGGAGGTAGAAAAAACTCGAAAACAGGGACTCATCTCTCCACTTCAGTAATATAGAACGTGGTTTGTGAAAACTAGTTCCAAGACTCAGATAGAATTTCCGGGAGGATATGAGGAGCCTCTCGCGAATATAAAGAAATTGTGGAATCATGCGGAATGCGTGCAGTCTTTGACTCTCCCTAATGTACGTACCGTGCGGGGCCACCTAAGACAATCGGAAAACCAGCGAATACTAATGAACCCATACTCAGGCTGCTTGGTGTTTTACTGTTGTTATAGTCCGGTTTCTGCTATATGATAGAGTGGAATTGGCTGTAGGCTGGGGGTGAGAGTTTTGGCATACGAAGTCCTCAGGCAGCTTCAGCAAACTGAATCTCGTGCCGATGAAATTGTGAGAGAAGCAGAGGAGCGGGCACGAGGCATCCTTCGAGATGCTCGCGTATCTGCGCGAACTCTTATAGAGAACTCGAAGGCTGAGGCAACTGCTGAGGGGAAATCCATAATTGATGCTGAAGACGCCAGAGCACAGGGTGAAGCTGCTGAGACGTTGAGACGAAGTAATGAGCTCTGCCGTGGACTGCGTGATGCGGCACGGGCTAACATCCCTCGTGCTGCCGACTTAGTAGTGGAGAGGATAGTGACGTCAAGTGGCAATCGCTAATATGAAGAAGGTGTCGCTTGTCGCGCCTGTATCTTGCGCCGACGGAGTCATTCGAGTGTTACAAGATGTCGGCGTGGTCGAGATTGAACAGACCGAGATTGAACCCGAGGAACACTCGTGGTGTCAGCTATCTGAAGTCAGACAAGGCCTCGGCAAGGAACAGGAAGAGCTATCAAGGGCACTCACTGAACTGAAGTTCTGTATAGACTTTTTTGATAGATTCGAGAGGATCAAGAAGAACATCATTGAGCAATTTGCCGGGGGAAAGGTGTATCTCCCGGGCTCAACCTTTGATGACTTGGGGAGTAAGGTCGAGGAAGCGCACGCGGTTTACGAAGAGTGTAGAAGACTCGATGAAGAGCTTTCAAAGAGGAGTAATGAGGAAGCCCGTCTCCTGGACAACCACGATCAACTCATCCCATGGGAATGGCTGGACATACCTGTCTCCAAGTTAGCCGCAGCGAGCCGGATATCAGTTGATCTCTATACATTCCCATCGCGTTTTCATGATAATATTGCAACTCAACTTAAGGAATCGTGCCCGCGTGCACATTTAGTGCCCGGCCTGTCACCGGGATCGCGCAACATCCCTGTCATGGTAATCTGTCTCAGTGAAGACAGGGATGAAGTGCGCCAGGCGCTCTCAGCTTACAGCATACTCCCTGAGCTTCTTCCTGAGGTACAGGGCACACCGAAAGAGGCTATCGGGAGAATAGAGCAAAGGCTGTCTGAGATTGACCGGGAAGTGGCAGAGCTTAATGAGCAAGCAAAGGGGCTGCTCAAGGAGCGTATCAGGATTTACTCAGCCTATGACCGTGTATCCCTTGCCTTGGACAGGAAGACCCTGGCTGCTGAATGTCCTGCAACACGCACTGCGTTCTTGATAGAAGGGTGGGTATGTGAGGATACTCTGCCTGAAGTGGAAAAAGCGGTGCAGTCAGAATACGATTTGGTTCATGTGGAAGCGCGTGACCCGTTTGAAGATGAGAATCCTCCCGTCATTTTGGACAACCCGGCACGTGTTGCACCCTTTGAGGCAGTTACCGAAGTCTACGGAATGCCCAGGCCCGGAACCTTGGACCCTTCATTTGCCGCCATGCCGTTCTTTTTCATATTCTTCGGGATGGCGCTGGGGGATGCCGGATACGGGATTATCCTCAGCATAGTCTGCTTGCTTCTGCTGAGGAAAATTAGGATGGCGGGGACTGCGGAGAAGCTCTTCAAAATGATGGCAATATGCGGAGCCGCATGTGTGCTGGTGGGAGCTGTGACCGGTTCGTGGTTCGGCGACCTTTTCGGTATAGCTCCTATTTGGTTCAGTCCGCTGGATGATCCCTTGCTCATGCTTATTGTGTCTTTTGCCCTTGGCCTCGTGCAAATCTATGTCGGTATCGGTATGAAGCTCTATTACAATATCAGACAGGGCAATCTGAAGGAAGCGATATTTGATCAAGGCTTGTGGTATCCTTTCTTAACAGGATTCCTTCTATTGCTGGGCGGGTCTGCTTTGGGTAATCCTACGATGAGTCAAGTCGGAAAGTGGCTGGCGATAGCAGGTGCAGGCGGACTCATTGCCACCCAGGGGAGAGCGCACAAGAACATCATCAAGAGGTTAGGGTCAGGGATCCTGAGCCTATATGACCTGACAGGTTACGTCAGCGACATACTGTCGTATTCGAGGCTGTTGGCTTTGGGCCTTGCCTCATCTGTAATTGCGATGGTAGTTAACGATATGGCAAAGCGTTTCCTCTCAATCCGGTTCGTCGGATGGATTCCCATGCTTGTGGTCCTCGTCATAGGGCATGTATTTAATCTGGCGATTAACGTAATCGGTTCATACGTCCACTCCAGTAGATTGCAGTACGTAGAGTTCTATGGGAAGTTCTTTGAAGGCGGAGGCAGAAGGTTCAGGCCTTTTAGTAAGAAGACAAAGTACATTGAGATTGTGGAGGAAGGGGAGGCATAGAAAGATATGTCAATCACAGTAGGAATGGTCTTGGGGTTCTTCGCAGTTGCTGTAGCATTTGTCCTTCCGGGGATCGGATCATCAATCGGCGTGGCTCTGGTAGGCTCTGCAGGATCCGGTGTGGTGACGGAAGACCCTGACAAGTTCGGACAAGTTCTTCTTCTGCAGGTTATTCCAGGCACTCAGGGCATATACGGAGCGCTTGCAGGATTCTTGCTCATGATGAAAATGGGGGTTTTCAGCGGAAATATCATTAGGCTGACTACCTCTGAAGGTTGGCTTGCAATCGCAGCAGCCATGCCCATTGCAATGGTAGGGTTTCTTTCAGCCATCTATCAAGGCAAGGTGGCGGCTGCAGGCCTCGGCGTAGTCGCGAAGCGTCCTGAAGAACTTGGGAAGCCTCTGGTTTTCGCCGCTATGGTTGAGACTTACGCAGTGCTGGCATTCCTTGCGACTCTGCTTCTGGTTCTCTTTGGCGTTCAATTTGGAGGAGCAGCATAAATGGAAGCGCTGGAGAAAATGAAGGACACGATCCTTCAAGAAGCACAACTAAGGGCTGACGAGATTATAGAAACTGCCAAATGTGACGCAGAAACGATTCTCCGGGAAGCGCGGGCAGAAGCTGCGAGGAAGCGTGATGAAGAGTTGGCTAAAGCCAGAGAGAAGGCCCGGGAGAATGCGAGACGTATCAGTACTCTGGCTGACCTGGATGCCAGGCGGCAATTGCTTACCGCAAAAGAGGAGCTGATTGAGGAAGCGTTCTCTTGCGCCAAGAGGCGGCTGGCGTCTCTTGAACCTGAGGTGTATAGAAACCATCTTAAGCAGTCCTTATTCGAAGCCGCAGGCGACACCGGCGGAGACGTTATCATGTCAGAGCGGGACCGGTCGGCAATCGGTGAAGAAATCGTGGCGGAAGTCAATGCCGAGCTTGCGAAGGCAAGCCGAAAAGGCAGGGTTCGGTTAGGTGATACTTCAGGAGATTTCATCGGAGGGTTTGTCCTGAGCTCCGGAAGAGTCGAGGTTAATTGTACTTTCGACGCTATCCTGGCCAGGGAATATGAGGCCCTGCTAATTGATGTAGCAGCAATTCTCTTTAACTGAGAAGGCTCTTGCGTCCGGAGGTGATGAATTGCTGGGACTTGAGGAAAAGTATGCATACGCTGTAGGCCGAACGCGGGCTGTTGAGGCCGGGCTTCTGGATCGCGCGACATATGAGCGCATGATTGACGCTTCCGATGTCCAGAGCGCTTTCAAGGTACTGGAGGAAGCCGGTTATGCCCATGTCGACAGTCTCGCGAAGGAGCTCTTAGCTATAGATGAGGTTCTGGAACAAGAGGAATCAAAGCTGCTTCGCTTTATCAGAGAGACCAGTCCTGATGAGAGGCTTTCGAAGCTTGTTACCTTGCGGCATGATTACCATAACTTGAAAGTCATGCTGAAGGCAAAGGTTTATAATGTTTCGCCTGGAATCGCCTTGTCTCGTTTTGGGACTCTAAGTACAGAAGCCATCAGTAAGGCTGTGGCAGGCGAGACACGTGAATTGCCGCTTGAGTTTGCTTCTGCAATAGAAAAGGCTGAAGCCGTTCATTCTCTGCGTCCTTCCCCTGAAGTCATTGATATCGTGATTGACAGGGTTATGCATGAGGCTTTGCTGGATTTGGCACAGGCTATCGGAATTCCATTTTTAATTGAGCAAGTACAGAGGGAGATAGACTTCCTTAATATCTCGATATTCTTAAGAGCCAGGAAAATGAAAAGAGATAAGTGGCTCCTGGATCATGCTTTCGTGGCAGGCGGCAACATAGATCATGCGAAGCTCAGCCTCGCTTATGAAGACGAATCCGCTGATGCGCTAATGGATGTGTTGTCGGGTACAGGGTATGAGTTTATCGCCGGGCGCGGATTGAAACTGGTTGAGGAAGGAGAATCCCTTTCCGAGATAGAGCGATTCTTTGAAGAAGCTGTAAGCCGGGCAATCCGGCAAGCCAGGTACATTCCATTAGGCCCGGAGCCGCTAATCGGGTATATTCTTGCCAAACAGCAGGAGATTAGGGTTGCCCGATTGGTAATTGCCGGTAAGGCAGCCGGCGTGTCCAGGGATACCATGAGGGAAAGGCTACGTGATGCCTATGTATAAGATGGCAGTAGTTGGTGAGGAAGAAGCTGTCTTGGGGTTTCGTTCCCTTGGAGCGGACATATTTACCCTAACCGGGCCCCAGGAAGGCGAAAAGATTATGGCTGCGCTGAAAAAGAGCAGGTACGGGGTGGTTTTCCTCACTGAACGGGCAGCAAAGATACTGCCTGAATTGGTAGAGGCGTTTGAAGATCATCCCCTTCCCGCAGTGGCGATAATCCCGGGAATTGAGGGTTCGACAGGGCTTGCACGGACGCGGATGAAGAAGATCGTGGAAAAGGCTGTGGGAGCCGACATCTTATTCCAGGAGAGAGGGTAGGAGCTAGCATGGATGAAGGAAGGATTGTAAAGGTCTCAGGGCCTTTGGTCATAGCGGAAGGAATGGGCAACGCAAAAATGTACGACGTAGTGCGGGTGAGCGAAACGAGGCTCATCGGCGAAATCATAGAAATGCATGGTGACAAGGCGTCAATCCAGGTCTATGAAGAGACTGCCGGCCTCGGGCCCGGCGAACCTGTTTACACTACCGGTGAAGCTCTTTCCGTAGAGCTGGCGCCTGGGCTTATAGAGGCGATATACGACGGAATCCAGAGGCCTCTTGACCAGATCAAGGACCGCGTCGGCGACCGTATTGAACGCGGAATCGAATTGCCCGGTATAGACCACGAACGCAAGTGGTATTTTCAACCCAAGGTAAAGCCCGGGGATTCCGTAGAACCCGGTGATATTCTTGGTGTCGTCCAAGAGACCACAGTTGTCGAACACAGGATAATGGTTCCCCATGGTGTAAGAGGTACGGTTCGACACATCAAGGAAGGCGAATTCACCGTTCGGGACGTGGTGGCGACAATCGAAACAAGCGACGGTGTAAAGGATATTACCATGCTTACCCGCTGGCCTGTCAGGCGAGGAAGACCTTATGCGGAGAAACTTCCTCCCTACGCGCCGCTTGTCACAGGGCAACGGATCATAGACATGTTCTTCCCGGTGGCCAAAGGCGGAGCCGCCTGCGTACCGGGGCCGTTTGGCAGCGGAAAGACAGTTGTCCAGCACCAGTTGGCACGATGGGCGGACTCAGACATCATTGTTTACGTCGGCTGCGGGGAACGTGGAAACGAAATGACTGAGGTTCTCATGGATTTTCCCAAGCTCACTGACCCGCGCACAGGCGAGCCTCTTATGAAGAGGACAACGCTTGTAGCGAATACTTCGGACATGCCTGTTGCAGCCCGTGAAGCCTCAATTTACACGGGTATTACGATAGCCGAGTACTTCCGCGACATGGGCTATAATGTAGCTTTAATGGCGGACTCGACTTCCAGGTGGGCTGAGGCTCTTCGTGAGATTTCAGGACGACTTGAGGAAATGCCCGGTGAAGAGGGTTACCCTGCGTATCTTGGTTCCAGGATAGCAGAGTTCTATGAGCGTGCCGGACGTGTCAAGTGTCTCGGGACTGACGGGAGAGAAGGCACACTGACTGCTATCGGAGCTGTATCTCCTCCCGGCGGTGACCTATCAGAGCCTGTTGCCCAGGCAACGCTCCGGGTGGCGAAGGTGTTCTGGGGCCTGGATGCAACACTGGCTGCAAGGCGTCATTTCCCTGCAATTAACTGGCTGATAAGCTATTCGCTCTATCTTGAGCGCTTGGAGGAACAGCTCTCCAAGACAGTTGGAGCCGACTTCGGGGATTTGCGAAAGGAAGCCATGCAACTCCTGCAGGAAGAGGCGGATCTGGAGGAAATCGTAAGACTTGTAGGTGTGGATGCCTTATCCATTAAGGATAGGTTGTCGCTGGAGACCTCAAAATCCATACGCGAAGACTTCCTCCACCAGAATGCGTACCACGAGGTAGACACGTATACGTCTCTCAACAAGCAAAGGCTTATGCTTAAGGCTATTCTCGACTTTCATCATTCTGCTATGAATGCGGTGGAAGCAGGTGTTGATTTCGGCGCAGTCATGAAGCTGGAAGTCAGAGACAACATAGCCAGGATGAAGTATATTCCTGAACACGAGGACGAGAGATTGAACAGCGTGTTTCACGAGATGAAGGCTGCGTTTGCCGGCCTGACCCAGGCAGTGGAGGGTGGTGAGGAAGTTGCTTAAAGAATACAGAACAGTCTCTGAAGTCGCCGGCCCACTAATGGTTGTGGAGCAAGTTGAAGGCATCAAGTACGGTGAACTGGTGGAAATTGAAGTCTCCAAAGATGAGGTCAGACGAGGCAGGGTGCTTGAGGCAGACGGTACAAAGGCGTTGGTGCAGTTGTTTGAAGGGTCAGCCGGTTTGAACCTTGCAACTGCCAAGGTCAGATTCTTAGGGCGTGGCATAGAGCTTGGCGTGTCCATGGATATGCTGGGCCGCGTTTTTGACGGATTCGGCAGGCCACGGGACGGCGGCCCTCAGATTATCCCTGAGAAGAAGGTGGACATCAACGGAAACCCGATAAATCCCTATGCCAGGGACTATCCTTCAGAATTCATTCAGACAGGGATTTCCGCCATAGACGGCCTCAATACCCTTGTAAGGGGACAGAAGCTTCCGATCTTCTCCGGTTCCGGACTTCCCCATGCTGCACTTGCTGCTCAAATAGCAAGGCAAGCAAGGGTCCTCGGCACAGAGGAGAAGTTCAGTGTCGTATTCGGCGCCATGGGTATCACATTTGAGGAAGCTGACTATTTTATCTCAGACTTCAGAAGGACAGGCGCGATTGAACGTGCCGTGCTTTTCGTCAACCTTGCCGACGACCCGGCTATTGAGCGGATATCCACTCCGCGAATGGCTCTTACTGCTGCGGAATATCTGGCGTTTGAAAAGGATATGCATGTACTTGTTATCCTCACTGACATAACTAACTATGCGGAGGCGCTACGAGAAGTCTCCGCAGCGCGAATGGAAGTGCCAGGCCGTCGCGGGTACCCGGGATATATGTATACAGACCTTGCCGGCATGTATGAGAGAGCAGGACGTATCAAGGGACGGAAAGGGTCCATAACTCAGATCCCAATTCTCACTATGCCCGAAGATGACAAAACCCACCCTATAGTCGACTTGACCGGCTATATCACAGAGGGCCAAATACTGCTTGCCCGGGAACTCCATCGTAAAGGCATATATCCGCCGATTGACGTTCTGCCGTCGTTATCAAGGCTGAAAGATAAAGGGATCGGCGAGGGGAAGACGAGAGAGGACCATGCTGATACCATGAATCAGCTTTACGCCGCCTATGCCAGAGGGAAAGATGCAAAGGAACTTGCTGCCATCCTCGGCGAGGCTGCCCTGTCTGAAGATGACAAGAAGTTCTCCAAGTTTGCTGATGAGTTTGAGATGCGGTATGTGAACCAGGACATTGAAGAGAACAGGACGATAGAGCAGACACTCGATTTGGGTTGGGAACTCTTGACGCTTCTACCTGTCAGAGAGCTAAAGAGGATCCGTGAGGAGTACATCGAGAAGTACCTGCCCGGTACGCGTTCGGCGTAGTGAAAAGGCGTATTAAGAGCGGGTACGGCCCGTTTGAGGAGGGAGGCTCAGCTCTGGAATAGCTATGGAGATTAGAGTAAGCGCCACACGGATGCAGCTTCTTGCCACAAGAAAGCGGTTGGTGATGGCAGAACGAGGACATAAACTGCTGAAAGATAAGCTGGATGAGCTTATGAAGCACTTTCTGGAGTTGATAAGGAAAGAACATGAACTCCGCGAGGAGGTCGAGGCAGCCCTTGCCCGTGCGCTACCTGCATTCCTCGAATCAAGAGCTACGATGAGCAGAGAAGCGATGGAAGGAGCTCTCTTGGTATCCAGGGCTCAATCCAGGATAGAGGCAGCCTCGAGAAACATTATGAACGTTAAAGTGCCTGAGCTTTCATGGGTGATTGGAGAAGCTCAAGACGTATATCCTTACGGGTTTTTTGGGACTTCTGCGGCTTTGGACGATGCTGTGGAAGGCTTGACGCGAATCGTGCCGAAATTGGTGGAGCTTGCAGAAGTTGAGAAAAGCATTGAACTCCTGGCTGACGAATTGGAAAAGACCAGGCGAAGGGTGAATGCTTTAGAGTATGTAGTTATTCCTAACCTCGAAGAGACGGTCAGATATATAGTGATGAAACTTGACGAGGTTGAGAGGGGCAACCTCACGCGTCTCATGAAGGTCAAGGAAATAGTCAGAAAGAAGAGAGCCTAACCGACGTTCAAGCCAGACATGGAATTCCAAGGCTTATCCGGAAGAGAGCATGAAATCCGCCCCCTGTACTGAAGATTGGGCGCTAAACCGTAGGGGGCGTTTTCTCTTTTTTGAAATCGGAGAAGCTAATCCAGAGGTGATTGACTATGCTTACTGTCCGGTCAATGGAAAACGGGCTCCGGGTTGTGACCTATGAAATGCCTCAAATGCGGTCTGCGTCTTGCACTATCTGGATTGGCGCGGGCGCCAGGTATGAAGCATCTGAGGCATGCGGGGTTTCTCATTTCATTGAGCATCTCTTGTTTAAAGGTACCAAGAAAAGAAAGGATAATCTGGAAATATCTCAGGCAATAGAAGGTGTCGGCGGGTCAATTAACGGTTTCACTGACAAGGAGACCACATGCTATCTGGTAAAAGTGCCTGCAAGTGAGTTCTTGCTGGGTGTAGATGTCCTCGCAGATATCGTCCTGGATTCTCTCTTCCTGGACGAATCGATAGAAAGGGAGCGGGGAGTCATTATTGAAGAAATAAAGATGGTAAGAGACAGGCCTGATTCATGGGTCCATGAGATGCTGGAGGATCTGGTATGGCCTAACCATCCCATGGGAAGTAGCATAGCAGGAACCCTGGACTCAATTACCGCCATGTCCAGGGAGGCAATTCTTGATTACTTCCACACCTTCTATCATCCTGGAAACATCGTAGTCTCAGTTGCGGGAAACATATCACAAGAAGAAGCAAATCAAGTTATTGCCGGCTATTTCCACGGGAGGGCAGGCCGTGAGAAGAAGACGTTTGTGCCGGTTGATACGGGAATTTGCGGGCCATCCGTGAGAGTGGAGAATCGCGACACCAAGCAAGCCAATATCGTGCTGGGTTTTCCGGGATATTCCCGGCTTCATCCCAGCCGTTATATGCTGGAGTTGCTCGATGTCGTCCTGGGCCAAGGAATGAGTTCCCGGTTATTCCAGGAGGTTCGAGTGAAACGAGGGCTTGCATATTCAGTAGGATCTCAGTATTCACCCTACCAGGACACCGGATTATTCCGTATCTACGCAGGCGTTGATCCTGAAAGGGGCGAGGACGCGGTGAAGGTGATTCTTGAACAATTGGAAAGAATCCGAGAGACGCCCATAACACAGGATGAACTCCGCATGGCAAAGGATTTCTATAAAGGCAGCCTCTCCTTGAGGTTGGAGGATACTCTCAGCCTGGCTCTCAGACATGGCGGGCATATGGTGTTGTCAGGCAAGATAATCCCGGTTGAGGAAGTCCTTGAACGGATTGAGGCTGTTACCGCAAATGAGATCCAAAGTGTGGCAGGGGACTTGCTTCAAAAAGAGAAACTGAGTCTGGCTGCAGTCGGCCCTTTTGAGGGAGAAGACGAGATAATGGGAGTATTAGACTCATCTATGCTATAATAGGGAACGTGAGTTTAACCCCTAAGTGGAACACCATAAGTAATCACCGGTTCCAGAAAGTGTACGTACCGTTGGGGGTTGCCGGTGTTGCACTAAGGGGACGGCTCCCCAAGCGCGTCGCCTTGACAAAATCCGGCCCGTAGGCCGGTAGCCGGATTTTGACACCCCTCGTTGCAATCACCGGCCTCAGAAAACGTACGTACCGTGCGGGGCCACCCAAGACAATCGGAAAACCGGCGAAAACTAATGAACTCATGCTTAGCATGTGGGCCTGCGGGAGGGGACCAGGTTGTACAATATAGTTGATGATGTAAGGTGTGAAATCCGAAGCAGGATCATTGCCGGCCTGGCGAGGTCCGGAATTCCCGGTGTGCCGGGGGATTTCACTGCCGGGGATATTCCGGTGGAGTATACGCGGGAGAAAGCCCACGGAGATCTCGCTACACCTATCGCTCTCGTCCTCGCAGGAAAGGTAAAGAGGAAACCCAGGGATATTGCTCAGGCAATAGTAGGCCATATGGAGATAGGGAGAGATGCGGCTCGCTATATTCAGCGTGTGGAAGTCGCAGGCCCCGGATTCATCAACTTCTTTTTGGGGCGCAGGTGGCTGGAAGACGTTGTGAGGACTATTCTGAAAGCAGGTCCCACATATGGCACATCCCGGATGGGTAATGGCACCAGGATTCTCCTGGAGTTTGTCAGCGCGAATCCTACAGGCCCCATGAACATAGTAAATGCAAGGGCTGCTGCAGTAGGCGCCGGTCTCGCGAATATCCTTAAGGCCTCAGGTTATGATGTCTCCACTGAGTACTACATAAATGATGCCGGAGGCCAAATCAATGTGCTGGGCAGATCTTGCGAACTGAGATATCTTGAGCTTAAGGGGGAAGATGTCGAGTTCCCTGAGTCGGGATACCAAGGTACCTACATAATTGACATAGCTCGCCTGGCTACGGAAAAGCACGGCGAGGAGCTTGAAGGCATGGATTCGGAAGAGAGAGCCAAGTTCTTCCGGGATTTCGCACTTTCCCATATGCTTGCGGATCAGAAGGCTTCGCTTTCCCGTTTCGGGGTGGAATTTGACGTATGGTTCAGCGAAAGGAAGCTTGTAGATAGAGGCGCAGTCAGAGAGGTTATTGAGCTCTTGAAACAGAGGGGCATGGTATACCGGGAAGCTGACGCTCTTTGGTTGCGTACCACTGAATTCGGTGATGAGAAAGACAGAGTCTTGGTAAAGAGCGACGGAGACTACACATACCTTGCCGGAGACATAGCGTACCATAAGAATAAGCTTGAGCGGGGATTCGACCTGTTGATTAACATATGGGGCCCTGACCACCATGGCCATGTCATACCGACCCGTGCCGGCCTGGAAGCCATGGGGTATCCCGGCAGCAGCCTGGAAGTGTTGCTCCTTCAATTCCTTTCTCTTATGTCCGGCGGCGAACGTGTCAAAATGTCAAAACGTGCCGGGGAGTTCGTCACTATGGATGATCTCATAGATGAGGCCGGTAGCGACGCTGCCCGTTACTTTCTGTTGATGAGAAACATCGAAAGCCACCTGGAATTCGACCTTGGCCTTGCCAAAGAACACTCGCAAGCCAACCCTGTCTACTATATTCAGTATGCCCATGCCAGGATCTCCAGTATCTTCAGGCAGGCGGAGGAGAAGGGCATAGAGCTTTCCGGGGTGGACGGATCGGGCCTGTCCTGTCTCATCGAGGATTCTGAACTTGACATCATGCGGAAACTTGCAGCTTATCCTGACGAAGTAGCAATGAGCGCCATTGAGCGTACGCCGAATAGATTAGCCGGCTACGCATTGGATCTTGCAGGGCTTTTCCATTCGTTCTACAATAGCCATAGAGTAATCAACGAAGATTCTGATTTGACCATGGCGAGACTTGCGCTTTCCGGGGCAGTTAGAATAGTGCTTGCCAATGTCCTTGGCCTCCTTGGCATATCTGCTCCTCATGAGATGTAAAAGCGGGAAAACGTTGAGACCGGAGATGGATAATGAAGAGGTTTAGAGATGAGATTCGGCAAGCAGGAGCCGTCATTTTGGGCGCGCTCAAGGATACTTATGGATACCTCGGCACTGTGCTGGCGGTGAGTGTAGTGTGGTTTGCTGTAACCGCAGCCGTAATTTTCCTCGTCACTCTTTTCACAGAGTCTTTTCTTGTCCTGCTGCCCCTGGTAATTGTCGTGACATCTCCGTTGATAGGCGCAGGTTTTTATGTGACGAATCTCATCCTTCGGGGTGATTATGTTGTGCCGAGAGACTTCATTGAAGGTGCAAGGAAGCTTTTCTGGAGGAGCCTGGCGGTATCCGGCGCTCAAGTAACCCTTGCAAGTATCTTGGTACTTGATATAGTATGGTTCTTGGCAAGGCCTACTTGGCTGCCAAAAGTAGTCGCATTGGTTTTTGCGTACGTCTTGATGTTCGTGGCCATGGTTTCAACGTATTTGTTTCCGGTTATCGTCAATCAAGACGCGGGATTCAGACAAACCCTTAAGAACGCTGCATTACTTACACTGGCTAACCCTTTTTATTCTCTTATTATTGCAGTATTTCAGGTGGGAGTGGCTGTTTTGTCTCTGAGGTTTGCCCCGCCTGTGTTCTGCATGGCATATTTGGGCTTTGCCGGTCTTTTGGGGAATAGGGCTACAGTGGTTCTCCTTAAACACTACGGTGTGATTCCCAGTACGGAAGGGGAGGGGCAAAATGACGGCGAAACTGCAGATTAGGTGGTTTGGGCATGCATGTTTTCGTATATCTTCGCCATCCGGTGTGAAGGTCCTTACTGACCCGTTTGATGAGAGTGTAGGCTACTGCCTTCCTGACACGTTTGCCGATGTTGTGACGTCCAGTCACGATCATTTCGATCACAGCAACGTTTCGGTGGTAAAAGGGAACCCGGTGATTCTAAAAGGCCAGGGAGAATACAAAGATGAGAGAGTCAACATCTATTCCATTGAGACATGGCATGACACTGAACACGGCGCAAAGCGCGGCCGGAACCAGGTTTTCATCATCGAGGTCGATGGGGTGAGGATGGTCCATATGGGTGATATCGGGCATGATCTCGCTCCTTCGCAACTTAACGCCATCAAGCCGGTGGATGTGCTCTTTGTCCCTTGCGGAGGTTATTATACGATTGATGCAGCGGGCGCCAAGAAACTTGTCGAAGCCGCTCGCCCGAAAGTTGTAATACCCATGCATTACAAGACAGAGACTGTTCGCGATTGGCCTATTGCAACGGTAGATAAGTTCCTCGAAGGTTTTGATAACGTAGTAAGGCTGGATTGTAACCAACTTGAGCTGACTCCGGATGAGCTACCTGAAGATACCACGATATACGTGTTCAAGCTGTAAGCAGTTTGCGGTGGCCGGCTTACTACAGGGAGCAATTTGCAGAAGTCAGTGGTTGTATCTTCAGCAGGAGGGAAAGGGAACCTTGGCAAAGTATGTATTTGTGACCGGCGGAGTTGTCTCAGGACTGGGGAAAGGCGTTACTGCCGCATCCATAGGCAGGCTTTTGAAAAGCAGAGGCCTTCGAGTGACTGCATTAAAGCTTGATCCATACATTAATGTGGATCCCGGCACAATGAGTCCCTATCAACATGGAGAGGTGTTCGTTACAGAGGACGGCGCTGAAACGGATCTGGACCTCGGCCACTATGAGAGATTCATCGATGTAGATCTTGGCAGAGGCAATAACATCACTACAGGTATGATATACTGGTCCATAATCAGTCGGGAGCGCAAAGGCGGTTTTCTCGGCGGAACCGTTCAAGTCATTCCGCATGTGACAAACGAAATCAAATCCAGGATTACTCAAACGGGAGAAGAGTCCGGCGCCGATGTAGTGCTGGTTGAAATCGGAGGCACAGTCGGCGACATTGAGAGTCTCCCCTTCCTTGAGGCTATCAGACAGCTCCGCAGCGACCTGGGACGGGAGAGTGTCATGTACGTCCATGTGACTCTGGTGCCTTATCTCAAAGTGGCAGGAGAGCTAAAGACAAAACCCACGCAGCATAGTGTCAAGGAACTCAGGAGTATCGGAATACAACCTGATGTGATAGTCGCACGTTCTGAAGGTCCGTTGTCTCGCGAAATCAAAGCAAAAATTGCTTTGTTTTGCGACATAGATGAACGGGCGGTAATACCGAATCTCGATGCAGAGACAATGTACGAGGTGCCTTTGGCTTTCGAGAGCGAAGGATTAGATGACATCGTAATTGAACGATTGGGCCTTCAAAGCCTGGCAGGTGAGGGAGACCTTGCAGAGTGGCAAGACATGGTCTTCGCATTGCTTAACCCAAAACGTGTTGTCCGAATCGCTATTGTAGGGAAGTATGTAACATTGCCTGATGCGTATTTAAGCGCTGTCGAGGCTTTGAGACACGCAGGCATCGCTTTGGAGACACAGGTGGATATTTCGTGGGTGAATTCGGAACTCCTCGAGACTGATGACCCAGAGGAGATTCTCGGTGGTGTCCACGGTATTGTGGTTCCCGGAGGATTTGGATGCAGAGGGGTTGAGGGCAAGATCGTCGCTGCGCGTTATGGCAGAGAGAACAAGGTGCCCTTCTTCGGGCTTTGCCTGGGGCTTCAATGCGCTGTCGTGGAATATGCCAGGTTAGTCCTGGGGCTCGAAAACGCACATACCACAGAGTGTGATCCTGATAGTCCTCATCCGATAGTCCGGTGTCTTCCCGGCCAGGAGGGTGTTTCAGAACTCGGCGGCACGATGAGATTGGGATCCTTGCCATGTAGAGTTGCTCCAGGCTCTCTTGCAGAAGCGGCTTACCAAACCGATGTTATCCATGAGCGGCATAGGCACAGATTTGAAATCAATACTGCATACAAGGATATGCTGGAAGCTTCAGGTATGGTAGTGTCAGGAATGTCTCTTGACGGACGTCATATTGAAATCATGGAATTAAAAGGCCATCCGTGGTTTTTGGGAACTCAGTTTCATCCTGAGTTTAGGTCACGGCCTAACCGTCCCCACCCGCTATTCTCTGAGTTTGTCAAGGCGATTCTGAAGTATGCAGGGTTTAATCAGGAGAACTAAGGGAATAATAGGCGTGACTTTATCGAGGCGGCTCTAAACTTTTTGAAGGAATCCAAGTTTGGGTGACGAAGTTTAATGCGACGTCAGTCCGTCATCCCACACTGTCTTTATGTCTCGGTATTGTGGTCTTCAAGTAACGATACCTGTTTGTCCGCAGTCGTCATGAGTCTCAAGAGGGGCTTTTCAATTCCAATGAAGTCTCCATGGCAACTTTTCAAGAATAACGTGTATTAGGCGTAGAGATATTTCTCTATCTGAGAGGTGAGGCGATTCTTTTTGTCCTTGCCGATTCCGTGCCTTGAATGGGTCGAGAGGTTCGAAAGCAAAGGGAATCTCGTGAGAAGCTCGACAGTCTCACAAAAACTTTAGGAAAAGGAATGATACGTGCATGGCGCGAAATGGTCAAAACCACAATGAGGATCCGGTGATGAACCTCGGCGACCTTGAAGCCAAAACCATCCAGGAATTATATGAGGTCGCACGGAAGTTGGGTATCGCCGGAGTGTCAAAGCTCAGAAAGAAGGAATTGGTTTTCGAGATACTGAAAGTACGCGCAGAAAGCGAAGGGCTGCTTTTTGGTGACGGGATATTGGAGATAATGAATGACGGATTCGGCTTTCTAAGAGTAGCAGGTTTGAATCCGAGCCCTGATGACATTTATGTCTCACCTTCACAGATAAGAAGATTCGCCCTCCGTACGGGGGATGACATATCCGGTCAGATAAGGCCCCCGAAGGACAATGAGAAGTACTTTGCTCTCCTTAGGGTAGAGGCAGTAAACGGGGCTGACCCTGAGACTGCCACAAGGAGGTTGTTCTTCGAGGATCTTACTCCGATATACCCTAATGAAAGACTGCACCTGGAGATCACCCCAAAAGAGATAACCACCCGTATGATAGACCTGGTGGCGCCTCTCGGAAAAGGACAGCGCGGCCTCATAGTCTCACCTCCTAAGGCAGGCAAGACAACTGTCCTCAAGAAGCTGGCCAACTCAATCACTACCAATAATTCTGACGTAGTCCTCATGGTCCTGCTTATCGATGAGCGTCCTGAAGAAGTAACAGACATGGAGCGGTCTGTAAAAGGCCTTGTAATGAGTTCTACCTTTGATCTTCCGCCTGAGAACCACATAAGAGTAGCTGAGATGGTTCTGGAACGGGCAAAGCGGCAAGTGGAACACTCAAAAGACGTAGTGATTCTGATGGACAGCATCACAAGGCTTGCGAGAGCCTACAACCTTGTGGAACCGCCCAGCGGACGGACTCTGTCAGGAGGGCTGGATCCCAACGCGCTTCGGAGCCCCAAGAGGTTCTTCGGGGCGGCGCGAAACATTGAAGAAGGCGGAAGCCTTACCATCATAGCTACAGCCCTGGTTGAGACAGGCAGCCGCATGGACGATGTCATATATGAGGAATTCAAGGGTACAGGCAACATGGAACTGCACCTTGACCGTAAGCTTTCTGAGAAACGTATTTTCCCTGCAATTGATATCAACAAGTCCGGAACACGCAAGGAAGAACTGCTTCTCACACCAGAGGAATTAGACATGATGTACCTGTTGAGGCGCGCCATGGGGAATCTGGGTTCGCAGGAAATGACTGAGCTCGTTATTGAACGTCTCCGTCATACCAAGAATAATGAAGAATTCAGACAACTTGTGGTGAAATCTCCTTTCGCGGACAACGTCAGAGCGCTGAGCTGATGAGAACATGGATTCACTAACATCTATTGAGGAAACCGGAGACTTGTTTTCCACAGTATACTCCAATGAGCAAGGTAATATATTCGAGGAGCCGGATCTCGCTGCATTGGGCCGTTCGTGGGACGAAATGTGGGAGATTGAATCCGGTGACATGATCCCAATGCCTGAAGGATCCACAATTGTGGTATTGCCGGGCCGGCATCCGCTGGGCTTGGCGCATGGTTCAGGGGAAGTCCTGTCTGTATGGACTTACGAAGAGGTATCGGGAAAAGGGATGGAACGTCCTGGATTTGCTGTAGCAGCATTGCTGCCCATAGGATTCACTCGCACCCTGATTCCGGCGTACGTTTCGGAGGAACGGGAAAGACCCGTCACTCTGCCGTTATACGGTTACACAGCCATGGCTGTTCGGTGCGGCAAGCCTTACGTGGCTGCCAGGCAAACCGATGACCCGGGAAGATGGGATCCCAAAGCGTACAACACCCGTGATCTTCCCGGATTAGTCAAGGATAGGCTTGAGGAGAGTCCGAATAACAGGCTCCTTCAACAACTTGCCACGTGTTCTATGACATACTCGTGTCCTACGGCGCAGAACGTGTTTTACAGGCGTTGGGAGGGCGGGATTCCTATATCTCCGTCTTGCTCTGCCAATTGTATCGGCTGTATTTCGCTCCAACCTTCTGAGTGTTGCCCTTCCCCTCAATCAAGAATTGATTTTGTCCCTTCGGTCGAAGAAATAGTGGAGATAGCAGTGCCTCATCTTGAAGAAGCCGGAAATGCGATTATCAGCTTCGGCCAGGGGTGTGAAGGGGATCCTCTGCTCCAAGGTGAAACTCTAAGTCAGGCGATTGCCTGCATTAGAGCCAGGACCGGCCGGGGTATTCTGAATCTGAACACAAATGCAGGCCTTACCACGGAAATGTCTAAGGTTTTGAGAGCCGGCTTGGACAGCATAAGGGTAAGCTTGATAAGCGCCAGGGAAGAGATGTACAATGCCTACCATCGCCCTCGCGGTTACAGCCTGGGTAATGTGATAGACTCAATAAAGCAGGCAAAGGGCCTCGGGGTGTATGTGTCACTCAATCTTCTCTCATTCCCGGGACTTACAGATCGCGAAGAGGAGTTTGAGGCTCTCTCGGATTTCATAGACAAGTTGGGAATCGATATGATACAACTCAGGAACCTGAATATAGACCCGGACATTCTTGTCCAGGCCTTACCTGCACCTTCAGAGGAGACTATGGGCATAGACAACGTGATTGACAGGCTTCGGGCAAGATTCCCCCATCTTAGGCTGGGGAGTTTCAGTCCTTCCGGGGAGGAGCTGGGACACCGGTCATAGGACTACGCACCGGTGATGCGGGGATGAGGGGCTGAGTAATATGAAAGAGCCGACTAATACGAGAAGGCTGCTAAGAGGGACCGCCGGAGCGATTCTTCTAAGTGCCTTTGGAGCTTTCATTGTATTGCAGGTTACAGCGAGAGGCGAGAATTGGCGTAGTCTGTTTCAGGTGGATCTATCTCAATTAGCATTCGCCGGCGGCCTCATGGCGCTGAGTTGGCTTTTGGACGCAGTTCGCATTCAGGTTCTTGCTGCCGCGCTCGGCGGAAGACTCGGATTACCGGTTGCACTGAAGATCACTCTTGCAGGCGCGTTCGCTGCTTGCGTCACACCTTTTGATACCGGAGGGGAGCCTCTGCAGGTGTACCTCCTTCATAAACAAGGCTTTGAACCGGGTAAATCCACAGCGATAATAACTTTGAAAAGTCTCATAAGCGCTTTAGCCAGGTTGTTTTTGGTGCTCTTGATTCCTACTTGGTATTTAGTAAGGAGACGGGCTTGGGCGCTTCCTAAAGGTCTGGAGACAGCCTTATTCATAGGGCTCTTGGTCTACGTTTCTTTCTTCGGGCTTGGCGTATTCTTTGCCGCGTATCCTGAATATATAAGGATAATCATGGATAAGGTTTTGAATAACAGATTCATGAGCAAATTTATCTCCGAGTCCACTGCTGACACAGTCATGCGGCACGTGGAAAAAGGAGTGTGCGACTTTCGTGATGCTTTGTCCATGTTTCTTAGAGAACGGCGCTCCACACTTGTTCTGATTTCTCTATTGAGTATTATTGCGTGGGCTATCGCTTTCTTCATTCCTGTCCTGATTCTCCAGGGCCTCGGTATCGCTCCGCCGTTTGCCGAGACGATGGCTATCGCAGGTATCTTCTATTTGGCAGCAGCCTATGCGCCTACTCCGGGATCAAGCGGGGCAGCGGAATTGAGCCTGGCAGCCCTGTTCGGTTCGATAGTGCCGTTTCCCCTTCTGGGTGTATTCGTCCTTTTGTGGCGGAGTGTAACATACTATCTCACATTGATTGTGGGAGGAATCACTCTGCTGTTGTCCTATGACAAGAAAAGGCCAAGAGATGGGAGAGAGAACGGAGAAAGGCGTGATTGAGTCATCAACCGGTGGATGAGGAAGCTCGAAGGCCTTCTTGAGTCAACTGTCAATGGACAGGTCAAGCACAATTTCGCCTACGGCACTCTCGAGGGTATGGTAAGCAACATAGCTTTTAGCCTGGTTAACCCGTTTTTCGGCGTGTATGCCATTGCTCTTGGTGCATCCAGCCTCATGGTCGGCCTTCTTACCGCCATCCCTGCCCTCGTTAACGCCATTGTGTTTATGCCTGCTGCAGGGTTTGTTGAGAAGAAGGAATCCAGGCTTCCTACAGTTCGTTTCTGGGCCGGACTCCACAGGTCTCTGTATCTGGTCCTGGCATGTATCCCCTTCATGCCTGTGGCAAAGCCTGCATTTCTCGTGAGTATTGTGACGTTAATGTCCGTCCCGGGGGCCATCTCCGGAGTGGCTTGGACTGCCATGATGGGAGACATGTTTCCTGCAGAGGATCGCGGAGAGATTTTCGGATTGCGGAACATGTTTATGGGCATCACAGGAATCCTAGGGACCATGGTGGCAGGACGCCTTTTGGACCGGGTGCCTTTCCCAGGGAATTTCTCACTGTTGTTTCTTATTGCAGCAGGCTTTGGCGGTTGGGGTATTGTGCTTTTATCTAGAATGCGTGAACCGCTGATTGAGCGCCCGGTTCATGTTCAGCAGCCGGCGCGGTTCACGTCCAGAATAAAGAACCTCCTTGATGACAAGGAGCTAGGGTCACAGTTCAAGGTCTTTTGCGCGAGTTCTTTCCTTTTGTGGTTTGGATTCGGGTTCCTCGCAGCCATGTGGTCTATTTACCATGTAGAGGTCTTGAGACTCTCAAATACCGTAATTGCCGGGTTCTCTGTTCTTTCAGGAGTTGCGACTGTAGTAGGTTCACGATATTTCGGCAAGATGGCATCATCCAGAGGCAACGTTTGGGTGCTATTCGCCAGTATGATAGTCGTAGGCGTGTTTCCAATCCTGTACACGCTGTCCCCTTCTGTTGCGTTTCTTAACATAATGCACCTCGTATCCGGATTCGTTCTGGGTGGCCTTAATCTGGCAGTGTTCAATCTTGTATTTGCATACTCCAAACCGGAAAGAAGCCCGAGCGCAACCGCGGTTTTCAACATGCTCATCAACCTTGCGTCATTTATCGCGCCTTTCTTGGGTGATGCATGCTACAAGAGGTTCGGAGTCTATGTTACATTCTATGTAGGTGCGGGTTTTCGCATTCTTGCTCTAATTCCCTTGGCAAGGCTCGTGGAATTCCCTCACTTCACAGGAAGACCGGGTATGAAGCGTTTCCATTTTCGTAAAGTTGGTTATCAGAAGGAGGGGAGGGCTTGAGATTAATCATTGCCATTGTAAAGGGCAGTGACGCCTCGGGTCTTCTTGACGCCCTGGCTGAGCGGCATATCGGGGCTACAAGGCTTGCTGCCACAGGCGGGTTGATGAGCGAAGGCCGGACTACTTTCTTGATAGGCGTGGAAGATGACAGAGAAAACGAGGTCATGGATGTCATAAGAAAATGCTGCTCCAAACGCCTTCGGGCTGCTCCGCAGTTTAGGCCTGCAGGTGAGTTGGTGCCGTCGGTTGCAGTGCCGATGGAATACGAAGCAGGCGGGGCTATCATTTTTGTCACGGATGTAGAGGACATGATGAGGCTCTGATATCATCTTTACGTGAGGGGGATATCTGTGCGATGCTTAGGTTAAGTGAACCACGGCGGGTCTTTGTGTCTCAGTTTGAATCCCCCATTGGGAGGCTGTGGCTGGCCGCAACCGAACTGGGACTTGTAAAGATGGCATTTGACGGGGAAGAAGAGGAGAGCCTGGAGTGGGTGCTAAAGAAATTCCCCAATGCCAGGCTTGTTCCGGGAGAGAAGAATAACGCTGAATTCCACATTGAGCTGGATGATTACTTCAGGGGGGTGCTGAGGGATTTCACGTGCAAGCCCATCCTGGCAGTGAGCGGGTTCAGTAGGATTGTACTTGATGAGGTGTGTAGGATCCCTTTTGGCGTTACCGCCAGTTATCGGGACATAGCCCGGGCCATCGGTATGCCGACTGCTTCCAGGGCTGTGGGTCGGGCTCTTGCCGGGAATCCTGTCCCTATAATCGTGCCTTGTCATCGCGTGGTGGGTAGTGACGGAAAGCTGGTGGGATTCGGCGGCGGGCTACATATCAAGGAATGGCTTCTATCACATGAACGAGGATATCTACACTAAATAAAGGAATACAGCGAAAGGCAAAGGAACTGTGTGCTAAATAAGCTAGATATAGCTTCCAAGTCATATTTGAGCTATTATGGCGGATGAGATTTCCGCCATTACTTATGTTATAATGAACAAGAAAGGTCAAGGAAGGTCAGACTATTGGAAGGGATAGTTTTGAGCAGTCTGTCGGATTTCATTGAGCGGTATCTTAAAGAACTGCTGAGAGAAGCTACTGAAGGGATGATCATGCTCCAAAGGCGTGAGCTTGCCGAGATGTTTGAATGCGTCCCGTCTCAGATAAACTATGTCCTGGACACAAGATTCACTTTGGACAGGGGCTATCTGGTGGAAACCAGAAGGGGCGGCGGCGGCTACATACGCATTGTCAGGTTAGCCTTTCGAACCGGACGTGATTTCCTGTCTGTGCTTGACGAAAACATCGGAGATGAAATCACCGTCAGGCGGGCCGATGGCTTACTGCTCAGACTCAAGGAAGAAGATTTCCTAACCGTAGATGAATATGTCTTCATAAGGACTGTACTGGATAGGGAGACTCAAAAAGCGCCTGATGACTACCGAAGCGCAGTTCGGGCCAGCCTTCTAAAGGCTATGCTTGCTTTACTGCTTCGGGAGTGAGGGAGCTGTCGGGGGTGAAGAAATGCTTTGTGATGAATGTAAGAAGAGGCCTGCCAATGTCCACATTACTAAGATGGTAAACGGAGTGAAAAGCGAGTCTCATCTGTGTGAGGAATGTGCGAAGGAAAAGGGTGAACTGACTCTGATTTCCGAATCAGAGTTCTCGTTTCCCAATCTTCTTACAGGCCTTTTGCAGACAGGATCCGGCATAGGGGCGCCGGTATCAATACCTGCCCATATAGTAGGCGGTTGCAGCAACTGCGGGATGGCGTTTTCTACTTTTGCAGACAGAGGTTTCTTAGGATGCAGTCAGTGCTATACACAATTTGAGCCAAGGCTTGACCCGCTCATCCGCAGACTACACGGTAATTGTCAGCACACCGGGAAAGTCCCCAAGAGGATTGGAGGATCTGCCGGCGTGGTCAGAGAGATCGAGAGTCTCAGGCGGGAGTTGGCAAAGCTGGTATCAGACGAGAAGTACGAAGAAGCGGCTGCCGTCCGTGATAAGATCAAAGTCCTCGAGAAGCGCCTTTCCGACAAAGCGTAGGGGGTGAAGAACGGATGCCGCTCAAGGACATAATAGATGGAACATACAGCGCTTGGATGAGCACAAACGCTCCTCATACTGATGTGGCGTTGAGTTCTCGTGTGAGGCTGGCACGCAATCTGGGCAATATCCCCTTTCCTAACCAGGCTTCTGAGGCTGATCTTGCCAGGGTTGCCCGGAAAGTAGAGAAGGCTGTCAGCCAGGTTCCTGAGCTCTCAAGGCTGGAAGTCATGAGGCTTTCTGAGGCTTCCGTACTAGACAGGCACATTCTTGTAGAGAAGCATTTGATAAGCCCCCAGCACGCTCAGGGTGCTGAGAACCGCTTTGCAATAATAGCCGACGACGAGAGTGTCAGTGTGATGGTGAACGAGGAAGACCACATACGCATTCAGACTCTCTTGCCCGGCCTTCAGTTAAGTGAGGCATATCAGCTTGCAGACAAGATCGATGATTTGTTCGAAAGCAAACTTGACTATGCTTTTGATGAACGGATTGGCTACATTACCGCTTGTCCCACCAACGTAGGAACCGGTTTACGTGTGTCCATAATGGTTCATCTGCCGGCTTTGGTAGCTACAGGCCAGGTAAAGGCGGTGCTTTCAGCAGTATCTAATCTTGGAATAGCAGTTCGGGGTCTTTATGGTGAAGGAACTGAAGCCTCAGGAAACATGTTTCAGTTATCCAATCAGGTAACTTTGGGCCGCTCTGAACAAGAATTGACAGAGAGTCTTCATGCAGTCACCATGCAAGTCATACAACAGGAACGTTCCACAAGGAAAAAGCTGATCTTGGAAATGCGGGAGCAACTGGAGGACAGGGTTCAAAGGGCATACGGAGTATTGTGCCATGCCAGGTTAATGACATCACAAGAAGCATTAAAGCTTCTGTCTGATGCGAAGCTTGGTGTGGAACTGCAACTGATATCAGAGGTTGACGGGGAAACCTTAAACGAGCTCATGGTAATTACACAGCCTGCCTATTTGCAGAAACTAGCAGGACAAGGGCTTGACCCCCCACAGAGAGATATTAGGCGGGCAACACTCATACGGGAGAGAATCAGGACTAGAAGGGAAGGGAAGGAAAGATGATGATGTTTGGTGGATTAACTGAGAGGGCCCAAAGGGTCTTGCAGCTCTCTCAAGGGGAAGCCAGGCGGCTTGGCCATGATGTCATCGGCACGGAACATTTGTTGCTGGGCCTTGTTGCCGAAGGCACCGGTATAGCCGCCCGAGCCCTTCAAAACCTTGGGATAAATCTGGAAGATGTAAGACAGGCTGTAGAGAAAATGGTAGGTACAGGAAATCCGGAGAAGGTGAAGATGCTGACCCTCACTCCGAGGGCGAAAAAGGTCCTTGAACTGGCCATGATTGAAGCAAGGCAACTCGGGCAGGGGTATATTGGCACAGAGCATATCCTGTTGGGATTGATACGTGAAGGCGAAGGTATTGCTGCACAAGTGTTAACCGGCCTGGGAGCTGATGCCGAGAAAGTCCGCAGCGAGGTTACAGGCCTCCTGGGCGATGTGCCCGCTCCGGGCAGTAAAGGTAAGCGGACAGCGCAGAAGACACCGACGCTGGATCAGTTCGGACGGGATCTTACGGCTATGGCAGGAGAAGGAAAGCTTGACCCTGTCATCGGGCGCAGCCAGGAGATTCAAAGGGTCATTCAAGTGCTAAGCCGCAGAACCAAGAACAACCCGGTCCTTATCGGAGACCCGGGAGTAGGCAAGACTGCCGTCGTTGAAGGCTTGGCTCAGATGGTGGCGCGCGGAGACATTCCCGAAGTTTTGGCCAATAAGCGCGTTATTGCACTGGACATGGGGTCGATAGTTGCAGGCACGAAATTCCGCGGGGAATTCGAGGAAAGGCTAAAGCGGATTATCGATGAGATACGAGCAGGCGGGGACGTGATTCTGTTCATTGATGAGATGCACACAATCATCGGAGCCGGAGCAGCGGAAGGAGCAATTGATGCTGCGAATATTCTAAAACCCGCCCTGGCCCGTGGCGAGCTTCAGTGTATCGGCGCCACTACGATTGATGAGTACAGAAAGTACGTGGAGAAGGATGCTGCCCTCGAAAGGCGGTTCCAGCCTATCATGGTGGGGGAACCCACGGTTGAGGAGACAATATCCATTCTCGAGGGACTCAGAGATCGCTATGAAGCCCATCACAGGGTAAAAATAACTGATGCAGCGGTCAGGGCTGCTGCGAGGCTCGGAGACAGGTTCATATCTGACAGATTCTTGCCGGACAAGGCAATAGACCTGATAGACGAGGCTTCGTCTAAAGTAAGGATTGGGACTACCATTGCTCCCCCGGACATAAGGAAGCTTGAGGAGGAGTTCACAAGGATCAGGACTGAGAAGGAATCTGCCATCAAGAATGAGGAATTTGAACAGGCTGCAGCCCTACGTGATAAGGAGCAGAAGCTGAAAGAAGAAATCGACGCCAAGAAGAGCGAGTGGCAGAACAAGCGCGGTATGGTGGAAGCTACTGTGACTGAGGAGGATATTGCTCAAGTAGTATCTGCATGGACAGGCGTTCCTGTGACTCAGCTTACCGAAGAGGAGACGGAAAGGCTGTTGAGGCTTGAGGAGACTCTTCATAAGCGTGTGATCGGACAAAATGAGCCGGTCATTTCCCTTGCAAGGGCCATAAGGCGGGCACATGCAGGCCTTAAAGACCCAAAGAGGCCTATCGGGTCATTCATCTTCCTGGGGCCGACAGGCGTAGGTAAGACAGAGCTTGCCAGGGCACTTGCAGAAGCGCTGTTCGGAGATGAAAACTCGATGCTGGCATTTGATATGTCCGAGTACATGGAAAGGCACACAGTCTCCCGGCTGATAGGAGCGCCTCCGGGCTATGTAGGCTATGAGGAATCGGGTCAACTCACCGAAAAAGTCCGGAGACAGCCTTATTCCGTGGTATTATTTGACGAAATAGAAAAGGCGCACCCTGATGTCTTCAACATACTCCTTCAGGTCCTTGAGGAAGGTAGATTGACAGACGGCAAAGGGCGCACGGTGGATTTCAGAAATACTGTGATTATCATGACGTCAAACGTAGGCGCGAATCTCATCAGCCGTGACACGAAACTCGGTTTCGTTGTAGGTGACACTGAAGAATACGACTACGAACGGATGAAGGAACAAGTCCTATCTGCCATGAAGAAGATGTTCAGGCCTGAGTTCCTTAACAGAGTTGACGAGGTCATAGTGTTCAAGGCATTGAATGAACAGGAGATACGAAAGATAGTGGACTTGCAGCTCAGGAAGGTTGAAGAAAGGCTGAAAGATCGCGATATTCATCTGGACGTGAGTAATGAGGTAAAAGACCTTATTGCTGAGGAAGGTTTCAGCAGAGAGTTCGGAGCCCGTCCTCTTAGGAGGGTTATTGAGCGTAAACTGGAGACTCTCTTGTCCGAAAAGATCCTTGAAGGCAAGATTGCCCACGGGGACTTGGTATCTGTCAGTCTTAAGG
The DNA here is from genome assembly GCA_012512055.1 of Bacillota bacterium. The sequence goes on along the minus strand of JAAZEW010000059.1, from coordinate 9,911 downwards.
ACAATCAGATACACATTGAGAAAGCAGGAAAGAAGATTCCTGCTCCTCTTCATCCTGTTGGGTAAGAGGAATTGAGTGATTTTTGAAGAATGTCATGGAGAGCACTTCGCGGCTTTATGCTGTAAGGGCGGTCGTAGATATGAGCAAACACCGGATGGAGCACGACATTGAGCTGACACGAAAGATCATAAGCGAAAACGGCATGGGGCTTGTGGCAATCAAAGACGGTGAAGTCCTGATACAGGCACAGGATCGAGGTGTCCGCCCACTCGTGCAGGCAATCATAGATCTTGGGGATAAGCTCCGCGGAGCTGTGATTGGTGATCGTGTGGTTGGGCGGGCTTCCGCCATGTTATGCATCTACTCAGGGGCAGTTGCAGTTTACACGCCGTTAGTTTCTGATAGTGCAGTGGAGGAGCTCGGGACAGCCAACATAAAGCTGATTGCTGATGAAAGAACCCCGCGTATTCTCAATAGGGATGGAACAGACGTGTGTCCTTTTGAAAAAATGACAGAGGCTCTTAAGCCTTCCCATGAAGTATTCCATGCTCTCGCTGGTTTTTTCCTGAACAAACGTTAAAGGCTAAGGAGGCACGATATCCGTGAACGTGTATCGCCTGGGGTGTTTGGAAGGGCAAATGTCAATGCTTATTTTCCATGCGTTAGCAAGGATGGGTCTGGAGGGCCTGATTCTGGTTTCACCTGCAGAACGAATTGTCAGCATAGGGTATTTTCAGGACACCGACAAGGTGGTTGATTTGGAGTATTGCCGAAAGAACGGCATATCAGTAATGCGTAGGGAAATCGGGGGAGGAACTACACTCCTTGACAGAAATCAAATCTTTTTCCAACTGATACTGAGGCGGGACAATCCTAAATTCCCGCGGGCGATTTCGTCCTTGTATCGGCTCATTGCCGAGCCATGCGTTAACACATACCGCCGGCTCGGGGTTCGTGCGTTGTTCAGGCCCGTAAATGATATAGTGACAGAGGAAGGACGCAAGGTATCAGGGTTAGGCGGGGCTGACATAGACGAGTGTGTGGTGTTTGTGGGTAACGTCATTTTGGACTTTGATTCCAGAGCAATGGCTAACATACTCAAGGTGCCCAGTGAGAAGTTCCGTGACAAAGTCCACAAGTCTTTGGAAGACAATGTAAGCAGTGTGCTCAAAGAGACGGGAAAGAGGCCCCCTCGCAGGGAAGTTGAGGATTTACTCATTGAGAATTTTAGAAAGAAGCTTGGCCGGTTACATGAAACCTGCCTTGAAAGTGAAGTTTGTGAAATGGCACGTGACCTTGAGACGAAGATGATGTCAGATGAGTCTCTGTTCAGACGGCGAGACAAGGCAGAAGGTAATGGGGAGCATATGAAAGTCAAGATCTCATCCGGGACCCAAGTGTCAGAGCGGAGTCATAAGGCTCCCGGTGGGCTGATAACTGTGACTCGTGTTCTCGAGGAAGACATTATCAAAGACATATCGATTTCCGGAGACTTCACGTTCTATCCAAAGGATCGTCTTAAGGATATTGAAGACTCGCTGGTTGGAGCCAACCGTGATGTTTCAGCCATCGAAGGGTTGATATCTAAAGTATACGATGAGTTATCGATTGAGTCTCCCGGAGTCACACCTTTGGATTTAGCAGAAGCCATTTGCAGGGCTGACTGAGTATCACAGGCTCGGAACCTTATGGCAGCATATAGATGGGAAGGAACCAAATGGCCAGGGAGAAAACGAGGTATGTGTGCAGAGAATGCGGGTACGAGGCCCCAAGGTGGCTTGGGAAATGTCCGTCATGCGGTGAATGGAGCTCTCTTGTTGAGGAAGTAGTCAGCTCCGGGCCTGTCGGACGCGGACGCGGTGGGCATGCTCTAGGAGGAGTCGCCCCTCGCCCCATCACTGAGCTGGAGAGCCAAGGAGCGATGAGGCTTACCAGCGGTATCGCTGAACTCGACAGAGTCCTGGGCGGAGGAATAGTCCCCGGGTCTGTCGTGTTAATCGGAGGAGATCCCGGCATAGGCAAATCAACGCTTCTCCTTCAGGTATCCGGAGCGGTCAGTAGCAGAATTCAAGTGCTGTACGTCTCAGGAGAAGAGTCCTTGAACCAGGTCAAGCTTCGCGGAGACAGACTGGGGATTAACTCTGATAATCTGTTGGTTCTCCCTGAGGTGGATATGGAGAGAATTGAGCATTGGATGGAAAACATCTCTCCCGGGCTTGTTGTCGTTGATTCAATTCAGACTGTTTTTACCCAAGATTTGAATTCCGCGCCGGGAAGCGTATCACAAGTAAGCCAGTGCGCAGGCAGGCTCATGAGGAAGGCTAAGGAACTTGAAATCCCGGTTTGTATTGTGGGACATGTGACTAAACAAGGGGCGATAGCAGGCCCAAAGGTGCTTGAGCATATAGTTGATACTGTGCTTTACTTCGAAGGAGAGCGCCACCATAGTTTCAGGATACTCAGGTGTGTGAAGAACAGATTCGGGTCCACTAATGAAATCGGGGTATTCCAAATGGGGGATGCAGGCCTCTCTGAGATTAGCAACCCTTCAGAAGTATTCTTATCCGGCAGGCTACACATGGTCAGCGGCTCTTGCGTGACTGCAAGTGTTGAAGGGACCCGTCCAATACTTGTCGAGGTCGAGGCGCTTGTTACTCGGACTCCTTTCGGTGTTCCCAGGCGGACTACGACAGGGGTAGACTCCAACAGGGTCGCAATTATCCTTGCCGTCCTGGAGAAACGGGCAGGGTTAGGGTTGTCATCATGTGATGTCTACGTCAGTGTAGCGGGTGGAGCCAGACTGAACGAGCCTGCAACGGATCTGGCAGTGGCTTGCGCCATGGCATCGAGTTTTCGAAACGCTTTATGTCATCCTGATACTGTGATCATCGGAGAAGTGGGGCTGTCAGGAGAGGTTCGAGCTGTAAATCGCATGGAATCAAGGGTGGCGGAAGCTGCAAAGTTGGGGTTCAAACAATGCATTATCCCTGCTGCCAACAGAGCAGTCCTGGCGGACCATGACAATCTCCGGGTTGTACAGGTAAGAACCATAAGTGAGGCTTTGGATCATGCAATGCGGCGATAACTCTCCGGCCTCTGTCTTCCCGCTGACAGGTTATGTGCACCGTGTCCTAAGTAAGGTTGAAGATTCCAAGGGTTGACAGTCTCCCTCGTTCCTGTTCCATGACTTCTTCAATACTAAGGTCAAGGACATCACATAAAGCCGCTACGTAAAAGAGGGTTCGTCCGATCTCACTTTCCAATACGTCACGACACTCAGGGCAGAGAGTGCCTTCAAGATGTGACGTGGTGAAATTGCGAAGCTCTGAGAAAGATGCGTCCGGCGGGAAGGTCTGGCGAGAAGCAGAGATTTTCAAGCAGCCGCACGTAGTCACCGCCTTTGCAATAGCGCGGTTAACGCGAGCGCTTGCTTCATCCAGTTTCGAGGTGCAATCCAGGATGCTCTTGTGTCTGACGAGGCAACGAGATACGGCTTCCTGGAAAGAACTGCAATCTAAGTGCTCCATAATAAGTCACCTCGCCTAAGAAATTCTCGAAGAATATGTCAAGCTGTTTATCACGACTTAATTATAACGATAGATTTCGGGAATTGTCAACGACACGTCTTTGAGAAGAGAAGTTGCAGTATTTCCCTGGAATGGAAGGGGACGGGACTCAATTGACACGAAAGTCCCATGAATGTTAAAATTGATTAGATATGAATATGGAAGCGATAAATGGTTATGAAGATTACGACTACGGAAATAGAGGGCCGCTTTCCTCCCTTGACGGGGATCAGGGGTGCCAGGTGACTATTGAGATGATTGGGGGGAAGTATGGCTATGTTTGATGTTGGCGACAAGGTAGTCTACCCTATGCACGGCGCAGGCGTTATTGAAGCAGTTGAAGAGCGGGAGATTCTAGGTGAGAAACAGAAATACTATATACTCAGGATTCCAATGGGAGACATGAGAGTCATGGTTCCCCTTGAGAGCGCTGAAGACGTCGGCTTAAGGGGTGTAATAGACAAAGACGATGTGGAGAAGGTCTATGGAGTCCTGGCCAGTGACAGAACAAAAATGTCATCCAACTGGAACCGCAGGTATAGAGCTAACTTAGAAAAGATCAGGACCGGCGACGTTTTTGCAGTGGCAGAGGTGGTCAGAAACCTTGCGTATCGCGACAAAGAGAAAGGCCTGTCCACAGGGGAACGCCGGATGCTGGATAACGCGATGCAAATCCTTGTTAGTGAATTGGTGATTGCTGAAGGTGTTGATGAAGAGAACGTAGAAAAGGCCATAGCGGAAGTCCTTCAATAAGGGTTTTCAGTAAGGTGCCGTAGCCTTTGAGGTATCGTAGCCTTTGGAACCTTAGGATAAGCATTCTCGTTTGACTAACGGAGGGAAGGATGGCTCAACCTCTCCGCTGCCCGGACCCATACTCAAAGAATCTAGGATGGGGCAAGGATATAGATGGGGCCAGGTTCCCATAATAAATCCTAAGAAGGCAACGTTGTCTCACCACTTATGCCCCCAATTCCCCAGGGGGCTATCAAATGTTATGAGAGAAAGAGAGGTGAGGAGCCGTATAATGGATAAACTGACAAACAGCGTTTCTTTTGTTCTGGGGGCGCTTATCGGATTTCTTGTTCATCGTCTTTTTGCAGGAGTTCTACTCTCGGGCATCGGAACCGGAGTAAATATTGCAGTGCTTATTGTTTTAGTTGTAGTAGGTGGACTCTTTGGTCTTTCTATTTTCCCCGTAGTCTTTCGAGGTTTTCGCAAGGCTACTTCCAGGCTTGAGGCATATTTGCAGAAGGTACCCACGCAGGATCTGGTAGCAGGTGCTTTTGGTGCAATCATTTTCCTTCTTATTGCGGTGTTGCTTACACTTCCTTTTTCGCAGATTCCTTATGTAGGTATTTACCTGCCTATTGGATTAACCCTGTTCATGGGCTATCTAGGTATGCAGCTTGCTGTTAAGAAGAGAGAGGAACTATTCAACTTATTCACTTCCGTCCCCAGGTCCATGGAACGGGTAGTTAGCGGTCAACGTGACAAATCTCAGAGACATCAGAGCCCGTGCGCACCCAAGATACTCGACACCAGTGTGATAATTGATGGCAGAATCCTGGATATCTGCAAGAGCGGCTTCATAGACGGGACAATTGTCGTCCCTACTTTTATTCTGGAAGAACTGCAGCACATTGCTGACTCGGCCGATCCGCTTAAACGCAACCGAGGCAGAAGGGGGCTGGATGTTCTCGGCAAGATGCGTAAGGAAGCCGGTTCCCAGATCCAGATACTTGACTCAGAAATCGGGAACGGCATTGACGTGGATTCAAGACTCCTGAAATTGGCCCAATCCACAAACGGGAAGATCATTACCAACGACTTTAATCTTAACAAAGTAGCCCAGCTCAGAGGTGTGTCGGTGCTAAACATAAATGAGCTGGCTAATGCCCTTAAGCCTGTAGTGCTGCCAGGCGAAGAGATGACGGTGTATGTCATCAAAGACGGAAAGGAAGCAGGCCAGGGTATAGCATACCTGGACGACGGCACGATGGTGGTTGTTGACAGCGGTAGGCGCTTTATAGGCGCAGAGGTAGAGGTTGCAGTGACCAGCGTGCTTCAGACCGCTGCCGGGAGGATGATATTCGCAAAGCCCAAGGGCATGTAATAAGCCCGGGTATTTGGGAAATGCGGGTTGCGGATTTTCAGGAGGTACATGAGTGAGCGTTTGTGCACTTATAGCTGCAGCGGGATCAGGAAGAAGAATGAGGATGAAAGGGAACAAGACTCACCTTTTGCTGGGAGGCAAGCCTGTCTTGATCCATGCGCTTTCCGCTTTCCAGGCATGTGAGGCTGTGGATGATGTAATTGTCATTGTGGGCTCTGCGGAAGTCGACTTCACATGGGAGCTTATCCGGGCTTGGGGTGGATGTTCTAAAGTACGGGAAGTTGTTTGCGGGGGAGCAACCAGGCAGGAGTCAGTCTTGTGCGGGCTTCGGCACCTTGCGCCTGAATGTGAAATCGTTGTAATCCATGACTCTGCAAGGCCGCTCGTTCGCGCTTCCACTATTGAAATGACGATCGAAGCTGCGCGTAAGTACGGGGCCGCAATTGTGTCCGTTCCGATGCGAGATACCATTAAGGTGGCTAAAGACGGGTATGTCACCAAGACGCTGGACCGGGATTTGCTCCGGGCAGCAAGGACGCCTCAGGCTTTTCGGCGCGAGCTAATTGAGGATGCATATATAAGTGCAGCTCAAGACGGATTCATTGCAACTGATGATTCTATGATCGCAGAAAGGAAAGGCATAAAAGTCCGAGTGCTTGAGGACGAGTTAGAGAATATCAAAATTACCTATCCTCTGGATTTGGCGATTGCGGATTCTTACTTATCAGGCGCAGGTCCGGCCGAGAGGTTTCGAGTAGGAATCGGATTCGATGTCCATAGGCTTGTAGAGGGGCGGCGCTTGATACTGGGCGGGGTAGATATTCCATTTGAGCTGGGTCTCGAGGGGCATTCCGATGCTGACGTCGTGTTCCACGCAATTGCAGATGCGATTCTCGGCGCGTGTGCTCTTGGAGATATCGGTGTATTATTTCCCTGTGACGACCCATCATATGAAGGGATATCCAGTGGGCTTATCCTGTCAAGCGTGGGAGGCCTTGCTGAAAGTCGCGGTTATGCTGTCTGTAACGTTGATGTCACAGTGTTGGCTGAGAAACCCGGAATATCGGAATTTGCTGAAGAAATGAGACGGAATATCAGTGGTATTCTTGGGATCGGTAAGAGTCATGTTGGTATTAAAGCAACTACAATGGAAGGGCTAGGGTTTATCGGCGCCGGTGAGGGGATAGCGTGTCTTGCCTCATGCAGCCTTGTTTCGAGACCCATGCCACGTGACGTGGGAGGTAGTACTTGTGACGGTTAGAAGAGTAATGAATGAAGATCCTGTTATAGTCGCGCCTGACACATCCATAGGAGAGCTCAGGAGAGTGCTTCTAAACAGTGGCAATACTGTGATTTTGGTTGTTGAAAAGGATCAAGTGGTTGGAGTCATAGGTGACAGGGATCTCCTGAGGCCCAACAGCGAGCATTTGACTGCTAAGGACGTCATGAATACGAAAGTCGTCAATGTGTCGGTGGATTGCAGCGTAAGTGAGGCTTGTTCTTTGTTGGTAGATGCCGAAACACCGGGCCTGCCTGTCGTCAGTGATGACGGGCTTCTAATAGGAGTGGTTTCTGCCAGGGATATAGTAGGCGGGATGGTGGGAGAGGAAGCCGCCACAAGGATTTCGGTGGAATCAGCATCCATCTACCTTGCAATGACTCGTAGCAGGGAGTATGAAAGATACTGGTTGGACAAGATTCGAAGTTATGGATATAAGGGCGCTATCACTCAGGTGGGGGCAAGTGCGGATCGACTCGCTGCGAAATTGCGGGAAAGCATGATAGCGGCTGCAGCAGCTCTTGGTGTGATCTCTGAAGATCCTCGTGAGAAAATAGCAGTCTCCAATGCGGTGCGAGACGCCTTCATCCAGCTTTCCATGAGCAACCCCGGGTTAGGCGGAGGCTTCAAAATGGCTGTAGTGCGCGGTGAGGGAAGGGTCTCAGTGGCAATATTCGGGAGGTTCGGCCATGCTCTCGTGGACGGCCCTGAGCAATTGGCAGTCGGGTACAGTATTGTATAGCTATAGCGTGTAGAGATCCGAAAGAGCAGTTCAGAGTTGATCCTGGGGGGATACGGATGGCGATATTTGTTGTCACCGGCGGTCAGCAGCTCCGCGGACAAGTCCGGCTTGACGGCTCCAAGAACAGTGCCCTCGCTGTCCTGGTAGGCTCTGCGTTAGGGCGTGGCAAGACGATTCTCCGCAATGTCCCTGACAATACCGACGTCCATGTCCTCTGTGAGATCTTGTCGGAAATCGGTGTCTCGGTGCGGTTCATCCGGCCGGGGACATACGAGGTTGACGGGTCTTCGTTGGATTGCTGCCGCCCCTCATATGAGAGAGTCAGACAGCTTCGAGCTTCGTTCTATACAGCCGGATTGCTTCTGGCGCGTCTCGGTGTTGCTGAAGTGCCCTTCCCGGGAGGGGACGTAATAGGCGCAAGAGGCATTAACTTCCATTTGGACGGGTTTCGTGCGCTTGGCGCAGATGTCTCCGTAGAACACGGGTATGTGAAATTAAGGGCGAGCCGCCTACGAGGAACCAGTTTTTACGTGGGCAAAGCCAGCCACGGGACTACAGTCAACATGATGCTGGCTGCCTCTTCGGCGGAGGGGACCACAATACTGGAGAATGCAGCGAGAGACCCGGAAATAGTGGATCTTGCGATTCTTTTGAATTCAATGGGCGCCAGAATACGCGGAGCAGGCACAGGCACGATAAAGATTGAAGGCGTAAGCAAGTTGTACGGCGCCACTCATGAGATAATCCCTGACAGGCTTGAGGCAGGGACCCTTGCTATTGCTGCAACGATGACCGGAGGGGAAGTCACCATTGACAACGCTGTTCCGGAACACTTAAGGACTGTAATCATAGATTTGCGGGCTGCAGGCGCTGAAATCGAAGAATCCGGATCAGTGCTTCGTGTGCGCGGTCCGAAGCGGTTTAGGCCTGTGGACATAGAGACGCTGGCCTACCCGGGTTTTCCTACAGACCTTCAGCCCCAGTTTGTCGCAATGCTGACTACAGCAGAAGGCGTGTCCACCATTGTGGAAACGAGATTCGAAAGCAGATTCGGATATGTGGACGAGCTGAGAAGGATGGGCGCGGATCTTCAGGTGGACAGGGATACCGTCATTGTCAGAGGAGTGGAGAGGCTTACCGGGGCACCTGTGGAAGCGCCGAGAGATATCCGCGGCGGTGTGGCTCTTCTCCTTGCAGGCCTCGTTGCTGAGGGCGAGACGGAAATCCACTGCATCGAATATATTGACAGAGGATACCATCGTATTGAAACAAAGCTTGCTTCCCTTGGCGCCGGAGTCACGAGAATCGAGTGATTATTGGAGGGAAGAATATGGTGTCATCTCTGTTTCGGCAAGCTGTAAAGGCCGGTTTGTGCCTTGTTCTGACGGTTGCGATCATATGGACATGCCCTGCGGAATGTGAAAGCGCAAGCAATTACGCCATAATGTGTCAAACCACACAAGGTTTGTGGGACATAGTGCTAAATGGGCACGTGGTGCTGAGGATGCGCTGTCCGAACGGAGGTATTTCTCCCGGGGAAAGGGCAGCCTGTGTAGTGGAGAGACTGAACGAGGCACTTAAGACGGCAAGTGCAGAGGATATCAAGCCTGCTGTGACAAGAGGCAGTCTCGCTGTGGTCGTAGGACAAAGGCATGTTGTGACTGTTGACCCGGAGAATGCAAAAGCTAACAACAGTTCATGTTATGAGTTAGCCTTAAAGTGGGCAAATAACATGCGCCTGGCGTTAGGGGGTTCGCCGGTCTTGCGCTGTGACGGCGGCCACCTTGTGTCTCTTGACGCTGTCCGTTCATACGGAGTATCCGTGGCCAGGGCTTCGTGGTACGGCGGGCGCTGGAACGGACGGCTTACCGCAAACGGCGAGATCTATGACGAAATGAGCCTGACAGCAGCCCATCGCACTCTGCCTTTCGGATCAATCGTCAGGGTCACTAACCTTCTGTCCGGGAAGCAAGTGGTAGTTAGAATCAACAACAGGGGTCCGTACATTGCAGGCAGGGAAATAGATCTGTCCAGGGCGGCTGCGGAGGCGATTGGCCTTATCCGGGCCGGAGTCGGAGACGTAGCTATTGAAGTCATAGGCAGTTGCAGGTAGGGCCCGCGTAGTTAGCCCAGCGGCTGCCAGGTATGAGTTCATGAGACTATTGTTCTCTCCCGTATTATGTTAACACAGCCCGCCCGAATCGCAAAAAC
>JAAZEW010000058.1 GCA_012512055.1 Bacillota bacterium | reverse complement strand
TATGGAACCCGGCCCGACTCCCACCTTGACTGCATCAGCGCCGGCCTCAATAAGGGCAAGGGCCGCCTCGCCGGTGGCTATGTTGCCTGCAGCCACGTCCACATCCTTAAAATTCGCCATAAGGAGCCGGACAGCTTCTAAGACAGTCCTCGAATGTCCGTGCGCAGTGTCTACCACAAGAACATCACAACCGGCATCAACCAAGGCGCCGGCTCGTTCCAATGTGCTGACAACTCCGACTGCTGCTGCTACACGAAGGCGTCCCTGTTCATCTTTTGCTGAATTAGGGAATTGCCGCGCTTTCATAATGTCCTTAACAGTAATGAGTCCTCTCAGCATATAATTCTCATCTACCAGAGGAAGCTTCTCTATCTTGTACTTTTGAAGAATAGCCTTGGCTTCTTCGAGAGTAGTCCCTACAGGAGCTGTGATCAGATTCTCTTTAGTCATCAGGTTCTCTATGGGTTGATCAAAGTTGGTTTCAAACCTGAGATCCCGGTTAGTGAGAATCCCCACAAGTTTTCCGTTTTTCGTGATAGGCACGCCGGAAATGTGATAAGTCTCCATTATCTTCAGCGCGTCAGAAATAAGGTCATCAGGGCCCAAGTGTATTGGGTCAACTATAACTCCGTGTTCTGAGCGCTTTACTCTGTCGACTTCATTAGCCTGCATATCCACGGACATATTCTTGTGGATTACACCGATACCGCCTTCCCGTGCCATAGCAATGGCAAGCCTGGATTCGGTAACAGTGTCCATAGCTGCGCTTGCCAAGGGCAGACTGAGGCTAATCTTCTGCGTAAGCTTTGTTGACACATCTACATCCCTTGGTAGCACTTCAGAATATCCGGGCACTAAGAGTATGTCATCGAAAGTCAGCGCGAACTTGCCGAATTTTTCACCAAATTCCATGGTCTAGAGCTCCTTTTAGGGCTTACGTTGTTCCAATTGTAGCAAATCTTTCCCTCTAACTCAAGAACTGTTATTTTCCATTCCGAGTAGGGCATAGAAAGTATATCCCTTTTTTTCATGAAAAAAGCTCCGAGGCGCTATGTTCACCCCGGAGCAAGGAGCGCCCACTATCAAATTAGTCGTGACCGGTATCTCAATCGTGCGAAGTGAAAAGGCGGAGGTAATTTCCGACATGGCCTATGGAATTAATTTTAGGCTTATTCAGAATTTTGAAGGGTTTCCATATTTTATGCTGAATATGTATACTAAATACAATAGCAAGAATAGAGAGGAGATTGTAATTGTGAAAATGAAAGGTTTAATGTCAGTGCTGGTCTTAGTTCTTATATTGCTTGTTAGTGGTGTTTCATATGCTGCCGATGTAATGAATGTCAAGATGTGCTATAATGACCCACCCGATCCGGAAATAAATGCTGTTCATGAATTTGCAACCAATTTTAAGAGATTTGTCGAATTGGGTACAAATGGGCGTATTACTATTACTCTTTATCCAGATAGTCAGCTAGGTAATGAAGAACAGCGGATGGAATTAACAATGGATGGTGCATTAGAGATTAATGTAGCCTCCAATGCAGGGGTAATGTCTGTCTATCCCGAGATTTCCGCAGCCACAATTCCCTTTATGTTTAACAGTTTTCATGCTGCCCATGCGTTCTTCGATAAGAGCGAATATTGGGAAATGACTAAAAAGGAATTCAGAGAAAGAACGGGTGTTGCTCTTTTAGAAGCTGTTGAAGAAGGAGGATTTATTGCCTTCACAAACAACAAAAAAGAAATTCGTTCACCGGCAGATTTTAAAGGAATGAAATTCAGGGCGATGGATCCAGGACAAATAGCATTATATAAATCGTTTGGCGCCAGTGGCACACCTATTCCCTGGACCGAAATATATATGGCCTTACAGACCGGTGTTGTAGACGGTCAGATGAACCCGCCCACTTATATTATTTCCGGGAGCCTTTATGAAGTTCAAGGTTATGTGACAATGGCCAATATCCAGTACTCATGTCAGTGGTTGACTATTAATAATAGATGGCTGGAAAGCCTATCGCCTGAGGATCGTTATGTCATAAAAGCTGCTGCACATGCTGCTAATGTAGTTAACCGCTTAAGTGTTGAGGCAAAAGAAGATAAAAAGGTCCAATTCTTGGCAGACAAGGGAATGAAGGTCTATTATCCTACTCCGGAAGAAATGGATATGTTTGAGAAAATCGGCCAGCCGGATTATATTAAGTGGATTGAAGCTGAAGTAAGTAAATCATATATAGACGCTGCTCTTAAAAGCGCTCAAGAAGCAAACAGGGGGGTAATGGTTAGTGAATAAAACAGGAAATTCGATAATCTTTGCTACAACTAAGAACATATCGAATTTCATTAAACACCTCAGCCTCGGGCTGGCTGGGGTGTTTCTCCTAATAAATGTAATTGATATACTGATCTCCATATTCTTCAGGTACTTTTTAAGATCTTCGCTTATCTGGACTGAAGAGGTAGCTAGATATACCCTGATTTATGCAGTTATGTTCGGAGCGACCGCCGCTCTTAGTTATGGTGAACATGTGAATATTTCAGTTTTTGTTAACAGACTACCGGCTCCTGTAGGAAGATTAATAAAGTGGATAAGAAACATACTCGTTATTGGTATTTTATTGTTGTTAACCTATCTCTCTATACAGTATACCAAGGGCGGCTGGAGATCCAGGACGCTTGCCTTAGGAATTCCCAGAGCAATACCTATTATGGCAATGCCAATCGGAATGGTGTTATTGATGATACAGTACATCCTCTTAGAAATTACTGCTCTTTATTCAACGACTAACGAGGAGGAAAATCAATGACCACCTTGATGTTGATAGTATTTTTGCTTTTACTATTAATTGGCATCCCGATATTTATCTCCCTATTAATTGCTTCTTTTGCGGGATTTTTATACTTAGGAGATCTATCTCTACTACGAGTCATACCACAGCAATTTTTTGGAGGAATGGATGTTTTCACATTACTGGCAATACCTTTATTTGTTTTAACAGGTTACTTAATGAACAGAAGCGCTCTAACTGACAAACTACTTGATTTTTGCCGAGTACTTGTGGGGCACCTCAGAGGTGGTCTCGGCCATGTGAATGTAGTTGCCAGTATCGTATTTGCCGGAATTAACGGCTCTGCTGCTGCTGACGCATCTGCCATAGGTTCGATCTTAATACCTGCCATGGAAAAAGAAGGTTATGATCGGTCATATGCAGCCGGCATCACTGCAGGCAGCTCATTAATTGGCCCAATCATTCCTCCCAGTATCTTCATGGTATTATATGGTTCTATGACGAATCAACCAATCGGGGCCCTTTTTGCCGGTGGTATTGTCCCCGGTTTGGTCCTGGGATTAGCTTTCATGATAATGAATCATTATTATTCCACAAAATATGATTATCCTGTATCGAGTAAGCGGGCGAGTCTAAAAGAAATAGTTGAAACTGCAAGAAGTTCCATTGCTGCCCTTATTGCTCCCCTCATTATTATCGGCGGAATTCTTCTTGGCATGGTAACACCAACCGAAGCCGGAGCCCTGGCCATCTTCTATGTAGCAATAGTCGGCTTTTTCATTACCAGAAAACTCACTATAAAGTCATTTATGGAAGCTATTCTTGAAACGGTGAGAAGTACTAGTGTTATTTTTGTCATCATGGGGGGTGCATCAGCCTTATGCTGGCTTTTGAAATGGGAACAGGTCCCCCAAAAGTTTGCCATGATGTTAGTGAATGTCAGTGATAACCCAACAGTATTAATGTTAATTCTCAGTGCAATAATTTTCGTCATTGGAATGTTTATGGAAGAGGTTGCAGCCCTAATCCTTCTTACACCGGTAGTTGCCCCGGTTGCAATGGTGGCCGGAATAAACCCTATACACTTCGGGATAGTCATGACCCTTAATATAACAATTGCTTTGATAACGCCTCCTATGGGAGCTTGTGTCCATATTATCTCTGCTGTAGGAAAAGTCCCGCTGGAAAAGATGTTTAAAGATATCTGGCCCTTTGTAGGTGTCTCAATGATTGTTTTACTGTTAGTGATCTTCTTCCCGCCTCTGGTAACTGCCTTACCCAGTATACTAAACCTATAATTGAGGAGGGGTGTAAAATCAGTCTGTGTGATAAGCCCATTCCAAGTTATGACGGTTTCAGTTGGGAACAGGTTAAAAATGTAAAGATTATTGAATCTGGAGAAGCATTGGTCCCTCTTAGTCTCATTCCGGGAAAATTATTGGTAAGGCCCCAGTATTACCTGCAAAAAATTGAAGGGGCTTTACCGGAATGCTTTATCAGAGAAGGAAATCTACGCCGCTTAATTAATGTCGCTGAAAAACTACCTGCAGGTTATAAGTTGCTGATCTTTGATGCTTGGAGATCGGAAAGAGTCCAAGTTAGTCTTTTCAGTGAATATTATCGAGAATTAAGGAATGAGATGCCCGATAAAGACGAAGAAGAACTTATAGATTTAACAAAGGAATTTGTTGCTTTACCTTCAAGTGACCCAGGGGCTCCCTCCCCTCACCTGACAGGAGGAGCTGTAGATCTTACTATTGTTGATGATAAGGGTAAAATGCTTAATATGGGAACTGCTTTTGATGATACAACTGACAAATCCTATACCGGGTATTTTGAAGAACTTGCTAAGAATAAAAAACTTACAGAAGAAGAAAAGACAATCCTTCACAACAGGAGGCTTTTATATCATTTAATGTCTGATGAAGGATTTACCAATTATCCTCCCGAATGGTGGCATTTTGATTTTGGGAATCAAAACTGGGCCTGGGTGAAGAATAAAGGACAACATGCTATCTATGGCAATACCTCCCCTAGACTCAGATGGATTAATAGGGCGATTTCCGTATGATTCGCACATGACTCCTGCCCCCCCTTATTAGGGAGGTAGGGGTTTTCCCCGAGGCGCTGTGTTCGCCCCGGTACACGGAGTACCCGCTACCAAATCAAATCGGTCGTGGTCGGTGGCCCGTATCTTAATCGTGCGAAGTGAAAAGGCGGAGGTAATTTGCGACATGGCCTGTGGAAAGGAACTTCCGCCTAACTGTCTCGCGGGCCGCCGTTCCGAGTCTTGAGGCAAGATCCGAATTCTCCAAGATCTCATCAACCCTGTCGCTCAACTCCTGTGTCGTATTGATGATAAAACCGTCTACACCGTCTGTAATCTGCAGCTTGCAGCCGGTTGCAGCCCCTGCCACAACAGGACGCATCTTCCACATTGCCTCAGTTATCGTCAAGCCGAAACCTTCTCGGATGGACTTCTGCACAACCACATCGGCCAACTGCTGGAAAGCAGCCACCTCAGGCGCGCCGACACCGTCTTCATTTGAAAGCACGTGAATGTCATGATCGTCGTGAGCTGCCTCCTTCAACTTGCTAAGCAGCTCAACTCCTTCGGGATCGTCGTGTGCGATTGAACCTACCATAGCCAACTGCAAATCAGGCCTTTTATCCCTAAGAATCAGGTAGGCGTCTACCACACCGAAGGGATCCTTCCATGGATCGAACCTGGAGACCTGCACCATAAGAGGCCTTTCCGGATCAATTCCGAAAGAAGCTATCATCTTTCTCCCTTTCTCATCAGGGATAGGCGCGTTCTTCGGACTGGTGGGATCTATCGAAGGCGTGATTTCCGTAACCGCGATCTTGACCTCCTCTTGCGCGTATTTCCGGCTTGTAAATATCGCGCCGTCAAACCTGTTTACATAAGATGCAAGTCCCTGCCACGTAGACTGTAAAGGCGTGGACAGGTCAATATGACAACGCCAGAACCATCGGCCCACAGTAGGCCTCATACTTTCCGGGATATTGTCCAAGAAAGCCAGGGTAGCCAGAGGCTGAGGATCGTGGAGTACTACTACGTCCCACGGGCCGGGCGGGAAGCTCTCTGCGAACTTCATGTTAATGTCCTCGTACAGTTTCCATTCATTATCAGTTAACGGGTTCTCTGCGCCTTGCAGTGAATTGTGGATCTTCTTCGTAACTTCGAAGAACTCCATTGGCACATTGTGCATAGAATGCCATCTGGCATCCAGGCCTGCATCACGCATCAGGGGAACAATCGTATACAGCAGCTCAGCAACGCCGCCCCCGTAGGAAGTAGAGTTGACATGGAGCACTCTCAGGTTCTCCATACCTTGGGCCAGTCGTCTAATCTCTCTTACTGCCTCTTCTCCTGCATATGGCATCTGGTCTTTTAGCAACTTCTCCGGTAATTCCACTTCACGAAACATAGGCCGTACCTCCCCAAGGAATTCTTCTTGTCATCACTTTGATACCCATCCAACCATGCCTCGAATGTAGTACCTCTGCATCAGAACGAACACGATGATAGGCACAATCATTACAATGATACTTCCTGCGGCGAGAATACCCCAATCCACGTGGTACACGCCGCGCAGCAGCGGCACGCGCTGGGTGGCAAGGAGCTTTGAAGGCGAGTATATCAGGATCAATGCGAGAAAGAAATCGCTCCAAACCCACATGAATTGCAGCACTGATGATGACGCAACAGCAGGCAGGGCCATTGGCATAACTATCTGGAGGAAAATCCTCCAGTCGGATGCCCCGTCCACTTTCGCAGCTTCCTCGACTTCTATGGGCAAGGCACTGAAGTAGTTCCTCATGAAGTAGAGAATCCACGGAATGCCCCAGGCAGAGTGGACCACCATGAGTCCGGTATAAGAATCAACCGCCCCGAGTTTATTCATGATCCGGAAAAGCGGGACAGCTATCATCTGCTGCGGAAGAGTCATCAATGCCACTATAACGATGAACAGGAAATCCCTGCCGCGGAACGAAAACCTGGCAAATCCATATGCTGCGACTGATGCAGCGAGAACCGGGAATATCGTGCCTGGAATCGCAACCGCGAGAGAGTTCATCATCCCACGGGATATGGGCGCAGCCGGGTGATTCCATGCGCCCAGATAGTTCTTAAAAGTAGGCGTGAAAGTTGCAAACTTCCACCACCCGCGACTGATTTCAGACAGAGGCCTAATGGAGGCCATGAACACGCCTAAGAACGGAACCAGCCAGATGAGGGCCACAAACCATGCAACCAGGTGAAGCATGAAGGCCCTGGATGCCTTTTGTCCTGCCATTCTCAAGACTCATCCCCCCTTAAGGCCCTGAATGTAGGAATCGATACAATAAGCGCAACTATCATGAGGAATGTAGCCACAACCGCCGCTGCATTTGCGTTGAACTGACGGAACGCATACATGTACATCTGCAAGGCCAATACATTAGATGCGCCTCCGGGCCCACCCATTGTCGCAACATAGACAATATCGAAGATCTTCAGGACCCAAAGGAAAGTCATAGTTATCACAACACCGGTAACAGGCTTTAAGAGAGGCACGGTAATCAGGAAGAAAATCCGTAACGGCGAGGCGCCGTCGATTACGGCAGCTTCATAAACGTATTCAGGAATGGTTTCAAGCCCCGCCGAGTATAAGACCATGCTAAACGGGGTCCATAACCAAAGCGACCCGAGTATCAGCGCAAACAAAGCAGTATCAGGGTGAGCGGTCAACGTTCGCCTTGCGACACCAAACAAACTGAGGAATGAAGGGAGAATCCCGACGCTTCCGTCAAACAGAAATCTCAAGATAATACCACCGACAACCATAGGAGTGACCATCCCGAGAAAAATGATGGACTTGATTATTGGGCCTCCCTTGACATCCCTGAGTATCACGGCAAGAATCAAGCCTAACATAACGGTCAGCGGCAAGTGAATCACAATCCACATAATGTTGTGAATCAGGGCCCCGTACGGAAATCCTCTCTTAAACCCCCGCAAATCAACTATTTCAGGTTCGGAGAGTATTTCAGCATAGTTCTTGAAGAATGAGAATTTGCCCTCCTGGGTCTGAAAACTTAAGCATACTGTGTTTATCACAGGGTAAACCACAAAAGCTGCCAGCAAAATCAGTGCGGGCAAGAAAAAAAAGATCCTGCCTCGAGTCTGCCCCACGCTATCACCTCCCGGACAGGTTCCTGGAACCGGCACTGGGGCACTCCGAGGCGGCACCGTTGTACCCAAGGCATCGCCCCGGAGCGCATTTACCTGTCGCTACTCGGCCTTACGCTGAAGTGTCTCTATGACTTCGTCTACTCTCCCCGGGCTTACCCAAAGCAGCTTAAGCTGATCCCAGAAAGCAGGCTGCCATTCGCCGCCTATGGTGTCATCTAAGTCAGGCAGTGCAACAACACCTTCAAGAAGTGCAGCAACTTCCCGATCAACAGCCGGGTATACGCTTAGGGGAACCTTTGCATATGTAGAGATGTGACCGCCTGTAGTCACCTGGATCTCCTGTCCCTTCGTGGAAAGGAACGCCAGGAGACGCTTGGCGTCTTCAGGATACTTGGTGTAAGCGGGAGCAAAGGCATAGTCAGGTGCGAACACGATGCCTTTGCACTCAGGCAACGAGAATACGCCCAGGTCATCCGGGTCGTCTACCATGCCTGTAATCCAGCTTCCCATGAAGAACAGGCCGTACTCCCCGCCCCACCAAAGATCGAGAGCCATGGTCCACTCTATCGGCTCGCTGAAGTAGCCTGCCTTGAGAAGGGGGACAAGCTTATCCTTGAACACGGAAGCAACCACCGGGTCTTGCCATGATATCTTCTTGTCGATTAGCGCATGGGTCACATCAGGCCCGGCGTAACTGGCAATAAAGTGCTCAGTAATGTCTGAAAGCGGCCAGCCGACTCCGTTTCCGCTGGCAATCGCAGCTTTGATTCCGGAAATCCTCTGTATTTTGCTGCATAGCGCCGTGAATTCGGTCCAGGTTTTCGGCACTGACAGTCCATGCTTCTCGAAGAATGACTTGCGATACCAGAACCCGGGTTTCACTTTGCCTGTATACACTCCGCCATACAGTTTGCCACCGCTCTTAACTGGATCCAAGGCCCCTGGGACAAAGTCAGCTTCGTTCAAGTATCCGGTCATATCGAGGACGTGTCCGTCCTCAGCATGCTTTGCTATAAACCATGCCCACATGAAAATGACATCGGCAGGTGCTGTTTTCGCATCAAATTGAGCAGGAAGCAAAACTGCCAAGTCTTCTGCTCGGTAGATCTGGTACTCAACCTTAATACCTGTTTCCTTCCGGAAAGCCTCAAGAACCGGCATAAACGCATCCATTTCCGGTCCTGACCAGCCGCTTATCACGGTAAGTTTCTTCTCAGCGGCTACTCCTGGTACGCTGCACATGGCAACTAAAGCAACAAGGAACACGATAAGTATCTTTCGCCTCACGAGAATCCCTCCGTTTCAGCAGTCTCCTAAAATTCCATTGGCACGCTGACAAAGTCCTGTTTATTCCCAACAGTGCGCTGCAGTGATACTCGCCGGCAGTCACCTCCTTGTTTGAATGCTATGGGACATTAGCATCACCGGCACATAGCGCAGACTATGCTAAATAGATCACCATAAGTAATCACTGGTTTCAGAAAGTGTACGTACCGTGCAGGGCCACCCAGGACAATCGGAAAACGAGCGAAAACTAATGAACTGATACTTATTCGCCACCCTCTGCACTGGAAGAAGCTTCCCCAGCTCCCTGGTAAGACGGCGGCGCGACAGACCCGCCAGGCTGATACTTTACGTCCAACACTCTATGAATTGGGCATAAGCTCTTCCCGTTCATTTGCTCAACCAGTACTTCAACAATGGTACTTCCCAGTTCTGAGATGGGCTGCCTCACAGTGGCAAGCTGCGGGTCAACATACTGAGTAAGAGGTATCCCGTCAAAACCCAAAACTGAGATATCGTCAGGTATTACAAGCCCTGCTTCGCGTAAAGCTCGCATCACACCAAAAGCCATGACATCATTGGATGCAAACACGGCAGAGATGTCACTGTCATGTCGGAGAATGGACTTCATGGCTTGATATCCGCCGATTTGCGTGAAATCGCCGGAAGCCACTATGTTAAGATTTATGGGTATGCCGGCTTCCGACAAAGCTTCTTTGTACCCTTTGAACCTGGTTTCCGAGGCAGTCTGGTCAGCAGGTCCTGTTACACAGGCTATCTTCTTATGTCCCAGATCAATGAGGCGAGTCACGGCGTCAGCCGCACCTCTTGTGTTCTCTCCGCTCACCCATGACACATCGGGATCTTGAACCATCCCAAGAAACACAAAAGGCAAACCCATTTTTCGGAGTATCCCTACGCGCTCATCGGAAATCTTCGGTTCAGTAAGAATCATTCCGTCAATACGTGCTGAGTGAGCAAGTTCCATATGCGAGTGATACTCGTCCGCCCCATCACCGTCTGCTGCGGAAAGCAAAAGGCTGTACCCGTATCTCATTGCAGTATCCCCTGCTGCACCCAGAAACTCCAAGTAAAATGGATCAGAAAGCGACCTGGGCGCGCACGGCACCGCCAGGCCTATGATGTTTGTCCTCCGGGTAGCAAGGCCTTGCGCAATAGGGTTAGGCCGATAGCCAATCCGTTCAGCCAGGGCTACAACGCGGTTACGGGTAGCCTCTGCGACACGGGGATCTCCCGCCAAAGCCCGTGATACTGTGGACTTGGACAAATTCAAGATGCTTGCCATATCCTGAAGTGTTGGCCTCACTGAAATCTCTCCTAGCATATCAAACGCTTGCATTCGTTATGGTATCGCTTGTAGCAGCCATTTCTGGAATCATCGCAGCTAATTCATGCAACCGGTTGTATTATTCGTCAAATGTCCCGGGAATCCTTCTTGTCATTTTCTCGATGCCCGGATTTTTCCGGATTCAAGTTCCACAGACATCAATTGTTTCAGCGCAAAAGAAGAGCGCCCCTGCCCTACGGCGGGAGCGCTCTTCTTTGAATGTGGGATTCATGGACTGGGGGAGGTATGGGAGTTGAGGCTGCCCGGTCGCTTGTGCGAACCTATGCTAAACTACGAAGCGTGAGCTTCCGTAGAATGAGCCTCCACATGTTCAGCGAGAATTCTCTTGATATCCTCCGGCTTGACCTTGGCGTAGACAGTATCACCTATTACCACGACAGGAGCGAGGGCACATGCTCCTACACAGCGCACCCCCTCCAGAGTAAAGAGGCCGTCTTCGCTTGTCCCGCCGATGTCGGTTCCGAGTTCCTTCCTCAAAGCCTCGAGGCAATCAGCCGCACCTTTCACATAACACGCTGTTCCAAGGCAAACGCTAATTGTCCACCTACCCTTTGGTTTGAGGGAGAACAACGAGTAAAAGGTTGCCACCCCGTAAACCTCACTTTCCGGTACACCCAGCCCTTCGGCCACGAACTGCTGGACATCTTCAGGCAGACACCCAAAGAGCTGCTGGGCCCGGTGGAGCACAGGAATAAGGGAGCCCGGCTTGTCCTTGTATTCATCTATTACATCATGGAGCTTTTCGAACCTGTCGTCAGGAAGCTTTCCATGACACTTACATTCTCCGCGCCCGGCTTGCGGTTTGGAGCGCTTTACTACGGCTTCAGATGCCATCTTACATAGCCTCCTTCCGGCCGGCCTCGGCAGCCTTGTCCGAACCTTCATAGGTTGTGTGCAACAACTTATGTGATATGTCGCTGCCCGGCTTCTTCAGAAATTCCTCATAAAGACGCGCAACTGCAGGATTCTCATGAGATTTGCGCATCTTCATGCTTCTGTCCTCAGCATAAAGCGCGGCAGCCCTCTTCACGGCTATATCAGGCTCGACTGACCTTGGCTGGCCTCCGCCCATGATACAGCCGCCGGGACATGCCATAACCTCAATGAAATCATAGCTTTTTCCGGTTTCCTTAATGTGCCTCAACAGCTTGCTTGCATTGCTCAGTCCATGGGCTACGGCTACTTGAACTTCTCTTCCGCCCAGGTCAACTGAGGCTTCCTTTATTCCATCCATGCCCCTGACTTCAGAGAATTCCACTTTGCCAAGGGGCTTCTTGGTTACGATCTCGTATACGGTACGAAGCGCAGCTTCCATAACACCGCCTGTGGTACCGAATATTGTCCCTGCTCCAGTCGATATTCCGAGAGGCGCGTCAAATTCCCCGCAAGGGAGATCGTGGAACCTGATTCCTGCTTGTCTAATCATACAAGCCAGTTCTCTGGTGGTCAGAACAATGTCTACATCCCTGTACCCTGACGCGTTCATCTCAGGCCTGGCGCATTCAGACTTTTTAGCCGTGCAAGGCATTACCGAAACAGACACGATCTTGTCAGGATCGATGCCGGCCTTCTTAGCGTAATAAGTCTTGATAATTGCACCCATCATCTGCTGCGGTGACTTACATGACGACAGGTTAGGGACGAACTCCGGGTGGAACGTCTCAGCGTACTTTATCCATCCCGGGCTACACGACGTTATCAGAGGCAAAGGCCCTTTCGTCTTCAGCCTTTCGAGAAGTTCCGTTCCCTCCTCCATTATCGTCAGGTCCGCCGTAAACTGCGTATCAAATACCGCATCAAATCCAAGCATCTTCAATGCTGTCGCAAGCTTACCGGTTACCGGTGTGCCTGCGGGAATTCCGAATTCCTCACCTATGGCAGCTCGGACTGCAGGCGCTACCTGCACCACCACATGCAGGTTGGGATCGCTTATCAAATCAGCGGCCTTCTGCCACTCTTCCTTCTCGTGGATAGCGCCGACAGGGCATATGTTAGCGCATTGTCCGCATGATACGCACTTGGACTCTGCCAGTCCCCGTTCGAACATAGGGGTTACAAGGGCATCTGTGCCACGGTACGCAAAACCCAGCGCAGCCACGTTCTGCACATCGGCACACATATTTACGCAGCGGCCGCAGAGTATGCACTTATCAGCATCGCGCACCAGCGCAGGACTGGAAGTGTCGCATTCCTTGTGCGCTTTCTCCCTATGAAATCTGGTTTCCCTAATCCCAAGACGCATTGCCAGCGCCTGAAGTTCACATCTCCCGTTCCGCTCGCACTCGAGACAATCCTGGGGATGAGATGCTAATATCAGCTCAACCACGGTACGACGGGCTTCACGAACCGCCTCCGTGTTAGTACGCACAATCATGCCTTCTCTTGCAGGAGTCACGCACGATGCAGGAAGGCCTCTGCCGTTCTCGATTTCTACTACACACACTCTGCAGGAACCTATCGGGCCGATCGCCGGATGGTAACAGAGAGTGGGGATATCAATCCCGGCGCGCCGCGCCGCATCGAGCACCATGTCTCCCTCATATGCCTCAACCTGAATTCCGTCGATTGTCAAGTTAATCTTCTTATTTTCCTCTGTCATCATGCTCACCTCCTCGACACGGCGTCAAAACGGCAAACGCTCATGCACTCACCGCATTTTTGACATTTACTGTTGTCGATTTCATACGTTCTGCGTTTTGGCTTATGGCTGCCTTCGCCTCCGACAGCCTCAGCCAGTGTCGCTTCGCCTGCCACCTGGTGAATAGCCTGAGCCGGACAAGCCTTTGCACAAAGGCTGCAACCCCTGCACTTCGAAGCGTCTATCGCATATCCCACCAGGTCTTTGCAGACTCCTCCCGGACACCGCTTGTCGTCAATATGGGCTTCATACTCTTCTCTAAAGTACCTTATTGAGCTAAGGACAGGATTTGGCGCAGTCTGTCCCAGCCCGCACAAGGCAGTATTCCTTATTGTGTTGCCAAGAGACTCAAGGGTCTCGATATCCCCGGGCTGACCTTTCCCTTCGGTAATGCGCGTCAAGATGTCAAGCATCACCTTTGTACCTTCTCTGCACGGAACACACTTGCCGCAGGATTCGTCCTGAGTAAACTGTAAGAAGAACTTGGCAATATCCACCATGCAAGTGTCCTCATCCATGATGATCAATCCGCCGGATCCCATCATTGCGCCTGCTTTTGTCAAGGTGTCATATTCCATACTGATGTCCAAGAGTGATTCAGGAATACAACCACCTGACGGACCGCCGGTCTGAGCTGCCTTAAAGGCTTTTCCGCCGGGAATCCCGCCGCCTATTTCATACACGATTTCTCTTAAGGTTGTGCCCATCGGCACTTCCACAAGGCCTGTATTGTTTATCTTTCCGGCAAGAGCAAACACTTTTGTGCCCGGGCTTTTCTCTGTCCCTATACTCCTGAACCAATCCGGGCCCTTGAGAATTATCGGCACAATGTTCGCGTAGGTCTCCACGTTGTTTATGAGTGTAGGTTTCCTAAAGAGCCCCTCATTTGCAGGGAACGGAGGCCTGGGCCTCGGCATGCCCCGCTTGCCTTCCATCGATGCCAGTAGGGCTGTTTCTTCCCCGCACACGAAAGCCCCTGCGCCGACTCGAATATCCAAATCAAATGAGAATCCCGAGCCAAAGAGGTTCTCACCTAACACCCCAAATTTGTGCGCCTCCTCTATGGCATGGGTCAATCTGCTTACCGCCAGGGGGTATTCTGCGCGAACGTAAATATGTCCCTGGTTAGCCCCGATTGCGTATCCTGCTATAGTCATTGCCTCAACGATACTGTGGGGATCGCCTTCAAGCACACTCCTGTCCATAAATGCGCCTGGGTCTCCTTCATCAGCGTTACAGACTACATATTTCTCGTCAGAGCGGACCCGCCGGGCGAATTCCCATTTGAGGCCTGTAGGGAAACCGGCGCCTCCGCGTCCTCTCAGGCCTGACTCCTTTATTGTGTCAATAACATCCTTCGGTGTCATGTCTGTAAGGACTCTGGCCAAAGCTTCATAACCGTCGCGGGCTACATACTCGTATATATTTTCAGGGTCTATGACTCCACAGTTCCTAAGAACGACTTTAACCTGTTTCTTAAAGAAGTTAAGACTCGAGATGTTTTCACAAGGCTCACCTTCGGCTTCCCCGGGAAACAACCTCTTAACCGGCCTACCTTTCACTATATGCTCCGCCACAATCTCTTTGGCGTCCGGAGGAGTAACCTTCTGATAGAAAGTTCCGTCAGGATATATCAGGATAGTCGGGCCTAAGTCGCATGAACCTATACAACCGGTCTTAATCACTTTGACTTCGCTTAGAATCCCCTCTTCTTCAAGGGCATGCATGAGTGAATCATACACTTCATGACATCCTGAAGATACACACCCTGCTCCTGAACATACCAGTATATGTGCACGAATAAATGGACTCATCCTGCTATCACTCCTTCCGCGTACAACCCCTAGTTCTCGTCAAACCTGGCCTCGAGGCGAGCATCACGCATCTCTCTCTCAAGTTTCGCAGCTCTCTTAAACCAGCCGCTGTCCGGGTATCCGGGGCCGTACTTCTCCATTGCCTCCACGTACTCGTCGATTAAGTCCTCGTCGACTCCTTCAGGTACCCAGCGCTTAATCTCGTCGTCTCTTAATGGCATTGCTGACACGTTACTTCCCCCTTTGTGCTTTTTTTCACAATCTAGTTCATTAGAAATGGACAGTTCCTTTGTTTGTGACTGTCCAACATCGGCTTCACTTCTTCTTAGTTGCAAGTATCGTGCCAAGCTCACAACATGAAAACAAGAGCTCCAAAGAACTCTCGAAACATACCTTAAGCAGGTCTTTAATACATTTTACTCAGGTTGTGCAGTTAATACAAGAAGGGGATTGGATCCAATATATTGGATTTGGCGTCCAAAGTTTTGGCATTTCTGTTCCGTATATGAGTATTCATGGCAGGTTAACAACTCTTAGACTATATCTGAGTATGGTGATCTACTTAGGCTATATATCCAGCCGTTTCATCATTTCATTAAGTGTGGTCCGCTTGAGGCCGAGGATATCAGCAGCCTTAGCCTGAACACCATCAGATTTTTCCAGCGCTTCACAGATCAGCTCGCGCTTGTACTCGTCAACAGCTTCATAGAAGTGTTCATCTTTTCGATGGCCTTGTTCTCTTGATTTCCTGCTCTCTCGCGCTTTGACTACTTCGTCCGGGAGATCGCAAATATCCAAATCATCGCCTTCCATCAGTATCAAAGCCCGTTCGATGACGTTCTCAAGCTCGCGCACATTGCCGGGCCAGTCATAGCCGACCAATGCATCCATAGCTCCATGAGAAAAGGAAATAGGGCCCCTAAGGCATTTGGCTGCGAACTTCCTGGCAAAATGCTTAGCCAGAAGTGGTATATCGCTCCTACGCTCCCTCAGGGGAGGCAGATGTATGGTTATTACGTTAAGTCTGTAGTACAGGTCAGAACGAAAGTCCCCTCTTTCAATTGCAGCCTCCAGAGCTTTGTTTGTCGCAACTATGACCCGGACATCAACGCATCTTACAGTAGTCTCTCCTACGCGGATGAACTCCCTGTTTTGAAGAAACCTCAGAAGCTTTGCCTGAAGCGCAAGACTGATGTCTCCTATCTCGTCAAGGAATACCGTGCCTCCGTCAGCCTCTTCGAATAACCCCCGCTTTGTCATGACAGCCCCTGTGAAAGCACCGCGGGCATGGCCGAAGAGTTCGCTTTCCAGGAGTGTCTCAGGGAGCGCAGCACAGTTTATGCTTACAAAAGGTTTCGTCGATCTCAGGCTTTGCATATGGATCTCCCGGGCGATAAGGTCTTTGCCGGTTCCGCTTTCTCCCCGAATCAGGGTCGTTGCATCAGTCCTTGCGATTTTCTCAACCAGTCTGAAGACTTCCTGCATGTTCTCGGATGTGCCGATTATATCGCCTGACCGCTCACGAATTGCCTGAATCTCTCGTCTCAGCCTCTTGTTTTCCAGAGCAATGGCCCGCCTGTCCAGGGCCTTGTTGACCACAAGCTTCACTTCGTCAACCTTAAATGGTTTCGGCAGATAATCAAAGGCTCCGGCTTTCATGGCTTGGACAGCGTTTTCCACTGTGGAGTATCCGGTTATCATAATCACCGGGGTATCAGGCAGTAAGCGTTTTGCCTCTTCCAGAACTTCCATGCCTGTGATTCCCGGCATCATAAGGTCAGTGACAACAACATCCAAATCAGTCCTGGACCGCATAATGTCTAGGGCTTGTTCCCCGCTTGTAGCAGTTACGACTTGGTGTCCGTCTTGAGACAATACGAGTTCGAGAAATTGGCACATTTTCTGTTCGTCATCTATGACAAGTGCTTTGCCTGTGGCAGTCTCCATGTTACTCTACTCCATTCATAGGAAGGACAATAGTGAAAGCCGTGCCCTTACCAGGTTGACTCTCAGCTCTAATGGTCCCGCCATGCTTTTCTATGATGTTAAAACTCACAGAAAGGCCGAGGCCGGTTCCTTTGCCTACCTCTTTCGTAGTGAAAAACGGATTGAATACCTTATGCAGATTCTCAGGAGCAATTCCAATACCTGTGTCTGTTATGGTAATCTCCACCCCATCCCCGGATACCCGGGTTTGTATTCCCAGATCCCCGCCATCAGGCATGGCTTGCATAGCATTAAGGAGCATGTTCAGGATCACTTGCTGAAGTTCCCCGGTGTCAATCACAGCTTCCGGCTGGGATTCATCAAGCTCCATACTGACTTGAATGCCTCTTCTTGTCATCTGCCCTCCGAATATCCTAAGAGTCCTTCTGCAAGTCTCGTTTACCTTACATTTGCCTGCGGGCATATTGACCGGTCTTGCAAAATTCAGAAGGCTCCGCACGATGTCGGAAATCCTCTCTGACTCCTCGACTATCGTTTTCAAGTACGAGCTGCTCACGTTGTCAGAGCCGATTGTCTCCCTGAGAATGTCGGTATAGCCCAGAATCAGGGTCAACGGAGTATTGATCTCATGAGCGACCCCGGCTGCAAGTTGTCCCAAAGCGGCTAACCTATCAGACTGAATGAGCTGGCTTTCGAGTTTTCGTTTCTCGGTAGTGTCTTGACTTAAGAGGACCGCTCCGTACACTTCCCCGCCCTTTCTCTTGAGCGGACTGATTTTGATATGCAGTGTGACCTTGTCGTTACCCAGCAAAAACACCATTTCACCTACATCTGTCGGCTCACCCAATGATATGGCCCGCTCGAAACCCTTTCTACACCTGGGAATATCCAGTTCGGGGAATACGGCAAACACATCTCTTCCAATAGACTGTGAAGTGGAATACATGTCAGCGGCTTTGTTCAAGCCGGTTATGATCATGTTGGGATCCACAACTACAATGCCTTCGATAATACTGTCAATTGTATCTTCGTGGTATGCTTTAAGTCTTGCCAGTTCCGTGTTGTGCATCTCAAGCTGTGTTATCAGGTACGGGAGGCACATCTTGTTTTCGGCAAGTCCTCTGAATAC
>JAAZEW010000057.1 GCA_012512055.1 Bacillota bacterium | reverse complement strand
TGTGTCCATGCATCACCATCTGACGCGCCTCCGGCCTGGATGACGCGAAACCGATCCTGTACACAATACTATCAAGTCTGGACTCAAGGATCTGAAGCAGCGCTTCACCGGTAATCATGCCGCGAGTCCTAGTCGCCATATTAAAGTACCTTTCGAACTGCCTCTCAAGTACGCCGTACGTACGACGTAGCTTCTGCTTTTCACGCAACTGCAGAGCATATTCTGACGCCTTCTTGCGACCTGTCCCGTGCTCACCGGGAGGATACGATCTCTTATCCACTGCGCATTTCTCAGTATAGCATCTGTCACCCTTAAGATATAGTTTGAGCCCTTCGCGACGGCACTGCCTGCAAACTGGGCCGGTATACCTTGCCATGTAAGTTTCCACCTCCAAATGGAGTCTTCTTTAGACTACACTCGCCTGCGTTTAGGCGGCCTGCACCCGTTGTGAGGAATCGGAGTGACATCACGTATCATATTCACTTCGAGTCCTGCAGCCTGGAGTGCTCGAATGGCTGCTTCTCTCCCCGAACCGGGGCCTTTTACCAGGACCTCTATCTGACGCATTCCGTGATCCATTGCGGTCCTCGCAGCAGTTTCCGCTGCCATTTGCGCAGCGAACGGAGTCCCCTTCCTTGACCCTTTGAACCCTGAAGTGCCTGCGCTTGCCCAGGACACCACTGCGCCATGAGGGTCGGTTATTGTAATTATCGTATTGTTAAACGTTGAGCGAATGTGGGCGACACCGCTCTCTATATTCTTTCTTTCACGCCTTCTCAGCCTTGTTGTTCGCCTTTTAGCCACACTCGGCGCTCCCCTTTCTCGCTACCACTTCTGGCCTTTTCGTTGTTTTACGGCTCCTGCCCTACTCTGTGAGGGCTGCCTATCACCGACACGCCTGCCTAAGACCTTGCCCTGCGAGCACCAACCGTCTTCTTAGGGCCTTTTCTCGTCCTGGCATTAGTGCGAGTACGCTGGCCTCTGACAGGCACGCCTCTACGATGACGCAGTCCGCGGTAGGAACCGATGTCAATCAGCCTCTTGACGTGAGAAGCCTGCTCCGCGCGGAGCTCGCCTTCCACCTTGTAATCTCTATCGATAACCTCCCTAAGGCGTGTTATCTCGTCCTCGGTGAGATCCCTGACTCTCGTATAGGGATCCACCCCTGTGCTTTCCACAATTGCCCTCGCAGTGGATTGGCCTATACCATAGATATAGGTTAGAGCTACCTCAATTCTCTTATCCCTTGGGAGGTCAACTCCTGCAATTCTAGCCATTTGCGCGCTTCACCTCCACCCTAACCCTGACGTTGCTTATGTTTGGGGTTTTCACAAATCACCATTACGGTGCCCTTACGCTTGATTATCTTGCATTTATCACAGATCTTCTTCACAGATGGCCTAACCTTCATAAAAAAACCTCCCGGCGCTACATTGCGCCACAGCAATGGGAAAACAGCTTCCGCCTACTTAAACCGATATGTTATCCTGCCTCTCGACAGGTCATATGGGGATAACTCCATTGTTACCTTGTCCCCGGGTAAGATCCTAATAAAATGCATACGCATTTTCCCGGACACGTGAGCGAGAACCCTATGCCCATTTTCCAACTCTACCCTAAACATTGCATTGGGCAACGCCTCAATGACGGTTCCCTCTACCTCTATCGCGTCCTTTCTACCCATTGGAACAGTCCGTCCTTTCTGGCCTGGCTTTGCTGCTTATCTTCAAAGCTTCACATACCTCCTCATTAGTTATGCCTATTCCCCGGAGGAGTTTCTCTCTAAGGGAGCTGTTTACGGTCCGTGTCATCATGAGATGCCTAACGTTTTTCTTCTTAGGATTCGAAACCGGCCTGTAAGCTCCGTCAGTAACTGCGACTGTAGTATCGTCAAGAATTCGCGCAACTATATAATACCTGCCTCTGTCCCTACCTGCCGCAGACACTACCAATTGTCCCAATTCTGGTTCCATCCTCAACTGTCCTCCTAACTAGAGAGCAGTGAGTATCACCGGGCCGTCCCGGGTCACAGCAACCGTATGCTCGAAATGGGCTGACAACGAACCGTCACAGGTAACTACCGTCCAGTTATCCTTAAGGGTCTTCACATCGGGCCCACCGGCGTTGACCATGGGTTCTATAGCCAGTGTCATTCCTTCAGCCAGCATAGGCCCGGGTTCACCACGAATCACAAAGTTGGGAATTGCAGGCTCTTCATGGAGTTTGCGCCCTACTCCGTGCCCTGACAGCGCCTTGATAATGGAAAACCCTTTCGACTCCGCATAGCTCTGTATCGCTCTGGATACATCAGCTATGCGAAGGCCAATCCGTGCTTGCTCAATGCCGCGGTAAAGAGATTCCTCAGTCGTTCTCATGAGTTCCAGAGCTTCCCCGGAAATCGTGCCCACAGGGAAAGTCGCTGCACTGTCACAGTGAAACCCCTGGACTTCCGCGCCTACATCAATACTGACTATATCCCCTTCAGCCAGTTTCCTGTTACCGGGAATGCCGTGGACAACCTCCTCATTAATAGACACGCACGCACTGGCCGGAAAACCATATAGCCCTTTAAACGACGGATTTGCCCCTCGGCTCATAATGAACTCTTCAGCGAATTTGTCAATATCCAAAGTGCTAATCCCGGGCTTTATGAATCCACGCAGCTTCTCGAGAAGCTCTGCCAATATCGCGCCTGACCTTTTCATAATATCAATTTCCTCAGGGCTTTTGCAAATAACCAACGGAGTTATTTTTCTCAACATTATTGCCTTCCTTAAATCATCGAGATAATCGCAGCGAGAACTTCATTTGCGTCCTCTTCGCCATTGACCGTTCGGAGGATACCAACACCCTCATAATAGTCAACTACAGGTTCTGTCAAAGCCTTATATACCTTGAGCCGCTCGCGCACAGTATCTTCCCTGTCATCCACCCGCTGATAAATGCGGCCTCCGCATTTCGGGCATTTTCCGTCTTCAGGCGGTGGGTTGAACGTCATGTGATACGTAGCCCCACAATCCTCACAGACTCGCCGGCCTGTAATGCGCTTCACAACAATGTCGGGCCCGGCGTCGATGTAGACAGCCGCATCCAGTGACACGCCGAGGCTCTTTAGGATCTTCTTTAAGGCTTCAGCCTGAGCCACGTCTCGCGGGAATCCGTCAAGAATGAACCCTCGGCTGCAATCAGGGTTCTCCAGCCTATCCCTGACAAGCCCGATGGTAATCTCGTTGGGAACAAGCTTTCCGGAATCCATATACTCCTTCGCTGAAAGACCCAATGCCGTTTTCTTGGCCAATGCTTCTCGAAACATATCCCCTGTGGATATGTGCGGCACGCCAAGACGCTTACTGAGTCTCACTGCCTGAGTGCCTTTTCCGACCCCGGGAGGGCCCAGAAGAACAAGACGCATATCTTTCCTCCCCCTACTTCATGAAGCCTTCATATTGCCTCATCAAGAGCTGCGCTTCTATTTGCTTCATAGTATCGAGCGCAACCCCCACCATGATAAGGAGGGCGGTTCCGCCGAAACTGACTCCGCTAAGCTTGGTAACACCGGTCATGATATTGGGCAATATGGCTACTGCAGCGAGGAACAACCCGCCGACAAAAGTGAGCCTTGACAATATGCGCTCCAAGTATTCCACAGTAGGCCTCCCCGGCCGAATACCCGGTATGAAACCTCCGTACTTCTTTAGATTGTTGGACACGTCCGCAACATTAAATGTCATGGCAGTGTAGAAGTACGTGAAACCTATAATCAGCAACGAGTAGACAATCATATACGAAACACTCTCGCCCCGCAGCCAATCAGACATAAAAGCCAGTTTAGGCACAAACTGTGCTATGGTAGCAGGGAACGCCAGAAGTGATGAAGCAAAAATCACAGGAATCACTCCGGCCTGGTTCACACTAAGGGGTATGTGCGTGCTCTGCCCCCCATAGACCTTTCGACCCACAACACGCTTAGCGTATTGCACGGGAATTCTACGGCTTGCCAGAGTAATCATGATTACTCCGACTATCGATATCAGGCTGACAACGACATACAGCAATGCACTGACTATGCCGACTCCACCCTGGCCCACACTGGCAATCAGGCTGCGGAACGTTACAGGCAACCTGGCGATAATACCCGTAAAGATGATAAGGGATATTCCGTTTCCTATTCCGTTTTCGGAAATCTTCTCCCCCAGCCACATCAAGAAAGCTGTGCCTGCAGTCAACGTTGTGATAATAAGGAGCACTGACATGGCGCTTGTATCGTTGAGCGCTCCCCGTATACCAAACGTGATGGCTGTACCTTGGATGACTGCAAGGATCACCGCGCCGTATCTCGTCCACTGCGATAGCTTCCGTCTGCCTTCCACTCCCGACTTAGCCATCTCTTCAAGACTGGGTATCACTACCTGCAACAACTGCATAACAATGGACGAGGTGATGTACGGCCCTACACCCATTGCAAAGACTGTGAATCTCATGAGTGCTCCGCCTGCGAACAAATCCAGAAACTGAAAAAGCCCGGCCTCTCCGAAAACCTGCACGAGTTGGGCAACGTCCACCCCGGGAACAGGGATAAACGATGCCACACGATAAACGGCAAGCAGCCCTATAGTATAAAGAATCTTCTTCCTGAGTTCCGGGATCCTGAAGGCGCTGGCAAGTGCTCCTAGCAACCTATATCACCTCGACTTTGCCGCCTGCTTGTTCAATCTTCTCCACCGCAGATCGGCTGAATGCATGGGCTCTGACGGTAAGCGGTTTACTTATTTCGCCTTCGCCCAGGATTTTTACACGGTCGCGGGCCCGTTTGATTATTCCGGATGCTTGAAGTGTCTCAGGGGTAATCACCGCGTCCTCTTCAAACATCTCCAGATCCCGCAAATTGACAGGAACAAATCTAATCTTAAAAGGATTGGTAAATCCTCGCTTCGGTATACGCCTGACTAAAGGCATCTGGCCCCCTTCAAACATGGGGCCTTTGGTCCCACCGGACCTGGCTCTTTGTCCCTTGTGACCCCGGCCTGAAGTTTTGCCACGGCCGCTCCCGATACCTCTACCGACCCGTCTTTGAGCTCGTTTGGCGCCTTCCGGCGGGGACAGTCGCTCAAGTCTCAATGGAGCCACCTCCTATTCCGTGACTTCTTCCGCATCCACCAGATGGGCAACTTTCCCAATCATCCCTCTAACAGCAGGGTTATCAGGAAGACAACGAGATTGATTGAGCTTCCTAAGCCCAAGCGCTCTGACAGTCGCCTTCTGGTCCTTCGGTCTGCCTATTGTGCTTCGTTTCAGTGTGATCTTAAGCATCCCTTTTGTCTCCTGATTATCTTTGGCATTATCGTTTCCTAACATCTGCCACACCCCCCTAGCCAAGTATATCCTCCACAGATCTTCCTCGGCGCTTCGCTACTTCTTCCACCGTGGTCAGGGATTTGAGTCCCTGTTCTGTGGCGCGAACAACGTTGAACGGATTGGCAGATCCCAACGATTTCGTGAGAATATCGCGAATACCGGCCAGCTCCAGGACTGCTCTCACCGGACCGCCGGCTATCACTCCTGTACCGGGCGAAGCAGGTTTCAGCAGGACTCTGCCTGCGCCGGCCCTTCCCACAACCTCATGGGGAATGGTGGTCTCGACGATAGGAACATCAAACATGTTCTTCTTCGCCTCTTCGACTCCCTTGCGAATAGCTTCTGCTACCTCAGCCGCCTTCCCGACACCTGTCCCCACACGCCCATTGCCGTCGCCTACCACCACGAGGGCACGAAAACTACGGGTGCGCCCCCCTTTGGTAGTCTTAGCCACAGGGTCTATGTTTACAACTTTTTCCTTTAGTTCCGGACCTTCGAACTCCATCATTACCTCAATCACCCACTTCCCCGGACCTTAAAACTCAAGTCCGCTTTCGCGAGCTCCTTCTGCTACAGCAGCGACTCTACCATGATAAAGGTTGCCTCCGCGATCAAATACTACCCGCTTGATACCTTTTTCTTGCGCCCGCCGGGCGATAAGCTTGCCGACCAAACGTGCAGATTCAATATTGCTGCCGTTTTTCGCCTGAGACTTGATCTCCGGGTCGAGGCTGGACGCAAATGCTAATGTAGTACCAGTTTGATCGTCAATAAGCTGAGCATAAATATGCTTCAGAGATCTGGCCACAGCAAGACGGGGGCTATCTTGAGTGCCTGATATGCGTTTTCTTAGGCGGCGATGTCGTTTCGTTCTCGCAACCTTTCTATCTTCGCGCTTGAACATGGCTTACCCCACCCTCCATACGTTCCACTACCTACCGGCCTACTGCCTTACCGGCCTTGCCGGCTTTCATACGGACTCGCTCGCCTTCATACCTGATGCCTTTACCCTAGTACGGTTCCGGCGGGCGAACGCCTCTTATGTTAGCTGAAATCTGACCGACCAGTTCCTTGTCTATACCTTACACCACAATCCTGGTGGGTGAAGGGACTTCTATCTC
>JAAZEW010000056.1 GCA_012512055.1 Bacillota bacterium | reverse complement strand
GCGACGGCTGTCCGGGAGGAAGAAGTCTGAATGAATAGAGCTGCGAAGGCTCCTATCCTCAAGAAGCGTTAAAGCTGTGGGCCAGCCGCCTGTCATGCGTTCGAAATCCAGGATGGATTGACGAGACACACGAGGATGCCGGCTTTTGAGGTTTCGGCTGACGAAGGCTTCGATTTCTTCCGTGTTGAAGCGTAGTTCCTCCACCCCCAAAACAACAGCTTGTCCTTGGATAAGCAATGGAGAGAATGAGCTTGGAAGGGAGGTCCGGCTTGCAATGACTATGTGAATTCCAGCGGGAAGATGAAGGAAGAGCCCCTTGACAAAACTGTGAATTGAGGGTTCAGTCACCACATGCCAGTTATCCAAAACTATGACTAACCCATCACCGACTCTGGCTGCTAGATGATTTACCAGTGAGCTTACTAAGGAACGTTCCAGTGATTGAGCTGGAACGGGTTCCGGCTTTAGCGGGTCTGGTATTTCCTGGCCTGAGCGCCTAAGGTGTTTCTTAAAACCCGCATTTAAGTGTCTGACAAAAAGCGAAAGATTGTTGTCATGGGTGTCTAACCTATACCAAACCATAGGTATCTTGCCAGTATGAAGAGCCTGGAGCAAAAGAGTAGTCTTCCCGTAGCCTGCCGGCGCTACGAGAAACGTTGCTTTCCTATCCCTAAGCTGAGAGAAAGCTTCGAGGAGATGCGGTCTCTCAATCAGCCCAGGCCTGAGTTCAGGTGGTATGAGTTTGGTTTCTATTACTCCTGCCAATACAGGCACCGTCCTTGACTCATCGGACTATTGCTATCGAAATAACCTTCTACGTGCAATGTCTTTTTCCTACCGTTCGGTAACATCCGATGGACATATTTTGGTCATGTTTTGGTCAGGTAGTGATTGTAGAATTATCTTGTAGATAAATCAAGTCTTATCCGGCTTACATAACAAAGCAGCAGACACCGTAAAAGACTTGGCATGATGGGCCAAACATCAGTACTCGCAATACGCTGACGATGAAGGACAAGCGCTAATTGGTTTAGGTAATTGGCTAAATCATGATGCTCAATCGGCAAAAGCCAAGGAGTAATGGCTAGGCCTAAAGTGCCTTGGGATAGGGGTGAGGGGAGACACATGGCTGGAAGTCACATAACGAATTCGCGGTCTACCAGGGCCTGGGGCCTACTGTTACCGGTAGTCGTAGGCCTTTTGTGTGTACATGGTCTGGTCATGGGATCTACTTGTGTCAACTCAGTATGCTTTGCGGAGGCTGAAGCACTCCCGGATCCTGTAGCCAGCGAAGCGATAGAAGTCAAGTTGGGAAGCCGGACTATCGCTTGCAAGGTGGTCAGAGTGAATCTTCGCGATCCCAGAGTCAGGGTAGGCGTAGGTCTGGCAAGCGACCGGGTAGGGTCTACAGAGGACCTCTTAGCCCTTGCCCGGCGAAAAGGCGCTGTGGCCGCCATCAACGGGACTTTCTTTAACGCTTATGAGAAAGGCCCGGTCAAGGATCCTGTGGGAACAATCATTACCAGGGGTGAGCTTGTCCACAAAGGCAATACAGGCACTATTTTTGGGATAACCGGTGATAAGAAGGGGATGATGGCACCGGTAAGGCTTAAGATTGTCGGCGGGATCGACGGTTCTGAAAAGTGGCCGAACAACTGGTACTCCTACTTCATTAATCGAGCGCCTACTTCCGCAAATAGCGTCATAATCTACACCCCTTGGCGGGGCATGACCACCGGTGTGGGCGACGGAACATCCGTGGTAGTCAAAGGCGGTAAGGTAACGTTTATCGGTACAGGTGAACAGGCAATTCCAGACGATGGTTACGTTATCAATTTCAGAGGCAGCGAAGAGTCTCTGGCGAGTCGTTTTCACGTTGGCGCCAAGGTCCATTACCGTCTTGAGATAGAGGACGGGGCGTCAGCGAGTGGTATCTGGGCTGATATTACAGAGGGTATCGGCGCAGGACCCAGATTGGTGAAGGACGGCCGTATCG
Organism: Bacillota bacterium; assembly: GCA_012512055.1. The sequence continues at coordinate 607 of JAAZEW010000056.1, read as the reverse complement.
TTTTCAGTGTTGAAGAAGCTAAAGCTGAAGGTTTTGCGGAAGCGAAGATCCTTTCGGAGTCCAATGCCCGATCAGCGCTTGGCATAACTGAGTCTGGCGAGCTGCTCATGGTTACCGTGCCCGGCGCAAAGATGGCTGAACTTGCGGAGGTGATGAAATCACTCGGCGCAGTAGAGGCAATGAACCTGGACGGTGGGGCTTCAAGCGGCCTGGTCTATAGAGATAATTACATTACCCGTCCGGGACGTGATATCAGTAACGCCTTGTTGGTTTTTGCAGATGGCGGATTATGAAAAGGGGGCGAATCCAGTGCTGAAGTCATCTTGTAGAGGTTTTCTCTTGAAGGTAGTTGTTCTTCTGGTAGTCGGGCTGTTATTGTCGCAAGCCGGCTCCGTCTTTGGTGCCGAGTCGGGCGAGAAGACGTATATCGAGTTTATTATCGACGCATCCGGCAGTATGAGGGAAAAAGTAGAAGGGAACCAATCCCGCATGGATGTGGCTAAGGAAGTCCTGAAGGAGCTTGTGGAAGGCTTAGATGATGACCCGATGCTCGAGATTGCCTTGCGAGTATATGGTTTTCAATTGCCGGGGAAGAGCTCATGTGAGG
>JAAZEW010000007.1 GCA_012512055.1 Bacillota bacterium | reverse complement strand
TTGTTGACAGAGATGGCACGAACAGTAACTGTGCCGCCGCATGCATCGAGAGAGTCGCCGCAAGAGTCGTTTGCACAGTATTTTGCCAGATTTCTTTATCAGCTCTTTTGGTTTGACAGATAGATAGAGTGAGAGGAGCGGTATTAATGAGCCTTGACAACAATTCGAATTGGAGAAGAACATTTGCCTCGTACGTTTTGGTGGCAGTAGTGAGTGTCCTCATTACAGGACTGGTATTTCTGCATTTTGCAGGAGACAGCCATACATTTGCAGCAACCGGGACAATAACTGATGAGCCCGCTTCTTCTGTCGTCGATATACAAATTGCGCCTTCAGGCCAGGTTGCAGCCCAACCCAGCGGATACATGTTGAAAAACAGTATTGCCGATGTAGCGGAACGTGTAGGCAAGGCAGTAGTTAACATAGACACAAAACGCACAGTGAAAGTCTCTCCTTTGCCGTTTGGAGACTTGTTCTATGAGTTCTTTGGCATCAGGCAAAGGGAAATCGCCCGTGAAGTGGAAGTGCCCGCTATAGCCAGCGGATTTATCGTCAGATCCGACGGATATGTGCTTACCAACAATCATGTCGTTGAAGGCGCAAAAGAAATTGTCGTGACTCTGGCGGACGGAAGGAAGTTCAATGGCAAGATCATGGGCAGAGACTCCAGAAATGACCTTGCAATAGTCAAGATTGAGGCAAAAAACCTTCCCGCAGTGCAGCTTGGAGATTCGGATGCAATTCGCCCGGGAGACTTCGCAATCGCTATCGGCAATCCGTACGGGCTGCAGCATACAGTGACAGCCGGCATAATCAGCGGACTTGCCCGATCCTTGGATGGCGATCCTTCAGAGGCCGGCATATACATCCAGACCGATGCTGCAATTAACCGCGGCAATAGCGGCGGCCCCCTCATTAACATTGACGGAAAGGTCGTAGGGATTAACACCGCGATAATTGCACAAGCTCAGGGACTGGGATTTGCCATACCTGTGAATGTGGCAAAAAGTGTAATGGACGACTTGATAAGCGGAAAGAAACTGACATATCCTTGGATAGGAGTGCAGCTCCAGGATCTCACCTCTGAACTGGCTGAGTACTTCGAATTACGTGAGAAGTACGGGGCAGTAGTGGCTTATGTATACCCTGACTCTCCTGCCGAAAAAGCCGGATTGCAGGGAGGCGACATAATCCTCAAGTTCGGTAACACCGAAATCAAAAACATAACAATGCTCCAAGAAGAAGTCCGCAAACGGAAGGCCGGGGACAAAGTAGTAATCCAGGTGTGGCGGAACAAGACTTACATGCTTATCACTGTCACCCTGGGAGAAATGCCTAACGAGTAAAGGGACACTGTAAACCTCCGTCCGGAAATTATCTAAGATAGAAGACTGCCTGCCCAATAATGGCGCAGGCAGTCGTTGTTTCTAAGATTTCCTAAGGCAAAACGTAAATATCATAGTATAATGACAGTATGATCGAGGCATGTGGATGGTGAAAAGGAGGGAATTACCGCTATGTCAAATGTCAAACGGCTCCTCAGAAGCAGGCGTGACAAGAAGCTCGGCGGAGTATGCGCCGGATTAGCAGAGTATTTCGATCTCGATGTAAGTCTTGTACGTCTTGCCTGGATTTTTTTCGCAGTACTTGGTGGCTCAGGCGTTCTGGCCTATATTCTTGCTTGGATTGTCATTCCGGAGTAACCCTGAAGAATTGCTTATCCCCTCCGCCAGAAGTCCGGGATAAAGAGCACCAGAACGGTGAAAAGCTCCAACCTGCCTAACAACATGCAAGCACTGAGGACCCATTTCCCAAGGGCAGGAATAGGCTGATAAGTGAGGGTCGGACCCACGACCATAAGGCCTGGGCCTACATTGCCCAAGGTTGCTGCCACAGCGGAGAAAGCACTGACAAGGTCGAGGCCGAACCCGGTCATAATCAGTGAGCTGCCAATAAATGTAGCCATGTACAAAAAGAAAAAAGCAGTAATAGTATCCAGCATACTATGGGAAATCGGAGACCCATTTAGCTTTGGCAAAGTAACAGCCCGTGGATAAATGAACTGAAAGATCTCCTTGTATCCGTGTTTTATGAGGATGAGAATCCTACCTACCTTGATTGCGCCGGCAGTGGACCCGGCACATCCGCCTATGAACATCAGAACCATGAGGACTGCTTTGGAAAACGAAGGCCACACGTCAAAATCGACAGTAGCAAAACCTGTTGTAGTAATGATTGAAACCACCTGAAAAGCAGAATGTCGAAACGCCTCCGTTAGGCTTTGGAAATTGCCGGCTCTTAGAAGGTTCACCGTTATCAAAGCAGTCGCAGCAGTGATAGCAAACACATAGAACTTAAACTCAGCATCTTGGAAGAATCCTCGAAGGCTCCGGCCGCTCAAAGCACGGAAGTACAGGGTAAAGTTGACACCTGCAAGGAACATGAATGCCGCAATAATCCAATGAATCCCAGGGCTCGTCCATGCGCCTACACTTGCTGCCTTGGTAGAGAAGCCCCCTGTAGCCATGGTGGCGAATGCATGATTCACTGAATCAAAAAGACTCATTCCTGCCAGATAAAGCAAGATTACCTCAACCACTGTGAACCCGACGTAGATCAGCCAGAGAGTCTTTGCTGTCTCTTTGATCCTGGGGACAATCCTTTCAGGAAGCGGTCCCGGCACCTCCGCCCTGAATAACCGGCTTCCCCCGACACCTACACTGGGCAGAACAGCAATAAACAGGACAATAATACCCATTCCGCCCAACCAGTGTAGAAAACTCCTCCAAAATAAGATCCCATTAGGTTGGACATCTATGTTTCCTATCACTGTAGCGCCGGTGGTTGTCAGTCCGGACATGGTCTCAAAGAAGGCATCTGAGTATGTGGGGCACGTGCCGTAGAACACAAACGGTAAAGCCCCTATTGCCGCTGCAATTACCCATCCCAGAGTAACTATGGCAAATGATTCCTTGATCCGCGGCTCTTTACTTGTAGGGGAACTCCTCTTTATCAAAACGCCTAACCCTACCGCAATAGCCGCACTGACAAGGAACGACCACGCGTCCCCTTGATGGGAGCAAACCGATATGGACATGGGAATAAACATAAGTAGTCCCAACAGGATAGCTAAAGTCCCCACCATATTGAGTACAGATTTGATATCCAAGATAAAGTCGCCTCACAGAATTCATCATTATGCTACTTTATATAATCCTCGAGTTGCGGCGCTACAGAGGGCATAGCGAAAACGACAATCCTATCGCCTGGCACAAGGACAGTATTCCCTCTGGGAATCAGAACCGAATCCCCTCGAATCACTGATCCGATTATAGCGCCTTTTGGAAAGTCCAAATGCCGGAGGGGTTTATTGCATATGCTTGCAGTACGTGGAAGGCTTATTTCCATAACTTCCAGATTGCCTTCACCCAGCAGTGTAAGGGATACCACATTCACTTTGTGAACGAGACGCAGTATAGTGCCGGCAACAATCATCCTGGGAATAACGGTGACATCTATCCCCATCTGTGATGCTATCGGAAGGTAATCTTCTCTCTCGAGTTTGATAACGATGCTTTGTACTCCTGCATGCTTCGCCATAAATCCTGCGAGCAGATTCGTTTGATCCTGCCCTGTCAACGCTACGAAAGCGTCCAGGGATTTTATACTCTCGTCATGGAACAGGTCCGGCTTGGCGCCGTCACCATGGATAACCAAAGCATGTCGCAACTCCGCAGCAAGCTGATGACACACTTCCTCATCATGTTCGATTACCCTTACAACCGGAATGTACTTCCTGTGTTGTTCCAGGTACTGAGCTAACAGAAGGCCCGTTCTCCCGCCACCGAGAATAGCCACGCTCCTTATGGCATGGTCCCTCGTCCCAACGAGCCAACCCATTTCTGTCGGAGCGCCTGTCTTTCCAATGATGAAAATGACATCTCCTGCCAGAATCTGCGTACCCCCGTGGGGCACCAAGGCCTTACCGTCGCGAAGAATCGCTCCGATGGTACACGATGTGATGGCTGCTTCGGCTACAGTCGTGCCGGCGATAGGAGCGTTCTCCTGAACCTTGAAGCCCAGCATTTGAACCTTTCCATCAGCAAAGTACTCAACTTCTGTGGCAGCCGGAGCTCTGAGAAACTTAAACACTTCATACGCCACGGCTTCTTCAGGACTGATAATCACGTCAATACCCAATTGCTTCGTAGAAAGCTCGCTTCCGGACAGCTCTTGATACTCAGGGTTTCTGACACGTGCAACAGTCTGCTTAACTCCAAGGCGCTTGGCGGTCATACATGCTACCACGTTTACCTCATCGCTATCAGTTACTGCAACGAACAGATCCGAGTTTTGCAGTGCAGCATTTTCCAGGACTCTCCCGCTGGCGCCGTTTCCGTGTATGGTCATTACGTCCAGGTTTTCGCATACTTCTCTCAACGCTTCTTCCCTGGAGTCTATCACCACTACATTATGCCTGGCTTCTGCCAGCATCTTCGCGATTTGAAACCCGGTTTTCCCGGCCCCGACGATTACGACTGTCAAACCGCCACCCCTTTTCAGTCTGGATGTATTCTCTGCCTGCGGAATGTTTCCCTGCTACCGTTCATTTGCGCAGTATGTTTCTTGCCGATTCCGAGTAACGTAACACAAGTGTGCCTGCTTTCAGGTGAGTTGTCAAGGTTGCATTCCAAAACCCATAACGGCAAAGCCCAGCCGCTTGTCGGCGGATGAGTCTTTGCGGAATTGCAGGCCGCTGTCACGATAACCGGGTCGCAGATCCGCGAAGGAAAACTCTACACACTGACGAATCTATCATTATTCATACATACGGTTATGCCATGAGCCGTAAGCCTGACTCTTTAATATACTACGACTCAAGGAGGATTCCTAGGATGATATTTTGCGCACGCTGCGGCAGCCGGTATCCGGCTGATGCAAGAATATGGCGCTGCTCATGTAGAGGGGAGCTGGAATACCGGAGCCAAGGGAAGGACGGCATCCCCCCGCCGGAGTCTCTTGCTCTGCGAGCGCATTCCATCTGGAGGTACCGCGAAGCCTTACCGCACTTGGAGGATAAGAGTATTGTGACCCTCGGTGAAGGATTTACGCCGATTATCACTGCCAATTGCCATGGTTTCCCGGTATGGTTCAAACTGGACTTCCTTTGCCCCACGGGGTCTTACAAAGATCGCGGTTCCTCGGTAATGATCTCGCACCTGAAGCAAATGGGCATAAAATCCGTAGTGGAAGACTCATCGGGAAATGCAGGGGCATCAGTGGCAGCATACGCAGGAAGAGCAGGTATGCAATGCACGATATTCGTACCGTCTGATACGTCCCCGGCAAAGCTGACACAGATCAGGGCATACGGCGCAACGATTAAAGCCATCAGCGGTACAAGGCAGGATGTAGCAGAAGCATGTCAGGAGGCTGTAGAAGAAGACTCCAATGGGCAGACCTTCTATGCAAGTCATAACTGGAATCCCTTCTTCTTGGAAGGCATGAAGACTCTCGCGTATGAGATTCTTGAGCAATGCGAAAGAAGCAGGCTAATGCCGGATTGGGTGATTGTGCCTGCAGGCTACGGAAGTGTGGCTCTCGGCGCATATAGAGGGTTCGTAAACCTTATGAACTGGGGGAGACTCGGCAGGCTGCGGCTGCCCAGGCTCGTCGTTGTACAAGCTGAAAACTGCGCCCCGGTCTACCAGGCGTACCTACGCGGCGAGACGCGAGTTTCACCTGTCCGAGGGACAAAGACGGTAGCCGAGGGGATCGCATGCAGCAATCCTATTCGAGGCGCCCAAATCCTTAACGCAGCAAGAGACTCAGGCGGATTCGTAATGGCAGTCACTGAGGACGAGATAAACTTAGCTGCTCTGGAATTGGCAAAAGACGGAATCTTTGTGGAGCCCACGTCGGCAGTGGT
>JAAZEW010000055.1 GCA_012512055.1 Bacillota bacterium | reverse complement strand
ACAGCGTCAGAGCATTCGAGAGAATGGATGAGGAGTTGGGTTATTCAAGGAGTATAGAGTTTAAACAAGGCGGGTATCTCTTATTAGCGTACACCAGGCGAGAAGCGGACCAGTTCAAAGAGAACGTGAAACTCCAACATAAGCTGGGTATACCGGTTAGACTCCTCACCCCGGAGGAAGCCAGGGAAATCGTCCCGATACTGAATACAGACGGCATCTACCTGGCCACATTCTGTCCTACAGACGGCCACGCTAATCCCTTTCATGTTACATATGCTTATGCTACGGCCGCAAAGAGGCTGGGCGTCACGATACATACCTTCACCGAAGCTTATGAGATTGGGACTGAATCCGGAAAAGTCGAAAGCGTACGAACTAATAAGGGAACGATTGACACTAAGGTAGTTATTAACGCTGCAGGACCCTACTCAGGTGTGGTTGCGAAAATGGTAGGATTGGATATTCCGTTCTATCCGGAGCGACACCAAATACTTGTGACAGAACCTGTGGATCCGGTTTTGGGCCCGATGGTGATGTCCTTTTCCCGGCGATTTTATTGTCAGCAGACTCCTCATGGAAGCTTTATCATGGGTATGGGGGATCCCAAAGAGAAACCGGGGTTCTCCGTTTCTTCCACCCGGGAATTCTTAGTTGAAATGGCAGAGGAAATAACGAAGGTATTACCTCCGGTGGCGGAGTTGTCAGTGGTCAGGCAGTGGGCAGGGCTTTATGACATGACACCTGATGCCCATCCAATCTTGGGAAGCACACCGTGTGAAGGGTTCTATCTGGCTTGCGGGTTTTCAGGGCACGGGTTTATGTTGGGACCTGTGACCGGCAAGCTTATTAGTGAAATTGTGTGCGATGAAAGGCCTTCCATTGACATTCATGGGCTTGATTTAGGAAGGTTTGAACGCGGGGAACTGGTGATCGAACCGTCGGTCGTATGAGGGGATTGACGGTCTTCGGACTCTCTCGGCAGGCAGGGAGGTATTGGTATGAGGATGGACATAGACATGCTACGGTGCACAGGATGTAAGCTTTGTCAGGTAGTCTGTTCCGTAGCTAACTTCGAGGAGAACAACCCGAAGAAAGCCGGCATAAGGATAGTGTCTAAGCTGTTTACTGAGGCCAGATACGAGGTTGTTGTCTGCGACCAGTGCGGCGAGTGTATAGACACATGTCCCTTTGATGCAATTAGGTTAGCTTCAGGAGTTGTCACCATCAATCCTGAGTTGTGCACGAATTGCGGAGTCTGTGTGGACGCGTGTCCAAATGGTGCCCTGTTTACTCATCCGGACGTGGATCACCCGATAAAATGTATCTTGTGCGGGGAGTGCGAGAAGCTTTGTCCGAGAGGAATTCTAGGTATCCTTGCAGCTAGCGATGAGGGGGAGGTGGCAGATTAGATGTACGGATATGCAGGCAATATTCTCCGGGTGGACTTGTCTTGCGGAAAAGTCTCGTATGAACCTCTTACTGAAGAGCTAGTTCACAATTACATAGGCGGTAGGGGATTTGGCGCGTACTATGTCTACAAAGAAGTGCCGGAGGGCGCTGATCCTTACGGGCCTGACAACATACTCGTCTTTGCGTCAGGCCCGTTTGCAGGGTTGTTCTTGCCCAGTGGGGCAAAAACCAGTATCTCAGCGAAGAGCCCGGCTACCGGCCTTTACGGTGACAGTAATATCGGGGGGCACCTGGCAGGGGAACTGAAGTACGCCGGGATAGACGCGATTATTGTGGGGGGCAAAGCACAAACCCCGTCTTATCTTCTGATCGATGATGATCGGGTGGAGATCCGAGGCGCGGATCACATTTGGGGGCAAGGTGCGATAAAGGCTGAAGAAGTCCTGAAAGAGGAGCTGGGGGACGAATTCCAGATTGCCACGATAGGCCCCGCAGGCGAGACCGGTGTCGTGTTTGCATGCATAAACCATGATTTGGGCCGTCAGGCAGGCAGGTGCGGGATGGGAGCTGTCATGGGATCCAAGAACCTCAAAGCTATTGCTGTGAGGGGGACTCGTGGTGTGCCTGTGGCTGATATCGCCGGTTTGAGGAATGTGGCGACTAATATGTTTCGGGAGCTTCTGGCGAATCCCGGGCTCAAGGCATGGCAGGATCTAGGGCTTGCGCAGGTAACTACATGGGCGAACTCTATCGCAGCCCTCCCTACTCGCAACTTCAGGCAGAATTTCTATGAGGATGTAAACGGGTT
>JAAZEW010000387.1 GCA_012512055.1 Bacillota bacterium | reverse complement strand
TAATCAATGCGGTGTTTAGCATGGGAATTTGAGGACGCTGTTATTGCTTGTGTTGTGGAGAGCTGGTACAGGCGTACAAGTGAATACATAAGTAGAACTGCCCTACAGAAACTTATGTATTTCTTGAAGGCCAGTGGCGTTCCTTTATCGATTAACCACCGAATGCATTACTACGGCCCATATTCTTATGAAGTGACTGATCGTGTTGAATGGCTTGAGATTCGTGATGTTATAGAAGACACTAGCCCAAACAGCAGATTACAATATCGTCCTGGTAGTAATGCCCATGATCCTATTGGGGAATATCGTCAAGAGCTGATTGGTTTTAGGTCCAATTTTGACAATGTCATGAAAGAACTCACCCGGCGATCACCCAGAGAAATAGAGTTGCTGGCTTCTGTCAGTTTTGTGCGTGGCACAGCTTTGCGGGAGGATGATGACAGCGATGAGAGAACCGTAAGAGAGATCAAGCGCATAAAGGGTAGGAAGTTTGAGTCGCAAGAAATCGAAGATGCCATAGCTTATCTGAAGAGTTCTTCGATGGGTTTGAGAAGACGTAACGCGATGTTTGATTCGACTGAAGAACACCAGCCACAATATGGCAAATCAGATTGTAAGCGGGTGAGAGCTCAATACTGCCCTAGATGATGTGGCGTAGATACACGAATACCGATATTCAACTACGTCACGATAGATTGGTCAACCAGCCCGCATTAGTCTTCTTCGTTTTAGTGCCAGATTCCCCTAGACCCAATTGCTATCCGTAATAGTAAATAAGTGAGAGGCATCAGCAGACTCATAGTTGGTAGAATGTGGGTTTGGTATGGTTTCTAGGCATTAGCGTGTTTTGCACTACATCAAACACTTATAGTTGTATAGGGGCCATGCATGACTTCGCCTTACCAAAGATCCCCAACATGTTCATGTCTTAGGCAGGAGGCTTGTATGTCTTGGGCAATACTGGAAACAGGGAAGGATTAGTGATGTAAATCGCGAAACACCCGATATTAGAAGAATTCGTAACAGTAGGTAATACACCCAACATGGGTTACTAGATGATACATACATCGAGGATATCATCGTTAGTCGCCATATAGCACAGGCTGCCATCGTGACACGCCAGAAAGGAGAGCCAAATTAATGTCAGAGAAAACGGTATATATTCAATGTGGGCATTGCGGAAACAAATCCCCATTAAAGCCAGTTACGGAATATACAGATGAAGTTACCGTTGGTGATCCGCCGTATACTGATGAATACTATAGAAAATGGCAGTTATTCCTCTGTTTGTCTTGCGGAAATCTAATCGTGTATGAAACCTCATGGGATACGTTTTCTTTGGACATAGAGAATGGTTGTGAATACTCAGCAAAAATCATTTATCCTACAGACATAATAGTCACTGATGGATTGCCGGAGAAAGTGAAAAAAGCTTATGAGGCAGCATTAAGAGTTAGAAATATCGAGCCAAACGCATTTGCAGTCTTAATTGGAAGGACTCTGGAGTTTATTGTTGATGATAGAAAAGCCATGGGGGCAACGCTGGCACAAAAGCTTGATGATCTAAGCAACAGACAAGATATCCCCAGGGGGTTAGCAGAGATCTCTCATAGAATAAGAGCTTTGAGAAATATAGGTGCACATGCTGATCAAATTGAAATTACGGAAATGGATGTGCCGATCTTAATAGATTTTACTGAGTCTATACTTGATTACATTTACAGAATTCCTGCAAAATTGGAAGCTGTTGATAAACGGATAAAAAGACAGCAAAATCAGATAGAGACAAATGACATGCGAGATGCATACTCGCTATTCTAGGCAGGCTGCGGGCTATTCGAAAGAACGATGCGCTGCCAATGAAGAGTCCTTAGTAAAGAGGACTATCTTTATGAAAGATGAATTCGGCATGTACTGTTTATGTAAGAATTGACAAAGTAATATTTGATGCTCAACAGCTAATACTAGCCAAGGCTACCAGTACTGTGGAGTTAATGAAATGCGCCCGAAACAGTGACTGTCAAGGTATCCCTACCTTTGGGCCAAGAAGGCCGCTCAGATAATGTAGAATAGCAGCTCGTTGATGCGTCGTCATGGAGTGTACTATTTGCTATAGAGTCTCTCCAAAGGCGTGAGATTCATAGTTGCGTCTATGCCCCATTCTTTTGCTGCTCTGCGGCAACTGCGTTGTCGTGAAATGTGTGACTGTAGCGAGCAAATAGTCAAGAACGCGATGGGTTTTGGGATCCAGATTGTGCAGACACGTTATGCATGGACTGGCAAACCATTAATGTGTCTTGCGGATGTGGGCGGATTACGCGTAGCTGAGAAAAGCAAGTAGGCTACTGACAGCATCTGCTTGGGTGCATGTGGGTAGGCATTAGGGGTATGCGGTCCTTAGCAGCGTATTGGCAATTGGGGGCCGCAGCTAAGGGCGAACGCAATGTTGAGGCGGTCACAATTGAGCAATGCAAGAGTTATCTAGAAGCCTACAGGCTACACGAGGTCCACGGCAGAAACGCTGCAGACTTAGTACGGATTCTGCACAACTGATATGAAAACGACATCAGAAACACGCCGGAGAGTTGACTGGCATGGATCTATATGGTATGGTCATCCTTGGGGAGGTGGAACCTAGTGGAAGAGGAGGCAATTTTGTGGTTTGATCCGGAAATCGGTACGCCCATGGTGTCTATGGCGGAGTATGGACTTACGTTTAACAGGGCGGCTGTAGAGGTGCTCGGAAAGCCTTGGAAGATCATGCTTGGGTTTGACAAGGCAAACAAGAACATCGTGGTAAAACCGATTAGGAAAGAACACGAAGACCCCGAAGTGCCATCCGGAGGACTGCCCTTTGCTGAGCGCGAACGTGATGGTTATATTCGAATTTCGAGCAAGGATTTCGTCCGTTTTGTTGCCCGGTTCTGTCCAGAACTGAACTTGAGCAGGACAGTTAGGTACCTAGCAGTATGGGATGAAGATAGAGACCTGATGACGATTGACATGAACCGCCCGGTAGATACTCCCAGTGATTAACAGAAGATTGGGGGGGTGAGGCTATGGGTTCCAAGAAAGGACAGACACCGCACCTGGTACGTGCGGCGTCTGCCAACGAAACTCAACCCGGCTGAAGAGGACGCATAAGGGGGTACCTCTTCAACCTTCCCCAGAGACAGTCTGTGACAAGGGAATACCATGCCCCTGAGGTTTGACGTGTATACATTGTGCCAATTTGCACTTAGTAGTATACATACTATTTACGACACAATGTCCTCGAATCCTCCCCATAGCCTGTCTCTTGGGTAAACAAATTTGCCCCCCGAAAGTAGGAGTACAATATGAAGGAAGATGAAGACGTTGTACGGAACATTCAGGATTCTTCCAACACTCAACGGGGGTCGGACAGTCAGCCTGGGCCTCCTGATAAACCTCCGGGAAAGCCGAAGGACTTTCCCGGCAACCCAAATCCGCCTGGCCCACCGAAAGACCACCCGGGAAAACCAAAGAAACCACCGGGTAATCCTGACAGGCCGGGTCCACCAAAGGATTTCCCAGGACGCGGAGATCCTCCACCCCGTCGCGTGAAGCCTGAACCGACCTTCGGAGTGCCTAGTCCAGTATGGTGGTTAGAGGATCCCGAGCGATGGGAGTATGAATGTCGTCAGATGAAGAAGCATTATCCTGGGTGGCAGCCAAAGGGCTGCCACCCGGGGGAAAAGAATCCAAAAGAAACAGTTGCGCCGGTCTGGGTAGGCTCGATTACGCCGTTGGCGCTACCTAGTGATGCTCTTGCTGTAATCAGTTCTTTGGCGGAGGATCGATATGTTCAAGTTCACATAAATGGGCGTGTAGACGTGGATCCTGAGGATCTGGCAGAGAAGACGCTAGACTTGCCTATTGATGAAAAAGAGCTCAGGAGGACCTTTTTCTTACTTGCTCGTCATGAGGGTCCTCCAAGCCATCCAAAGGTGTTCATGACGATACCCCAATTGCCTGGGTTATGCCCACACGTGTTTGGTGATAGCAGCTTGTGTCCATTGCTGCCTTCTCTGGGCGCGTGGTCTTGGGATGGACATTCGCTGGTGAATTATCTCGATCACATTGCTATTTGGTTGGTTAAGTTTTCTGTCTGGGATGCTACCCAGAAAGCTACTGGATATGGTGTGTGGATTGGGCGAGAGGCACTGCATCATCCGATATTGCTTTCTGCTACGCCACCGAACGCTCAGTGTTACTGTGGATCCGGGCTGAGGTTCGAGCAATGTCATGGCCGTATTACACACGGCGAGAGTAGCCTAACACGGTGACTATAGCTTGCCTTACTCATTCTGAAGCGATGCGATGGAATATCCGTCACCGAACATACGTGAAATGTACGAGAGGAGGTAACCATCTTAAACCATTACAAGATACATAAAGATCTCTTTGGGAATAAAGTAGAACCCAGCACTATACGTCTTACTATCTTTTCTGACGAGCGCAAGATGGCAGCGAATAAGGACGGACAGGGATGGTGGTATATATGCATGTTGCTCATTCGATCCTCGTCAGTAAAGGACGTCATCTCTCAGCTTCTTGGTATTCGTAAGCGTTATGGTTTCCATGGGGAGATGAGCATCAGTGACGTTAAGGGACTATCCCGTAAGTCCCCTCGGACTGCAGTGGCAAAGGATTGGTTGCAGGTCCTTAAGAAGCACTCCGGCATCGATGTCTACTGGGAAGTGCTGGGGATAGCCACTCACAATCTGGATTTCAGTGGTTTTGGCCCTGGAGATGAACCCACCGGCAAATATGCCACAGTCTATAATCGGTTCTTTCGCACTGCTTTCCTGTTCAGTATCAATACATATTTCAAGTCGTATGAGAGAGTGATTATTTCTAATGTATTTCATGACGATGAAGGTAATCTACAGAAGCACCCATATTTCCGCTGGCATCTCCCAAGCGTAGTGGCGGATACCCGTATCCAATTTCTTAACGAACATATCGTATTTGTGTCTTCAGATCATGAGAAAGAGAAGGTCCATAAGGCAGAGTCGCATGTTATTCAGCTGGCAGACGTTCTTGTGGGTTCCATATCGCAACAGCTTGATAAATCTTCCGGTCAAAAGGGCAAGGTTGAGTTAGGAGAGTGTATGACAAATATACTTCATACAGCTGCAACCAACTCATGGAAGGCGCACAAGAACGGCTATGATATATCCTTCTTTCCGAATAAACGATTAGGTGAGAGGGAGATCGATAAAGCTCTTGCCCAAAGGTCGAGCTTTTTTAAACGCCAACCGAAAGTGGATGGACAGTTGGCTTTGCTATAGGTATGCTGAGACAGTGGTCAAAGGGGTAAAGGTAATGCTTACTGAACTGAGACTCAATCAAATTCGGGCAGACTGGGCATGACGACAAGTCATTTTACGTAAGGAAGATCCCTCGATTTGTATTTCATGCCATGATGGAGTGTTTCGAGCCGAAGACCATATCTCAGCAAGCTACAGAGGTAACGACTACGGGGTGAGATCTGTGAAGGATTATGGAATTTGACGACGAATAGTTGACGCGGTCTTGCGCATGACTAAATTGCGATTTCTGCTGCTGTACTATTCACTCATGTTTTTTTCAACACCTTCATCCGACTCCTATAACGATATTCTATGACGCACGAACCTAGTACGTATGGACTTATTATCTTGCGATTCATCCGGCTCTTAGCTCACGAAATACATGCGCCTTCTATTTAGGTTTCTCTTTAGTAAGACCCTTACCTGTCTGGCTACCTTGAGACGCCTCTTGTGAAGAATGTATTGTTATCATTTAGTTCAGCTTGTTGCAAGACCTAGTATGATCCCACAGAAGCCCCGAAAGCGTATGCACGAGCGAACGGAACCTAGATGTTAACCGTACTGGAGGGTTGTGTGTATGAGTGGCAACAATGATCAGAGGATTACCGGTGACAGTGATCCAGACAGAATGCATGCACAGAATTTCGATGGGACAACCGTGCATCTGATTCTGAATACCTTGACTCAAGTCTTTAACTCTGAGCACCGTCGTATTCGTACTATAGAGGGCAAGGCCGGTATGCTCTTATCGTCTTCCGGTATTTTCGTTGGACTGCTTGGGCGAGGACTTGTCACATTGCTGTCGACAATGCCGTGGGCTTTAGTGCCCTGTGTCATCGCAGTAATTAGTCTCGGCATAGGAATGGTTTTTGCTTTGAAGGTCATAGACATTTCAGAGTATGAGCGAATAGACACCGAGGCGTTGTTTGAGGAAGGTGTTATTGATCTGGCACCGGAAGACTGTGTGACTCGATTGTCAGCAACATGGCACAAAACAGTGGTATCCATTGAAGCAGTGGCGAAGGAGAAGATCAGATGGTATACATGGGCGCAGCGATGCGTGACTCTAAGCATAGTTATTGTGCTGATTGTCTTGCTGGCCACTATGGATACGATTCGATTCAGCCCGAACAGTCTTAAGTTGCCACGATAAGCAGTGTGTGGTAAAGGGCAGTGCTGGTCCTGATGACCATTGAACGCTTTAGTCTTTCGCTGCTGCGCTTGGTTAGTGTCAGATAGGTCTACGCTAAGGTGGAAGTGCGACTAGACAAGCGAGCATAGAACAAGTGGAATCTAAGTGACAAATGAAAGGAGGCTAGGATCATGGCCGATCCTTGTAATGAGACGAAATCAGTAGACAATAACGACGATACCAAAGACTCCAAACGATCAACTAATCGGAAGACAGAGCCAATTCGAACGAAACGTATCGGCGAAATGGAAGAGCTTGATCTTGTGGGACAACCCCTATCGGAAAGCAAAAGAGGGAATGAGTAGTCGAAGACAGCCACATGCAACTGTATTTTCGCCTGTAAGACGAAAGGATTTTCGTTCTTGAGAGCACAAGATGCGGTCTATTGCATGGCATATCGCAGACGTTGAAGCCGTGCTCAGGACGCACTGAACACGCTTGAGGGATCCGTAGGACGTTAGGTGTAGTGTCAATTACTGCTTCGAATTAAGGGGCTGGTGAGTTGAAGCGATATAGGGTGCTTGGAATGGATTTTGATAGTAGGGCTACGGTTTTACTACAAGACATAGACGAGCATTGGGCGGAGAATGCTAAACAGCAATGGTTGCAGAATAAAGACATTGTTAGAGAGCAAATTTTGCATCAATATGGAGTGTTTGGTCATGGACAAAAACTGAAGAACTTTATAGATCTTGGCTCAAAGCCATTTTCAGTATTGGCATTTCACAACACCTTCTTAGCCAATTGTCGAGATGCTTTCACTATTGGAGCTTATTACCCAGCTTTAACTGGAACATGTGCCCTTGGCGAACGTATCCTAAATCATTTGATCCTGTTACTACGAGAAGATTATAAAGATACGCCTGAATATAAGCAAGTATATAGGAAGCATTCCTTCGATAACTGGAAATTAGCAACTAATACGCTGCTAGCTTGGAATGTTCTTTTACCAGATGTAGGCGACAGTTTTTTTAAGACTTGAGACTATGCGAAATAGGGCTATTCACTTTCGTCCGGAAATTGACACAAATGATCGAGTTCTTGCTCTTGAAGCAATTCATCTTCTGCAAAATATCGTTCAAATGCAGTTTGGTTCCATAGGCATAAAGCCTTGGTTCATTCCTAACACACCCGGAGAAGCTTACATAAAAAGGGACAGGCAGAATGAACCATTTGTAAGAAAAGTATACTTACCAAACTGTGTTCATGTTGGGCCAAAACATAGATTAGAAATGAGACATGGAAAATGGCTTGTGCATGATGATTTTGCATACGAGGATATTGAAATCAGGGATGAGAGATTTACTGAATTGAGAGTTAAAAGCGGCGCTGACTGATAATCGAGAAATAGAAAAGACGACTGCACCTAGCTAATGCATTATCGCAAGGGGATGGGCGAGTAGGGGGCAGTGTATGTCAGGGACGAACTGCGCCACATTGCTCGCTTTGAGTAAGGCATGATATGACTTTCCCGTGCCTGGCATTTGTGAACAAAGCGAAGGTGCGATCATCGCGAAGTATTAGTAGAAACATACCGCATTCAGTTCAGTCTAGAGTGTTGAAACGCGATAAGCAGTGAAAACAATTCTCATGCAAGCAATGGTCTCTCCGGGAGCGAAAAGGGTTACAGTGGCGATTGTTTGCCAAGCCGTCTTTTTGCTGTCGCGGATCGTAATGCTCACAACGTGATGGGCGGAGAAGACAACACGCTAGGAGGAGACAGCATGAAGTTGATAGCGCTGTCGATTGAAGGCTTTCGAGGTATCAAGCGTGCAAGCATCAAATTGGGGAACCACACTGTCATTGTAGGACCGAACGGCTCAGGAAAGAGCACCATAATTGATGCTATGTCATTAGTTCTTGGGCGGACGCGCCTTGTCCGCAGTCTAACAGAACATGATTTCTATGGAAGCTGCCCTAGTCGTACCAGCCGTATCCGCATTATTGCGACTCTAGGCGGTTTTTCCAGCAATGACCCTGACAGACACGACGCCTGGTTTCGAGTAGGCAGGGCGGTGCCTAAGTGGTGGAATCGCGAGACAGGTAGAATTAGTCCCGAGCCTAAAGAGGACCCTCACGAGCTCTGTGCTCAGATTGCCTTCTCGGCACGTTTTGATTGTGAGGAGCTGAGTGTTGAGCAAATTCGCTACTTCCATGACGACGACGCGATCACTGATGTATTCCAGGAAGATGTAGTTCAGCAAGTACCATATCGACTCCTTGATGATGTGGGTTACTATGTACTCCCAGCTAGGCGTACATGGGAAGCGTCACTTTCCTTTGCCTCAGAGTTGTTTCGGAAGGCAGTAGCCACCGTGGGCGGCGTTCCGGCACAGGCTATTCTCGAGGAACGTGACAGACTTCGCCAGCCTCAGTCCCCCCTTGAGTATGATATAGGACTGTCGCCGCTCATCGAACGCATTAACAAGCAGTTATCACAACTTCTTCCTGAGTCACCGCAGTTTTGCTTACGACTTACTAGTACTGACTCCGATTCTCTGCTTCAGGCGCTGGTCCCGCATTACCAGACAGAGGATGATATCCCTCTTCCTATTGTGCGGCATGGTACAGGTCTGTTATCACTTCAGACGTTCATCTTGCTGTTGGAACTTGGTCGTGAACGCAAGAGACAAGGGAAGTCGTTTATGTTAGCTATGGAAGAGCCCGAGCTTCACGTGCCACCCGGTCTACAGCGCAGGCTTGTTTCTCAGACAGTATCAATCGCAGACCAGACTGTCTGTACAAGCCACTCTCCACGCGTCGCAGCTTTCTACCCTGCCACGTCAGTGCAACTCCTGGAGAAGCGGGGCACACAACTCGCAGCTACACCTCTGCTCGCGCAACCCCTCGATGCGGAAGCGAGTAATGCTATTCGCAAGCTTTTTCATGAGGAGCGAGCGCGGGTCGTTGAAGCTCTGATGTACTATTATGTAGTTATTCCCGAGGGACGAAGTGAACACGAATGGTTTAGACTTCTGGCAGACGTGATCGAGACCGGCGAGCGGGCGTTGAAGCTGACTCCCTCAGCAGCGCCTCCGTTTGGTGCTGTGGTTGGCGTGGTTCCGACGCATGATTCCGCTGTAATTGAGACTTTCGGTGTGCTTCGGCGTACGCGATCAGGTCTTGTGCCTTTGGTGGATGGAGATAAGGAGGGCGACAAGAAGATTAAACAGCTTTGTGACGAGAATCCTGCGCCGGAAGTAATCCTCCAATGGCCTGAAAACTGGACGATGGAAGACGCTATTGGGTGGATACTTAGGGCTGATGAGAAAGCTGTACTTGGTGAGATTAACAGACGAGTTGATCGCGGTTTTGGAGACATTGACGAGCTCATCGCAGGCTTCAAGATAAGAAAGGGTCCTGGGAGACTGAAGACAGACTATCTTGCCTACCAGGAAGTAGGACAAGTCATTGGATCCTATGATGGCTGTTTGGAACGGGCAGAGCAACTTCTAGAGGCTATCACTCTCGCATGCATTAGCCCTCACTCGGAATATCGTCTGATTAGACGCGATAGCACGAAAAGCAGCCCGAGCTGTCTCGTTTTAAGGTTTTCGCCATGAGTCTACTACTATTTGAGGGCCCTGCGGGGAGTGGCAAAACGACTAGGCTTATGAAAGAATTAGCTTCTGTCCTTGAGATTCGGCCGCTTGCCGTCCATGAGAGAGTTCTTGCTCTCACCAAAATGCATGGCTCACGGCGGCAATTACAGCAGCGCCTTTCTAAGGTATCTTGTCTCTACGGTCAATTCAGGTGTGTCACGGTAGATAGCTTTGCCTGGCGTCTAGTCAAACGATGGAGGAGCATTTATCGTGTCCGATTTGGTGGAGAGCCAAAGGCTGGTAAGTATGAGGAGTATTGCCGTTCTGCCGGTAACTTGCTCAATGATCCTCTAGTATCCCAATGGGTAAATAAGACGTTTCCTATAGTAATCGTTGACGAGATGCAGGACATTAAGGAAGGACAACTTGCGATGATTCAAGGACTCAGCAAGGTAGCAATATGTCTTGCAGCAGCAGATTACTACCAGGATCTCAATGACGATTGGCTTAATCCGGCTGTAATGTGGGCACATGAATGTGCTGAAGTCGTTGAATTAACGAATATCCATCGAACGAAGGCAACAGGGCTTTTGCAGGCGTCAAAAGGTATACGTGAAAGCTGCTCAGTGCCTGATAATGGTAATGGATTTAGTGTTCTTGGGGCTTTGAACTGCAATGTTGGGGCGATGTATGTTTCACAACGTCTTGAATGGTGGCGTGCAAAGTATGATGACATTGCAGTCATCTCTCCTGTGCATGCAAAAAGCTCACGCTTTGTCCGAAATCTCATTACCCGTGTCGAGAAAAGTCCAATTGGGACTGGGAAGAAATACGGTCCTCACCACGTACGCTGGGAGACTTCACAACAAGACGAGGAAGACAAGTTCATTACACAGCTTACCCTGCCCGATGATCCGTTGGCTCTGGTACAAGCTTCAGACATTTCCCTACCGTCAGAATCTGCTGTCTCAGAGGCACTCGCAGCGTGGCTTGACAAACAGAGGCGAATTGCGGGTAGGAAAACGTTCAGTGTGGCAGAGCTACGAGAACAGATCAGTCAAGTCTATCAGAGAATTAGAGCATACAGGACGACACACATGAAGGGCGTTCGTGCGATGACTATTCCTCAGGCGAAAAACCGGGAATTTGACGCTGTGATAGTACTGTGGCCGTACGAAATCACGGGCTCGCTTGAACGCCAACGTCGACTTTTGTACAACGCCATCACGCGTGCGAAGAATGAGGCGCTGGTTGTAGTTCAAAACCCTGAACGACTAGAGAAACCTCCGTTCGTGGCAGATGCGCAACCCCGGCTCACTGCTTATATTGGTAGATGATAATCTTGAATATGCCGTAATTAGCTTATTATTGATAGGAGTTTGTGTATGGATTTCACGTAATGACGCAGTAAACCACTAAGTAAGGTTCCATTAGTTTTCGACAGGTTTAGGCCGCCAACGTAAGAGCTTCTGGTTCGGTTAGTTCCTTGAAAAACGCCTTTACGGCGTCTATAAGAGCATCTATCGTCCCATAGAGCCTGTT
>JAAZEW010000054.1 GCA_012512055.1 Bacillota bacterium | reverse complement strand
TTCGCCAAGGCCTTCATCATAAACCTCCACCAAAACGGGCTTTCCACTATCACCGGGCAACAGTTGGGGCACAGCATTCTCCGGATACCTTATGAATACCACACCCATCTCCCTGGCTTGTTCGTAGAAAAGCTCATAAAACCCGGGCGCCCTCATATCTCGGTGCAGGATATATACTTCCGTTTCGGGACGGCAGGTCTTCATGCGAATAGCGTTCTTCAAGGCCTGCAAGCAGCATACCCGGCTGCAGTGAGGCCTTTCGGCATCTCGTGAGCCCGCGCATTGTATCATTACTACAGTTCTAATCTCACCCGGCAAATCCTCTAACCTAAGGCCTGCTTGATCAAGCTCAGCTTCAAACTCTGTTTGTGTGACAACCCCTGACACAACCTGGCCGGTAAAGGCCTTAGGAGGCTCAGCCTCAGTGCCGCCGGTAGCCAGGATAACCACTCCGCACTCACTTTCCCCTCTGGGGGTCTGGGAACCGGCCTCGCGACTCTGAATCGTTGCCCGAAATCCTCCGTCAACACGGGATATGCGGGAAACCTCAGACGATACATGCACTTCAATGAGAGGATCTTGCCTAACTTCTTCACTTAGCTTATTGACCAGGGCCTGGACGTCCATGCCCGAAAGAGAACGCTTCACGGAGCAGGCCCTCCCTCCAAGAACAGGCACCTTCTCCACCAAGCTTACCTTATGGCCTAAGTCAGCCAAGGCTTTAGCTGCCCTCATTCCTGCGATACCCCCACCGATTACCAATGCACCTTCCGGGATAGGCCGTGCCTTTTGGGTTAGGGGTTTTCCGTGGCGTGTTTGCTCTATCGCCATTGCTACAAGATCCAAGGCTTTTTCCGTAGCGGACTCATCATCCATGTGTGGCCACGCGCATTGCTCACGAATGTTAGCAACTTCTAAGAAGCCTTTCTTTATCCCAACCTCTTGAAGCCCTTCCTCCACGAGTAAGGCCACGTCTCTTGGTGAGCATCCGGCTATAATTACTTTGTCCACAGGATCTTGCTTAATGCCGGCCAGCAGCGCTTCAACACCCCGGTCCATGCACATATCCGGGATCTCCATTGCAGTTACGACTTGGTCTTGCTCCTTTGCCCATTTGACAATCTTGTCAATATCCAGGCCGTCCATGGAGGGTTTGCACCTGCACACAAAAACGCCGATTCTCTCTTCGTCCGGCTCGCGTTCATCTGATTCAACGTCATCTGCGATCTCTATGGGTCCGGGCTTTGGCATCGGAGTAGCCTCACGCGCACAAGGAGACCCTGCCGTAGTCAGTACATCTTTCAACGCGTGAAACGCGCACGCCCCGGACCACATGATTGCAGTTGGAATATCCTGCGGCTCAACACCTCCGCCGCATACGTATATTCCCTCCCTCTCTGTGGCAACCGGGGAAAACCCGGTAACACCTGAACCAAGATACCCATACAGTCCCTTCTCAATCCCTAAAGCCTGTGACAACTCGTCTATTCCGTCAGGCGGGGTAAAACCCGTTGAGAGCACAGCCAAATCAAATTCCTCACGGGACACCGCCCCATCCGTCTCCACCGAGACGTAAACATGTTCATCTCCCGGCTCAACACACGAGACTCTACACGGAACAAACTCCACACCCAGGCCTTTGGCTTCTTCGTAGTACTCCTCGAACCCTTTCCCACACGCCCTTATATCTATGAAGAAGACCTTTACAACTGCGTCAGGCATCAACTCCTTGAGTTTCATAGCTTCCTTAATCGCGTACATACAGCACACAGCTGAGCAATACGGAACCTCACCCGCCCTATCGCGAGAGCCAATACATTGGACAAAAGCTATTCTTCGTGGAATCCTACAGCCAGGCCCACGGATTAGCCTGCCTCCTGTCGGGCCGGACGGGCTGAGAAGCCTTTCCAGTTCCAGCCCGGTAATGACGTTTTCAGTGCAACCGTATCCGTATTCCTTGCGGGTCAGAGGGTCATAATGCCCCAGGCCCGGGCCGGCAATTACTGCGCTTACCGACACCTCAACGTCGCAAGGCTTGGCGTCAAGATTGATAGCGCCTCGGGGACATGCCTCTACGCATTTCCCGCACCTGTCACAAGCGCTGTCGTCCAAGACGAAAACACCGGGAAGGCTCCGGTGGCCCGGCCGGTATATTGCTTTGTGGGGAAGCATGCCGGTGTGAGCAGGCACATCTACCTCAACAGGGCAGACTGCCTCACACTTCCCGCAAGAATCGCAAAGCGCCCGCCGGACGTATTCGCCCTTTTGCCCTACAGCAACTGTGAAATTACCTGCTTCCCCTTGTACACTCTTTATGCGACTATCAGTCATAAGAGTTATCAAAGGGTGGCGCGAGACCTCTATCATCGGGCAGTAAGCCTGCTCACTGATGGCCATATTACAGACCCCACAACTCGCAGTGGGGAATGTCCTGTCCAACAGTGTGACCAGCCCACCGCATGTGGGAGATGAGTCCACAAGAAACACGTTGACCCCTGCTTCCGCCAGGGTCAGTGAGGCATGCATTCCGGCGACTCCGCCTCCCACGACCAAAACCGCACTGGCATTATTTGCGCGTCCTACTTCCAGCATAACTCTTTTCACACCCTTGCTCGAGTAGGTTATATCACAGCATCTATCATCGACATTACCTGAGCCGTGTCCATATTCCTCTGACATGTGGCGCCGCTGGGACAGGCAACCTGACATGCGCCGCATCCCTCACAGAGGACTTCGTTTACCACAGCTAAACTGCGCCGTGCGTCAAGAGTCCTTGCGTCGTAGGCGCAAACGTCAATACACATGCCACAACCTGTGCACAGTTCTTCATCAACAACTGCAACTTCAGGTGTATGGGAAAGCGTGTCAGAGGAGAAAAGCGCGAGAACCTTCGCTGCAGCGGAGCCGGCCTGTGTCACCG
>JAAZEW010000053.1 GCA_012512055.1 Bacillota bacterium | reverse complement strand
GAGGGGCAACACCTGTTCCCATCCCGAACACAGAAGTTAAGCCCTCCAGCGCCGATGGTACTGCACTGGTAACGGTGTGGGAGAGTAGGTCACTGCCGGAAGCTTTTTTTGTTGTACAGAACTTGCCTAATTCCTTGTTTCCAAAGGCTCTTTATTGATAAAGGACCAAAAATTATCGTTGAGGAGCCTTGTAACGTCTCTTTCAATGTCGCTTCGGGTTATTGTCCAACCTGCTTCAATGAGCGCAGAGTACCTGGTGATTAGTTCCTCTCCCAGAACCTTGCGGGCGCTCTCCCATTTATATATCAACTGCTCAAGGACTCTCGCGTCAGAGTGCTGGGGAATGAAACTCGGTCCTAGCATATCGAGTCTCATGTTAATAATCTCACGCTCGATGAAAAGATTGCTTAGAAACCACCAGCAACCAAAAGGTAGAAGATTCGGGAACTTGCGAGCGGTTACGCATAGCTCGTGCTGATTTTCCCGGGACAGCATTGATATGAGAAACCTGATGTCCGGGTACTTGGCACACATAGACTCAACCGCGCAAATATCTGCTTTCCCTACTGAATCTCCTGCGAGCTCCAAGTGAGGATTAACATGACGCTTAACGCCAATCATCAGAGCCAAGGGTAGCTTCTTTTCCCGGCACAGCGGCAGTATGCACTGAGATAATAACCTTCCGCTGGGCGAATCGTTAGGGAACGAAAAATCAGGAGGCAGCGAAATTGATAGGAAAAGAGGGTTTGTCAAATCTACCCAATCAAGGATGAATCGCCTGATGTCCGACTCAGTCTTGCTGCCCGGTGCCGGAGCGACATCATAACCCCACGCCCGAAGCAGCGTTGACGTTTCAGGCCAGGGGTTTAGCAGGCCGTCCAGTCTAAGGGATGAGTAAAACCCGGATTCAATGTTAGGGTTGTATTTCCAAATCTTGCGTTCGTCAGCGTCGAAGGGGTCATTGCTCATGACAACCGTTTTCACGTTTGCGAGCTGTAGAACACGCTGAACGTAGTCGGCTTGATCAAGTGAATTAAAGTAGTCTCGATATGCATCAATAGCTTTCGTAGAAAGATCAAGGCCGAGTTCGGACAGGATTCTGATCACGCCCCTACAGGATTCACTGTATGGGTTACTCTCTAAGAACAATGTGCGCCATGTCAAGTCAGCCCTGTCTTTGTGAGACAAGGTGAAGTAATCTGTGATTCCAATGTTAGCTGCCCTGATCGTCTCGGGAATCAGATAATGATAATTGAGAAGATCATCAATTCCCCAAAGGTGTAAGGCGCCGAAAGATGAAGGGAAAAGATGAGTGTGAATGTCAGTAACAGGTGTTGTATTGCAGATTTCCTTGACGATTGAGGATAAGTTATTTATTGAAATGGGTTCCACCCGCATGACCTCCTAAGTATGGTTGCCGGGGCTTAGTTAAGTCTATTCCTAATTCATTAGGGATTCTTTCATATAGTCGAGAGATCTGGCAGCCAATTCCCAGCGGCCAGGTGAATAATCAAAAACCTCTACAGATACGAACCCTGAATATTCAATGTCACGGAGAACATTGAATATCGGCACAAAATCCACGTCCCCGAAGCCAGGGCCTTTAAGATTAGAGTCATTTGCGTGGAAGTGCCTTATATACGGTGCGCTTCTACGAATAATGTCGGGAAGAGGCTTTCCCTCTGAACACATGCTCTTGACGTCAAGCATCATACGGACATGCGGGTGGTCAATGGCTTTGACCATCCAAATAGTCTCATCCGCAGAGTTCAGGAAGTTCGTGTCGCTCGGAGGAAGGGGTTCGAGGCACATTACCACACCCCGTGCCTTCGCTACTTCACCGATTTCGCGGAGCGCTTCAATGAAATAAGACTCAACCTGACTGCCGGGGATGTCCCGAGGAATATCTCGCTGCTTCGGTGAACCTAGTGTCATGACAGTGCCACCTAGATCCGCACAGAAATGTACAAGGGCATTCAAGTAGTCTATAGTCTTGCGTCGAATATGCGCACAACTATGATTAATGTGGAGGCCCTCCGGAGTAACCAGGAGCCAGTGTAGGCCTACTACTTCTAGTCCTGCATCCTCCACGGCTCTACGAATAGACTCTCGCTGTGAGGCGGAAACGTCCAATACGGACTTGGAAATCGTGTATGGAGCTATCTCTATACCATCATAACCCAGGTCTGCTATGTGGTGAATTGCTTCCTCGAGAGGCCTATCGTCGAAGAGCTCGTTACACAGGGCGAATTTCATTAGAGCAGCCCCTCCTCTTTCATAATCTGAGACCAGCTCTTAAGGCTCTCAATTGATGCTTCCTCCCCGCCGTAGGAGAATGCGCTGCCTTTTGGCCGGGAGAGCAGATCGTCTGTTATTGCTGACTGCAATCTGTAGTGAGTCTCTAAGGAAAGCCAGCCGGCGTATTTGTCCTCCGCCAGTTGTCTGAAAACTGCTCCAAAACCCACTTCTCCGCACCCCACCCGGCAAGCTTCCGGCTCTCGGGAAGGGGTCTTAGTGGTTACGTCTTTGACATGAACGTGAAGGATATAATCCTGCAGTCGCCGGTAATCTTCAGGGAATTTCTCAGCTTCCCTGACATAGATGCTGTTTCCGGGATCCCAGAGCGCCCCAAAATACCCTGGGTTAAGGCTATCCAGCACAGAACGTAGTTTCTGGCTGCAGTTTGCAGATGTCCCGGGATCGTATTCCACTGCCAGTTTCACTTGATGATCCCGGAGGATTGGTTCTGCGCCGGAAAGCCTACGGACTATCGAAGGTAGATTCTCTTCGAACACCCCTTCATCCCAGAAAGTGAAGCCTCGAACGAGGGAGCAGTTCAGCTTGCGGGCTACGATGCTACTTCTTTCCAGGATGCGGAGGTGAGCTTGGTATTCTATGTCGTTGAAAAGACTACACTTGAAAGAGGGGGAAGCAATGCATGCAACTTCCAGTCCTTCTTCGATTACTATCTCGCGAATACGTCGGATGTCATCATCGGATAACTCATGTGCATCCTTGTCCCAGGCAGATCTCAGTTCGATACCGTCTAAGTCAAAGCTCTTTGCTATACCGACTGCCCTGGCCAGATCCTGGGACACTTCATCTGTAATGATTGCACGTTTCATAAGATTATCATCCTTCCGCTCCGCTATGACGCTTTTCCCTAACCAGCAGGTTACGAATTGCCCCGGGTATTCTGGTTCTGCTGAGAATCACAATGAGCGTGAGAATCCATAGGACTACACAGATGGGACGGGTAAAGAATGGCGCTAAGTTTGCCTCCGCAATTACCATTGCCCTACGGAAGTTTTCATCTGCCATTGGACCCAGTATGAAACCAAGCACAAGGGGTGCAGCGGGAAAGTTATTTTCTCGCATGTAAAATCCAATGAGTCCGAATATGAACATGAGGTAGATGTCGAACAATCTGCCGTTGATAGCAAAGGATCCGACTGCGCAAAGGACGAAGATAATCGGCATCAGAATCGTCCTTGGGACTTCCAGGACTTTTACAAGCGGCCTTGCCAGCAAAAGCCCGATTACAGTCATGGCAATCGTGGCCAGGAAGAAAATGGCGGTAGTTGTTGCGATGAAGTGCGGCTGTTCAATCATTAGTAGCGGGCCGGGCCTAATACCATGGAGCCACATGGCTGCAAGAACTACTGCGGCCGGCGCGCTGCCGGGAACTGCCAGAGTCAGCACAGGGATGATAGCTCCGCCGACACACGCGTTATTTGCTGTCTCGGCTGCAATCAGGCCGTCATACGAACCCTTTCCAAACTCCTCCGGAGTCTTGCTGGCGCGCTTCGCAAAGTCATACGCTATCCAAGCAGATGTATCTTCTCCTACCCCGGGTATCGCCCCTACGAAGACGCCGATGGTGCCCGACCGAAGGATAGTCTTCCAATGCTTGCGGATATCTTCCACGCTGGGGATAATCTTTCTTACTTTCGTCAGGACTCTGTAGTCTCTGGGTTCTTTCATGACTGCAATAATTTCGCCTACACCGTACGCACCTACCAGGACAGGTATTAGCGAAAGCCCACCCATTAGTTGCAGCATCCCCAGGGTGAATCTGGGATATGCTTGTATGGGATCCTGACCAACCTGAGACAGCAGCAACCCGAAGGCGCCTGCTATCCAACCTTTGAGAGGGTCTTTTGGGGCTGTCAAATTCCCGCATATAACAACTCCGAATACTGCCAAGGTAAAGAACTCCCAGGAGCCGAATTCCAGTGCAAGCTTGCCGATGATAGGAGAGAAGATTGCAAGACAAATTAACCCGAAGAGAGTCCCGATTGCAGACGCGATTGTTGCAAGGCCGATGGCTTCGCCTGCCTTGCCTTCTCTGGCCAATGGATTTCCATCAAGGCATGTTGCGGCATTCGCCGGTGTTCCCGGGATATTAAGAAGAATAGCAGACCAGGTTCCGCCATATATAGCAGCAGCATAAGTGGTTACTAGGATCAGCACCGCTTGGTCAGGCACAAAGCGAAAAGTGAGGCCGGTCAAGAGAGCTACGCCCATTGTCGCGGTGAGACCGGGCAGCATTCCGACAATCAGCCCGAAGGCAGCAGCCCAGAACACATTCAAAATCGCGGACGGCGTTATTAGTCTTATAAGTTCAGTGAAGAAGACACTTATGTTCAAACCGGTTCCCTCCATTCTCAGGGAAGAAATACGACGAAAATCTTATAGAATATGAAAATCACGACAACCGATGTCAAAGCACCAATGGCAACGCTCTTTATGAGGTTTGCTCCTTTGAACAGAAAAATGAAAGCCGCGACAAAAATCGTCGTTGACAACCAGTATGGTAACCTTCCAAGGAGCAAGAAGATGTATGCAGCACATAGTCCTATAGCCAACATGATTCTGTATGTTGGGTTCTCAGTCAAATGGGTTGTCTTAGGCGGGGCTTGCACGCTTGATTCCTTGTCGTCCGAACTAATGTCAGCGTCAACTTCGTTAAGGCGCTTCTTCGAGATTCCTCTTACAAAGAGGTTGATGCCGAGCAGCATGAGGACTCCAGCCAGTATTGACGGCACAAAACCCGGGCACGCATACCATTCATATCCGTATATGCTCCATGGCATGCGTAAACTACTGAGGAGAAAGGAGACCCCTACCAATATGATAAGAACACCGCTTCTAATATCTGCTTTCTCCATGACTAATCATTTCCCCCTCCTCATCTTAGGCTAGCCTATTGGCTGCGTAGAACAGCAGCAAATCTAAGTCCGAATTCAATCGGCAGTCGGAGAGGCAATCAATAGATGATACCCTATGAAAGCCCCTCCGACACATCTCTACTTGCCTTTACACGCCGAGGTTTGAGACTTACGGTTTAGGAATTCCGAATTTCTCGGGCGACACCTTGGCAGTGCCGGCTTCATAGTGCAGCCATGCGAGTTGAGATGCTACTCGCTCCATTAGTTCGTCAGCCTCTTTGCCGTGAATGGATACTGCCTTCGAGCCTCGTTCTGCAATGAAATTTCTTGTTGACTCTGCTTCTGAAGCAATGATGAATGCTTCTGTAATGCGTTCCATCGCGGCTTCAGGAATGCCCTTGGGGATAAATAGTCCGAAATACATACCTACACTCGGGAAATCCGGGAGCCAGTTGGTAACCGGCGGAATCTCACCATAACCTTCTACAACCAGAGGCTCGCTGTCAAAGACGACCAAAGCCCTTAGCTGCTTAGCACGTAGCATTTCAGTGACTTCCATAGAGAGCTGAGGCACCATGTCAACTTCACCTTGGACTGTAGCGGTTACTGCCGGAGCTCCTCCCTGGTATGGAACGTGTCTATAGTTGACGCCTGCATGCTTCTTCATAAGCTCTGCAGCTACATGACCGCCGCTTCCTACGCCGGCTGTCGCTGCTGTTATAGTTTTTGTCTTCATAGCCTCAAGGAGTTCGGGGAAGTCTTTGTACGGAGAGTTTGCAGGCACAGCTATGACGTTTGGTGTAAAGAGCGTCAGGAAAGCCGCGTAATCTCTGTGGCTGATATCAGCCAGGTACTCGAGGATTTGGTATGTTGCTATACTTCCGTCTGCATTTCCACTCCACGTATAGCCGTCTCGTGGCGCATCGAACATGGCGCGTGTCCCAATTGCGCCTGAGGCACCGGGCGTATTTGTGATGGCAATCCTCTGACCTAACACTTTCTCCATTTCCACTGCAAGCGTCCTTGCAGCCAGGTCTGATGCACCTCCGGGACCCCACGGCACAATGATATTAATCGGTTTCGTGGGCCATGTGGCTGCGCCTACTCCAACAGACATAGTAATGGCAAGAACCATTGCCAGCAATGTGACAATCGAGGCTAGCTTCTTCATTAGGTGAGTACCTCCTTACTTGTTGATAAGAGCAGCTCCAAACTAACCCTGGTTTCCTACTACATATCACCTCCAGTTTGGTTGCTATCTTAGTCTTATCGGCCTTCCCTCACGTGCAGATTGGTAGATGCACTGTATGATCTCGACGCTCTTACGAGCTTCACGCCCTGGGACCAAAGGTTCACGGTTCTCCAAAATAGCATGTACGATATCATTGATCTGGAGTCGGTGCCAGGTACAGTCGACCTGGGCAGGATCAGAAGAAGTAGACTGTGTCGCGTTCTGAACCATTAACGGTTGAATTTCGGCATGCTCTTGCTGGGAGATATCATCCACTGCCCATTCAGTTATCCAATCACCTTGCATATGGATGCTGCCATGTTCACCGTGGATTTGCATGGTCATCGGATACCCCGGGGAGACCGATGTGGTTGCCTCGATTACTCCGACTGCTCCGTTTACATAATTGAGGATTGCTACTACCGTATCCTCAACTTCTATATCGTGGTGTAATGTTTTGCAGTAGGCGGTTACTTCTTGGACATCCCCCAGTATCCATTGAAGAAGGTCGACCACGTGAATTCCCTGGTTCATCAAGGCTCCTCCTCCGTCGAATTCCCATGTTCCCCTCCAACCGGCGGATTTGTAGTATTCTCTGGTGCGATGCCACTTGTTGTAGGCGTCTCCCACATAGAGCTTCCCAAGCCTACCCTGACTGACGCATTTCTTCAGTAGCTGCCATGCAGGCTTAAATCTAAATTGAAATATCCCGGACAGGAGGACGCCTGCTTTGTCACAGGCGGCTATCATTTCGTCAATTCTCTCTATGGTGATCTCTAGAGGTTTTTCTGTAATGATATGTTTTCCCGCAGCAGCGGCATCAAGAGCTATGTCTCTTCGCCCTCCGCTGGGAGTCAAGATAGAGACTACATCAATATCTTCTCTTTCCAATACGTCGCGATAATCAGAATATGCGTGGCATCCGTAGGATTGTCCTATGCTCGCAGCCCGTTCTTCCATCAAGTCAGCTACAGCGACGAGGCGAGCTTCGGGAATTGAAGTGATAGCATCCAGATGTACCTTGGAAATGGCGCCTAATCCGATGACTGCAAAACCCAATTTCATAGCGAAATCCCTCCAGCTTCATCTCTTTGGTGGCAAATGAGAACTCATGCCTGCCAAGTGCAAAAGAGGCAACAAGGACTTCGTTTATTATTCTTATTAATATAGTTTGACTATAGAATTCTCCGTGCTTCCCCGGAATCCTGCAACACGTGGCGGAAAAACTTAAGAATCTATTGCCGCGCTGGCCAAGTAGGAGCTGGATACGGTGTTGTGCTGCGTATATATGGAAGTGGCGTTTTCAAGATAAGTGCAGGGAGCATTGTCTTCTAATAAGAAGGAGATTGGGAAGGTATATTGAACTTTATTAATAGAACTTAAAAACATATTCAGTGACAACGCGCGTATTACGCGTGCATTGAAGAAGGCGCTGACGTCCTGAGAACACGAATGGGCGGGGCCTTGGGAGGCGGAGGACAAAGTTGAAGAGGCATAGAAAGCTTGCTAGTACAAGCAGCGATCTCAAAAAGATAAACCGCATGCTGGTACGGGATACCATTAGAAAGCGTGGTCCT
The DNA here is from genome assembly GCA_012512055.1 of Bacillota bacterium. The sequence continues at coordinate 12,736 of JAAZEW010000053.1, read as the reverse complement.
GTTGCAAGGAGTGAAATTGCAAGAATGACCGGCCTAACTCCGCCTACGATATCTGCAATAGTTAACGATATGCTGGAAGCAGATATTGTGAGAGAGATAGGTCGCGGGGTTTCTACAGGCGGCAGACGACCAATTTTGCTGGAACTAAACCCACAAGCCGGATTCGTCCTTGCTGTTCGTATCCAGCGAGGGGAGATAGTCACTGCGTTGCTGAACCTTACCGGTCATGTATTAGGAAACCAGCTTATCACAAGGGACACTTCGGTTCCGGAGAAAGTAGCTGAAGCTATTCGTGAGTCCATAGATTCACTGGTGCTTTCCGCCGATATCAGGCGCGAACGTATCTTGTGTTGCGGGGTTGCATTCCCGGGACTCATTAGTTCAGCAGACGGTATGGTGGCACGAGCTCCGAATCTCCCGTGGGAGAGAGTCCCTTTTGGTGATATGTTGCGTGAAGCTGTCGGGGGGATTCCGGTTCACATTGAAAACATATCAAATGCGGCTGCGCTCGGTGAACAAACATACGGAAGTGGCCGGGGCTGCGCAAACTTAATATACTTGAACCTGTCTGTCGGTATTGGCGCAGGCATAATCATTGACAATAGGGTTTACGGAGGAGCCCAGGGTTACGCAGGAGAAATCGGTCATGTCGCTGTAACTTCAGAGACCGGACCACGCTGTGGTTGTGGCAGATATGGTTGTTTTGAGGCGGTGTGCGGGGTCAGGGCAGTCCTTGAGAGGATCAAAGCTTCAGTCCACGATGAGACTTTCTTTGACCTGGGACTCCAGAAGGATCGCATTACTATTAATGATGTATTGAATACACATCTTTCCGAACTCCCGGAAGTCCAGGCAATACTAAGCGATACCGGACGAACCATAGGGTTGGTCATTGGCAGCATACTGAACCTCTTTAATAGTGAAATGGTGATCTTAGGCGGCGAGTTATCCAGGGCAGGAGACACTTTCTTTGGCGCGCTCTGCGATCAGGCAAAGCGAACGTCCCTGGGCGAAGTAGCCGAACGTGTCAGGATCGTCAGATCAACCATGCAGGAAGACCCTGCCTTAATGGGTGCCTATACCCTCGCTATTGAAGACATATTCGCCTGCGGACAATGGGAATACAGGCCTGCATAACACATAAGTCCTGCTATGCCTAAGACAGCCCGGTGACTAACTGCGCTAGCCCCCTCGCTTTTGAGGTAGACACGAAGACTTCACTTCGGTTCCCTTTGGGAAAAGTCCAATAGATGGAAGGAACGAAGCCTATCCTGAAGAACTTACTTAATGATGGACAATAAGTAATGTATTTCTACTTTGATCTGTGATACTCGGGCAGCCGCTCTAAATAGTAAACTTTATTGGCGTACGGATAAGAAATCAAGGATAGGAGTTCCTTCCTAACAGAGGGGATATGGTGTGCAGAATGAGGAAAGATTGCTTCTACTTAATAAACGGGACGACCATAACACCTCATAGGGTGCTTCCTAGTAGCGGCCTACTTATAGAAGGGAGCAAAATCAAGGATCTGTTCCCCATGGACTCCTTTCACCCCCACAGTGGGGCCAAGATTCTTGATGTTAAGGGTGCATACATAGCTCCGGGATTTATTGACATGCATTTACATGGAGGTGGGGGTGCCGATGTGATGGACGGCACTCCTGAGGCGTTTGCAGCTATTGCAGAAGCTCATGCCAAAGGTGGGACAACCTCGATAGTTCCCACCACTCTTACTAGCTCAATGCGCGACCTTAAGCGGGCAATTGCTGCTTTTGAAGAGGCCGGTAAGATGAAAATTGGCGGTTCTCGGCTTCTAGGGTTGCATCTCGAGGGTCCTTACTTTGCTCCTTCCCAAAGGGGTGCACAAGACATCCGCTTTATTAAAGATCCGGTCAGGGAAGAGTATCTTAGTATATTGGATTCTTCTTCAAGCATCCTTCGAGTTTCGGCAGCGCCGGAATTGCCGGGGGGGTTAGAGCTGGGCAGAGAGCTAAGGAGAAGAGGAATCCTAGCCTCGATAGGGCATACTGATGCGTCATATGATGAGGCCTTGATGGCGGTTGAAGTAGGATACTCTCACGTTACTCATTTATATTCGGGAATGTCAGGAGTGCATAGGGCAAGGGCATATCGTATCGCAGGCACGATAGAAAGCGGGTTACTTCTTGATGAGCTGACTGTAGAGATTATAGCTGACGGAAAACACTTACCTGCAAGCCTCCTTAAGCTAATCTACAAATGTAAGGGTCCTGACAGAATTGCGCTATGTAGCGATTCTATACGTGCTGCCGGAATGCCCGACGGAGAGTACACCTTAGGCAATCCTGAGAACGGACAGATAACAGTGGTTGATGAAGGGGTTGCATGGCTACCTGATCGCACTGCTTTTGCCGGTAGTGTGGCAACTGCGAATCTGCTGGTGAGAAATATGGTTAATCTTGCCGGAGTACACCTTCTGGATGCGGTGAAAATGGCCACTCTAACCCCTGCGCGTATCCTCAAAATAGATGATGTAAAGGGCAGTATTGATAAGGATAAAGATGCAGATATAGTTGTGTTTGATGAGGATATTAATATCCGGATGACTATCGTCGAAGGCGAAATAGTCTACCAGGCCTAATCATGATTGCATAAATTGCTCAAGGAGGATGTTCGAGTTGACAGATTGTAGGTGCGGTCTGATGCAGTGGAAGGTTGATGATCTTTATGTTGAGGTCCATGATACCCGTAGAGCAATGGGTATTGCAGCAGCAAAACAGGTAAGCCGGAAGATAAGGGATATCATCGCCGAAAAAGGTTCAGTAAACATGGCATTTGCGGCTGCGCCTTCGCAAAATGAGTTCTTGACTGAGCTATGTAATACAAAAGATCTCGATTGGAGCAAGGTTATAGGATTTCATCTCGATGAATATATAGGACTTCCGGAAGGAGCTCGCCAGAGCTTTAGGAGGTTCCTTGATGAAAACATATTTCATAAGGTTCGTCCCGGTCAAGTACATTACTTGAATGGTAATGCAAAAAATCTCCGAAGAGAATGTGATAGGTATTCACGTCTCCTTAAAGAGCATTCACTGGATATTGCCTGCATTGGTATAGGCGAAAACGGACATATAGCTTTCAACGATCCACACGTTGCTGATTTTCAGGATCTATATTGGGTCAAGGTGGTGGATCTTGATGAGAAATGTCGTCACCAGCAGGTTAATGACGGTTGTTTCCCCAGTATCCATGATGTGCCGCGAAATGCCCTTACCCTAACCATTCCGGCTATCATGTCTGCCAGGTATATCTATTGTATCGTCCCGGGAGTCACCAAACAGGAAGCAATCAAGAACACTCTGGAGAGTGCCATTGATACCAGTTGCCCTGCGTCGATCCTTCGAACACATGAATCCGCCAAACTGATTATTGATAGGGATGCGTCAGCCTTACTTAGCAATCTGAGCCATTTTCGATGTAATGAAAGCCAATAGTTGTGCGGGTTTGAGAGACGGATAAAAATTAGTTTCGCCCGTGGGAAAAGCCTGTTCATGGGTAAAAAATGAAGGCAACCGACCCAAAGTGTCGAATGTTATAAGTAGCTCAAACAACAAGGGCAAAAATATAGATGGCAACGTATGAGAAAAGGTCAAGATTTAGTTCGGGCATAGGTGTCATCTTATTGTGGATGCCAATTATGAGCTGCCTGCAGCCTTTAATGTTACGAAGGCGCAAGGACTAAAGTGAAAGAAAAGCATGTCTGTAGCCTTGTACAGGCTGCGTAAAAGCAGCGTTGGAAGAAACAATCTGTTAAGTACCGATAAGGTTTATTATGGGTGCCCATTTTCGCCCGCGAGTGCCTAAAACCAACTTTTTAGCAGCTGTCTAAATAAGTGAGGCCATTTTACTGCCATGGAAAAGGTGTTATGTTCCAAATTTGGAGGCTGCCATACATGAAATAGGCGCTACAACGCAAATGGCTTTTTGTCCAATGTCTTCACAAAACGATAATTGGTATGGCAAAAGTTTGCTAGCATGGAGGGACTAATAGTGGAGAAGGCCAGAGAACGCTTGGCGGTGATTGGGAAAAGTATTTTGCATTTTCTATGTTTTTTGGGCTTATGGCAGTTTTTAGTAATGGTTTTTAAGATCAAGGTATTTATATTGCCATCTCCGGTAGATGTCCTTAAATCACTATTCGATCCTCAGTATCAATGGTGGGATCATATTATCGCCACAAGTGGGGAAATTGTGTTAAGCTTTCTAGCTACAGCAATTGTCGGTATCGGGCTTTCCCTTTTGCTTGCCTGGTCCAAGACCCTAAACAAATTAGTTATGCCGATTATTGTTCTCTTTAATTCATTGCCTAAGATCGCGCTAGCGCCCCTTTTTCTTATGTGGTTTGGATTTGGGATGGTGCCGAATATCCTTGTGGCAACAATGATCGCGTTTTTTCCAGTAGTAGTTAATACTTCTACCGGTTTACAAGAGGTAGAAGATGACTTGTTGGACCTCGTCCACTACTTAAACGCCTCAAAGTTGCAGGTATTTACGAAAATTCGCATTCCTAATTCGTTACCTTATATCTTTGCCGGCTTCAAGATTGCCGCTACGATGTGCGTCGTTGGCGCAATCGTTGGAGAATTTGTGGCTTCCAGTAAGGGTTTGGGCTATTTACTCCGTGACTCACAGGCCTTTATCAATACACCGCCGATGTTTGCCTGCTTGCTATTGCTCTCGGTTCTGGGGTTAATCTTCTTTTCAGCGATTGGAGCTTTGGAAAAAGTCTGTATGCCGTGGAATTTTGCAGAGGGAGAGGGGACAAGTAAATGAAGACTGAAACCCTATCAATAGCACTACCCTCGCCGCTAAAGAAGCTTAAACGGATCTTTTTAGAACATTATCAGACTTTACTGGTTGTAATGGGTTTCTTCCTTCTATGGGAGGTTTTGGTTCGGATATTTCATGTTCCAGAATATGTTTTACCTACTCCGTCCAGTGCATTAGCCCATTTGTTCTTACCTCAGCCAGATGCTAATTATAATTGGAGGTTACATATTTCAACGACTGTTTATGAAATTATTATTAGCTTTTTGGTGACGAGTGTGGTGGCAGTAGGGTTGTCGATAGTGATGATTTGGTCGAAAGCTATTCGGAGAATCTTGATGCCGGCGTTTATCTTTATCAACAGCCTACCGATTATCGCCATTGCGCCAATTATCCTTCTTTGGATGGGTTATGGTTTAAAAACGAATATCCTGATTGCCTTTTTAGTCAGTTTTTTTCCGGTCGTGGTGAATACGGTTACGGGTCTTGAAGACATTGATGACGATTTGCTTGATTTAGTGCGATACTTAAATGCTACCAAATGGCAGGTGTTTCACAAAATACGCATCCCAAATTCACTGCCTTTTATATTCTCAGGGCTTAGGATTTGCACAACTATGAGTGTCATGGGAGCGATTGTTGGGGAATTCATCTCCTCTGACCGTGGACTCGGTTACATCATCATCAATTCGCAATACACTATGGATACACCACCGATCTTTTCTTCTTTGATTGTGATTGCTTTTGCCGGTGCCGCAATGTATTCCGTGGTGGTGCTGTTCGAGCGGTTGTGTATGCCCTGGACTTTAGTGAAACTAGACGAATGAAATAATTAAGGAGACCATAAGGTAGCGGGAGATGAAGGTGTGCAATGGTCCAGGCAAACATCGGGTTGGGGGCGATGTATTTGGACCTTGAGCAGATACGAGATGTTCTAAGATCTACGCGGACTATGTTGGCTGGGTCTTCGGCAGCGGTTGTCTAGTACTCAAAGGAGATTAAGCTGCCCGAGATCGTAAATAGGCTTGTTAGGTGGGATCGTAGCCGTAAGGGCAACTCGCCCTGCACACTTACCCAGGTGCTTGCGATAAACATCCTCGGGGATCGCAAGGCTCTATACAGGGTCAGTGAATTCTATCGGGATAAGGATCTCGAAACCATATTCGATGAGGATGTCACTGTCGATGCATTAAATGACTCTGCGCTTGCCCACGCCCTTGATGGGAAGAAGCACAAGTCCCTTGATAAGGTGATGGAAGGCGTGCTACCACAGGGTTTATGGACAAGTGGCAAGGGGGCTTTCATAACCTCTCGGGGCATGTGCCCGTGCGCATGGAGAAGGAGAGACGGAAGAAGCGTGGAAGGCCTCTATAATCAGAGTTATTATCCAATAAAAACGTAAATGAGGTTTTATCCCTTATGGCAAGCTCTCAAAAGATTCCAACAAAAAGCTAGAAATCGCATCCACAGCCCGCCTGATCAGCTCTGCACCCTTCTCCGCAGAGGCCTGACTCATATCTCCCCATGCTCCACTATCGCAGTAATCGTAAAAATTACCGTAGGCAACAAACGGTGAACCAGAATTCATAAGATATTTGGCGTAATACTTAAGAATTTCACGGGGCATTTCATTCTGAGCTTGCTCAGGTTTAACAAGTTCTGGGCATATCGTCATCACTACGCTGGTAATCATTTCTCTACCGTGGCCATAACCATTCTTTTGATCCTCCAATAGATCCGCGCAGTTTTGCCCAACCGTTTTCCACCAATCAACCGAAAAAACCTGATGACCTTCGTGTTTAAGTCTTCTACAAACCGCATTGACCGCACTACTATTCAGTGAATGAAAACTCAGAAATACAAGTCTTTTGGCAAAGCCTTTGGTCAGGTAGGATTTTGCCACGGCATAATAGTAACCCTCTAGTACATCCGCCGGAACACAAATCGTTCCAGGCCAATCAGAAAGCTCTAAAGTATCACCATAAGGAATTGAAGGCGCTACAAGGCAACCCGTCTGTCGGGCTACCAAAATAGGTACGCTCCTGGAAACCAGATAATCTGCACCCAGTGGACCGTGCGTACCCAGCACTTCAATGGAACCTAATGGGAGCAGCACTGCGGGCGCTTCGGCCACACGATCCTGATACTCTCTCGTTGTCATTTCCTCAACCAAAAAAGTCTGTTCCACGACGATCCTCACTCAACGCTTTTTGACCGAAACCGGTCGTCCTGTGCGGGTAGATTCATTAATGGCAAATACGATATCCATTGAACTACAGGCGTCCTCAAGTGAGCAGAGCACCGGGGTATCCCGTCGGATAGCATCTATAAAGTTATCGATCTCTGCTTTAAAAGGATGATGAGTCACAGAACCGGTGTTTGGTGTATCACAGGCCAGCAAAACCCAATCAGATTGATTATCCAAAAGCTCTTTCGTATAAATGCGATTGTCGCGGGCTGCGCCCTTTGTTCCTAAGAGATCAATATTAAACTGATAAGGAAAGTACAGTCCATCGAGGGAGGCTGATATTTTCCCAACACTACCGTTGGTAAAACGTACTGATGCGACATAAGTGGTGTCATAATCAAAATCATCCCGTTTTCTCAGTGAATAAGCAGAAACCTCCTCCACCTCACCGCCAAGGTAACGGGCAATATCCGCCGCATGGCATCCACCGGTAATCATGGCTCCCCCTGCGAATTCACGCTTTCTAATCCAGTTATAGCTGGAAAAGGTCGGCTTGATTCCATGCCAGTAGTCTGCGCAGACATAATAAAGATCACCAAAAGCATTCTGATCCAGTAATCGTTTCAAATTGCGGACCAGAGGATGCCAGCGCAGCACAAAACTGACTACTGTTTTTTTATCACTGTCTTGTGCCGCTTCAAAAAGCCGATCGGTCTCCTCTTGAGTGATTCCGGCCGGTTTTTCCAGAATCAAGTGTTTTCCTGCTTCAAGTGCGGCTACCCCCTCAGGCCCATGCAGATAATTAGGCATACATTCAGAAACGATCTCTACATCTGGATCAGCAAGCAACTCCTGATAATTTTTATGGACTTTAGCACCCGGCGCATATTTCCTCACAAACTCGCGGCTGCTTTCTTCCTTTCGACCACAGACAGCTACAACACGAGTGTATGGATTGGCCTCAATTGCAGCCACGTGTTCAACTGCGACCTGACCGGTTCCACGGATGCCAACACCATAGATCTTATCCATATTCACTTGACCTCCAACATTTTATAAATCTCGATCGCATAGCGGTGAAATTCCGGTGATGTCTTCATCTCCAGTAGCCTGGGACGCGGTAACTCTATGTCAAAACAGTCAAGCATTCTCGCAGGACGAGCCGACAACACAATCACACGATCAGAAAGGAAAACCGCCTCGTTGATTTCATGGGTAATAAAAACAATCGTCTTTTTGGCTTCGGACCAGATACGCATTAGTTCAAAATTCATTTTTTCACGTGTAATGGCGTCCAGCGCTCCGAAGGGTTCATCCATAAGAATCAGCTTCGGATCGTGAATCAAGGCACGAGCAATAGAGACACGTTGTTGCATACCACCGGACAACTGATTCGGATAGCATTTTTCAAATCCTTTCAGACCGACCAGCTCAAGCAATTCCATCGCACGGCTAGTATACTTCTTGTGATCTAGCTTTAAAATTTCAATAGGCAGCAGCACATTGTCCAATACTTTACGCCAATGCAATAGCAATGCTTTTTGAAAGACAAAACCCACCTCCCGTGAGGGATCGAAATTGTCGCGATCAACGATAATCTCTCCGGAAGTTATAGGGAGCAAACCTGCAATGACCTTGAGTAAAGTGCTCTTTCCACAACCCGACGGACCAACTATCGAAACGAATTCCTGTGGGTACACATCAAATGAAACACTTCCTAACGCTTCCAGCTCGCCATCGCGTGTGATATATGTTTTATTCAGATCACGAATTGATAAAAATGTCTTCTTTTCGTTCACAAGACACCATCCTTATTCTTTCTCTGTTAGGTATTAGAGGCCATTGCCGCACGCAGAAACACGAGCGGCAATGGCGTAGTTCTAAATCAGAAATTGGTATAAGGAGTATCCGGCAGGAACCTATCATCAAAGCATTCAGTTACAGGGAAACTCAGTTCAGACTGATACTCATTCACAAGGTCGTAAGTAGATTTAATCTGAGCGGGTTCGATATATCCAAGGCCCTTCGCACGCAAACGATCTGTCTTAACAAATTCGAGGACAGTTTCGAGATTCTTATTATACTCTGCTTTATTGATGGGGTGGTACTCCGCCAAAATGTTAATGGCTTCTTGAGGATTATTACAGGTATACTCCCAAGCTTTATAGCTTACATTCAGGAATTTCTTCAACATCTCAGGATTCTTGGCGATAATGGTATCGCTCGTAATATAGGAGTGGGCATAACAGTTGAAACCATAGTCAGCCCAGAGAAAATACCCGAGTTGCTCAGGAGGAATAGCCGCTTCCATAAACGGCTTACCGGTATAGAGTTCGAAAACCGCATCTGCTTTCTTGGAGGCCAGCGCCGCGACCTTGGCTGCAGGTTCAATATTGACGAAAGTTACACTCTTCGCATCAACCCCGACCAGCTTAGCAAAGGCCGGAAACATTACCTTATGACCGTCCGTAGCCGGAACGGCTACCGTCTTACCTACTAAATCCTTAGGTTCCTTAATCCCTTCATTCTTCCAGAAATATGTACAGTTGGGATGTTTGTCAAAGATAACACCAATAATCTTTACTTTAGCTCCTTTTTCACGGCTAGAAATCGGAACCGGGGCGTCGGAAATAGCAATGTCCGCCTTACCGGAGTCAACAGCTTGCACAGAATAACCCGAGCCTTGTCCAACAATGACATTGACGTCCAAGCCGACATCAGCATACCAGCCTTTTTTTAAGGCGACATAATAGGGAGAATGATCGCCCGTAATTTTCCAATTTAACAGGAAATTTACCTTTTCGAGCTGTGGAGCGGCAATACTCTGAGGGATAATGACTACGGAAAACAGTAGTACAGCCGAGATAAGTAAAGATAATGTTTTAGCGGACATTCTCTTCACATTCAGTTCCTCCCTTTACTAGTTTTTTTGTCATGATTTACCATTCAATTATTGTCTACTATTCAGGATGGTCTTGACCACCTCCCTCTAAAAAAGTTCGCGCTTCAGTTTATATGTGTCTTCCTGATTTGCAAGCTCTAACTGTTATTCTTTGTTAATACTCTGCCGTCTCCTATTCTGAAGCTTTCTCTGCCAGTAAAATGTCGTCAATACGATAGCCAAATCCGGTTTTACCTAGAGAGAAAGTGGAAACACATCCGTTACGGCGCGTATAAAGACCGGGGTGGATACGTTGCTCGTTTTTCGATGCCTCGGGGTAAAACTGCATCGCATTAGTCTCAACGCCCATAATCGTACCGACATTGGCTGCAAGCAATACATGGGGAATCTGGGCCAACATGGGATTAGTGAGGTCTTGTACCATTATCTTCATCGCGTGCTCTTTTGCCCAACAGAAAGAGAGTAATGCCCCTGTCATAGTTTTACAGGTTTTTAAGGCTACTCCCGTCCATCCACGTGCCAGGCCTAGAGAGACATATTTCCAGTCATGAGCGCTTTCATCCATGAACAAAGGTTTTCTTCGACTTACTTCACTTACATCAAGTGGATATTTCTCCATATCGTAAGGAAAAGGTTGTTCGACATAAAGAATCATATCGTAAATCTCAGGTTGCTCTACATTGAGGCGGTCAAGTAACTCACAGACATAGGCCGTATCCTTAACCGTGCAGTTGAAATCGGCACTCAGATACTCAACACCAGTCTCTCTGGCAATATTACCTACACGTACGATTCGGTCATAATCCCAGGAGGAATCGAATCCCGTCAGCTTAACTTTAAGACAACGCAATCCATCCCTGATAATCCAATCCCGTAACAGCACGGGGTATCCATCCCGAGGCTCATTTCCGGTCAGATCCCCCTCCTCCAAGGCATCTTTCGCCCCCACTAAATGCCAGGCAACAAGTTCCGTCGGTACCTTAGTACGTTCCACCAAATAATCCTTGGGATATTTTCCGGAAAACTCTTTTTGATATTCTGACGTGTAATACCATGAAAGATCATGATTCATGTAATCACAGTCATAAGTTTCAAAAGTAAAGACCTCATTACATTCCCCATATGCATCATGCAGCGCTAGGTCGAAAAGGGAATTACATACTAACGCCGCTAGATAGGGCAGTTGATGTGCCTCATCCCTACCATTATTCTCCTCGTACCAAGCTTTCATTAGCATTTCGTGGATAAATTGATGTCCGATTTCCATAGCGTGCCCTTGGATGTCGTATTTTCGCCATAGCTCCAAAAGACGTAGACAGAACCCTTTCAGGCGTTCGTTTCTTTCTCGGTATGAAAGTTCGGAGGGCCAAACCCATGTTACACTCAGAGGCGTTTCTCCCCAGCCCGTTGCCAGTTTCGCCTCACCGTTACATACGGTAATCGACGCTCTGGCACAGGTCACTCGCGTCGTGATCTCCGGGCCGAATTTTAGAGGCACACGCGTCTCAATCTCTTTAAATGAAAGGTTAGCATCTACAATCCTTATATCTTTTCGCATCTAATATCACTCTTACTTGCATAGAATTTTCCGTGATTATCCAACCACCTCAAGATAGGTAATCGTCATCGATGAAATACAACAGTGAACTAGGAGCCTGTGCTGGTAATTGATGTCCAATAAGTCTTGGCAAATGCGATTGCCTAATCGGAGGGATCGTTCTTCGCCAAGACCATACCCTCTTGGTGCAGGTTCAGCAGTCGCGCCATGCTTCTGCTTGTCGGGGGAAGTGTACACGTCTATCCTCCGCCTTTCAAGAAAGGTTACGTTCTTCTTATTGAAATGGCCGGCATCAGCTAAGAGCTTCTTTGGTTTACGCTTCAGGTTAAATTTAATCTGTTTGACCATGTCGGGCAAATGAGTTATGTCCGGAGCCCGGTTCGTGAGATCCGCTGCGACTATAATCTGGGACTTCCTATCTACTGCGGCCTGCGCGTTGTATGCTTGGACGAACGCCTTGTCAGAGTTCTTCATATGACTATCGACTGCGAAACCAGGCTGTAGTGTGGATAGCCTCTCTCCTCTCGCTCGCGGACTTTTTGGGTGGCGGAGGAATCCAGCTCATCAACGAGATGGCTTACAAAGTACGCCGGATGTCCCTCTAGAAACCAGTCCTTGAGGGATGGTGGCAACAAATACATTTGATTGGGATTGCAAGGCCTGTATGTCTTACTCCCACTATGTTAATTCGCTACGCAACTGCCTTTCCCTGTATATTGAGCGAAATATTACTCGCCCAGGCTTCTAGCAGGTTGAACATCTTGTTTTGAGATTTTCGTCGATTAAAGCAATAACGGAATCTGTTCGGGCAAGCGGTGCCGGACGAGACAAATGTCGACCACATGCTTCAGATCGACAAAAAACCGTTCGATAGCGGCTGACTACTTGTATCCAAGTACTACGTCCCGCGTAGAAAGGCCGTCGTTCCGATGTGCTTCGGTGTGTTCCACGAGCGCGACACGGCCGAGCTTCCCGCAGTCCGTCATCTCTTTCGACGTCCGCGTCTTCCCGCATGAGATAGCCGCAGCAGTTTCAGAATCATTTAAGTCTTTTCTTGGCGAGCATTTGCAGAAACCATGATTATCCAAGGGTTCACTCATAATTACTACCTGAGAAGGTGAAGGATCACCCGAACATAAGTTGCCCCCTTGATCCGCCTAATGATATAATCAGGTGGACAGGGGGCGTTTTTTGTGCCGCATGGAGCATCTGTGCAACGGGATTTCGAGGGCTTAAGGCTGATGGGTATTGACCCCGGTCTTATTGACACAGGGTACGGCAT
>JAAZEW010000006.1 GCA_012512055.1 Bacillota bacterium | reverse complement strand
CTATGACCCTTGACGGAGGAGCCCTATATGTTTGGGCGGATGACGAAGACAGAGGTAAAATTGCTGATGCGTTGAGGCAGACTGAAGGAGTAGCTGAAGTTATAGATATTGATGATAAAGCCAGGCGCTCGGAGCTTAATATAGAGCATCCGCGTACACCTCCGCTTATCGCAATATCAGAACGCGGGTATATGTTCATAGAGGCATTGCTGTTCATGGATTATACACTGGGAAGCCACGGAACCCTCCTTGACACCGATTTGGAAGTGCCCCTTATAGTAGTCGGTCCGAAGGCGGACGCTGTAAACCTCGAGAAAGTCAATTCCATAACTGATATCCGCTCCGTGGTGGAGATGTTATTTGACATATAGGTATGAAAAGTGTACGTACCGTCGAGGATTGCCGGTGTTGCACTAAGGGGACGGCTCCCCAAGCGGGTCGCCTTAGCAAAACCCGGCCCGTAAGCTAGTGGCCGAATTTTGATGCCCCTCGCTGCAATCACCGGCAATCCAAGACAATCGGAAAACCAGCGAAAACCAATGAACTCATGCTTAGAACCGAATATCAGCGAGGATAATGTAAATGGCCTGCCAGGGGAGGTGCAGCATGTGCTGCTTCCCGTGGCAGGCTTTTGGCTTTTCGTCCGGCCTACTTCCCTGTTCACTGTCAAACCTGGGAGGCAGGGATTTGGTAAAGTGTGGAGTATTTATCTAGTAGGCTAGCCCACCACTTATCTAGACACGTTGCCTGTGGGGCATGTAAACGATGCCGGTGAGAGTGTTAAACTGGAAAATGAAGGGGAAAGGAGACCGATTGTGAAACTCATTGCTCTTGATTTAGATGGGACCTTGCTGAATCCAGATAGTAGTATTTCTGAAGAGACAATAAAACAAATGAGACGTCTTTCGGAGAATTGTTGTCAGATAGCTATTGTTACAGGAAATCCATACTCGGTCACGTTGGAACACCTTATTCGAAATAACATCCGGACTAACGATGGCTTCCCGCAAATACTTATCTGCAATGAACGGGATGTTTTCTTTCTGGAGGGAGACCGATACCGTCCTTGGTTACCCTGGAACGAGGAAGCTTACAACAAAGAACTCTCTCTGCTCCCGTCCAGTCGTCAGGTTGTGAAGGAGATAGCTCTTGCCGTTAAGAGCGAGTTCCACATGAGCAACGATTATATGCAGAATGACCGCGGTTTCCTTGAGATTTTCTACAGCTCACCGGAACGGGCTAAACAAGCCTGCTCACATTTTGCAGAGGCTCTCAAGGGGACGAAGATCAAGCCTGTGCGTAACAATGCCTTGATTGCCTTTCGTTCCGAAGAGATCGGCAAGGGTTTGATTCTTTCTATGGTCGCTGATCACCTGGGCCTGCAAGTAGATGAAATCCTTGCAGTAGGTGATTGTCAGAATGACGTGTGTATGCTGCTCAGGTTCAAAGCTGCCACCACGCAAAACGCCGATCATCGGGTTAAGGAACTAGTCCGACAGAGGAATGGTGTGGTAGCTGATTCTTCATATAGCTCCGGTGTAGCTGAGATTCTTGCCCTGTTTTGATTAAGGGAAATTGACCTTGATTTTTCCAGGAAAGAAAAATTACGGCAGGTAGAAAAAAATATACACCAAAGAGGAAGTCCTGAAGGATATATTCATCATACATAGAATAACTATACCAGCGAGGTGTAATCTTGTGGAAAGAACTGGAGATAACGATTTGAACATATCATTGCAGAAATTTTTGGATTGTGTCAAGGGTGGGGTTATTGTTTCATGCCAAGCGTTACCCGGCGAGCCATTTTACGGCCATGCGGTGATGCATGTATTTGCGCAAGCAGCAATGCATGGCGGGGCATGTGGGTTTCGCGCAAATGGAAAAGACGACATTTGCGCAATTAAGCAATGCTGTAACTTGCCTATAATCGGCATTGTGAAAAGGAGCTACGATGACTCTGATGTTTTTATTACACCCACCTTGGAGGATGTCTTGGAAGTAGTCAAGGCCGGCGCTGATGTTGTAGCGGTGGACGCGACATCGCGGGTACGGCCTAAGGGGCAGCCGCTTAAGGCGTTTATTGCAGAAGTGCGAGAGGCCACTGTCCTACCTTTGATGGCCGACGTTGCATGTGTTACCGAGGCTCGGAATGCGGCTGAACTCGGCGTAGACATTATCGCTACTACCTTAGTGGGAAATGAGTATAACCCGGCTGAGCGCTTTTCTGAACGCTACCGTCCACATTTCGATGTGCTCCGGGAAATTATCAACGCGGTATCGCCTCTGCCGGTAATTGCTGAAGGGCATATATGGGATCCCATTGATGGCAAGGCCTGCTTGGAAATGGGCGCACATGCTATTGTTGTTGGTAGTGCCATAACGAGGCCACAGTTGATTACTCGTAGGTTTACCGACGTGATTGGAAAGGCGTGTGAATTGTGAGTATGTCTGATATTGATCATGGAGTCAACCTGCTAGTCCGCTTAAATAGCATGATGCAAGTGTTTAGTGCGGCTGAGGCAAAAGTGGCAACAGAAGTGATGCTGGAACCGAACGAAGTGGTGTATTGTTCTGTAACCGAGCTTGCCGAGCGTGCTCAGGTGAGCGAGGCCACTGTCCTGCGATTTGCGCGACGGCTAGGGTATCGTTCTTATCAGGATCTTAAGATGGATCTGGCTAAGGATGTTTTCAGTCGTACTGAGACCATAGGAGAGCAAGTTGATGAAGACGACCTTATTACTGGAGTAACCCAGTCGTACTTAAGCATGATAAGCAATACTGCTGAACTCATCGACCGGGACAAGCTTGAGTCGGCTATCCGCATGTTAGCTGAAGCAGAAGAAATCCATTTTTTTGGTGTCGGCCATTCGGGGATAACAGCCAAGAGCGCTGCATGCCGTTTGTTCCGGCTAGGCTTCCGGGCTAATGCATTTGAGGATACTCATTTTCAGCTTATGGATGCCAGCAAGCTGAGCCCAAAAGATGTAGCAGTGGGCATATCAGTGTCGGGAAGCACAAAGGACACAGTTGACGCCATGGCAGAGGCAAAGGCCCGGGGCGCCAAAACCCTGGCTATTACCGCATATGTACAAGCTCCAATTGCAAAGTTTTCGGACTTAGTGCTTCTGACGTCTACGAGAGAGGCGCCAATTGAGTCTGGTTCGTTTGTGTCAAAAGTGGCGCAGCTCTATGTGTTGGATCTTCTGTCCACAGGGCTTGTTCGCCTCCGGCCGGATTGTGTCCTAAGGAATCAAGAACGGATGGGCAGAGCGATTTCTCCAAGGCTGTATTAATCGGGATCTATTTAGGTAGGCATTACCTTAGGTGTTAACCAAACAACACAAGAAAGAGGGAGGCAAGGAAATGAGACGGTTGTTGTCATTGTGTACCGTAGTTGTAGCGCTGATTGTGCTCATGGGAATTCCGGCCAATTCAGCACCCAAGCTCTCGGGTACTATTCTTGCGTATGCAGGACATCAGGAGGAATGGGCGAAGCTCACGGTCGAGGAATTTGAGAAGCTAAATCCAGGTGCGAAAGTTGAGTTTATCAGGTTGTCCGGCGGAGAGGCCCTCGCCAGGATTGACGCTGAGAAGGGTCGGCTCCAAGCAAGCGTATGGTGGGGTGGCCCTGCAGACACATTCATGGCAGCCAAGGGACAGGGTCTGCTGGAGAAGTACGTTTCGCCTGAAGCAGCTCAGATCGACGGCATGTTCAAGGATCCCGATGGGTTCTGGACTGGCTTCTATGTTGGTATCTTAGGCTTTACCCTGAATGACCGGGAGTTCAATCGATTAGGATATACTAAACCTACGAGTTGGAATGAATTACTGGATCCTAAGTTCAAGGATCTTATCGTTATGGCCAACCCGGGAACCTCAGGCACTGCGTACACTGTGTTAGCCACACTTGTACAACTGATGGGTGAAGACGAGGCATTCGCGTACCTCAAGCAGCTTCATAAGAACGTACAACAGTACCCGACGTCCGGTTCTGCCGCCGGAAGGATGGCAGGATTAGGTGAGGTTGCGGTGGGTATTGATTTTGGCCATGCTGTGCCTCAATTGGCAAAGCAGGGGTATCCAGTGTCAGGGAGTTACCCGAAAGAGGGGACAGGCTACGAGATAGGAGCAGTCGCCTTACTAAAAGATGCACCAAATCCTGAACTTGGCAAAGCCTTTATCGATTTCGTGCTAAGCAAGTATGGACAGGAATTGGGAGAGAAAGCAGGCGCTTATCAGCTCCTAACCAACAAAACCGCTCTTTCACCTTCGGTAGCAATTCCGTTAAGTCAAGCCAAATTGCTCAACTATGATTTTGAATGGGCAGGACGCAATCGTGCACGTCTGGTGGAGCGTTGGAATTCAGAGGTTTTCTCCTCTAAGAAGTAAGGGAGTTTTGCCCATGGGACAAGGATCGGCCGGACATGAAAAAGAGATATTTACATCTACCATACACACACAGCATCAGGCATTAAGGAATGTTTTCTCTCGGGCAAGCATCCTTATTGCGGTGATAGCATTATGTGCATTCTTTGCAGTATTCATCCTTGTCCCAGTGGGCTCAATTCTAGTTGAGAGTCTCTTTTATCAAGGGACAGTCACAGTCTCTAAGTTTCAGCAGGTTCTGAAGGTTACTTTTTTGCGTGATGTTATTCGGAACTCTTTAGTTCTCGCGAGTTCAGTAGCTATCATAACTACTCTCGTAGCTTTTGCCCTTGCTTACTCCATGTCCCACGTGCGAGTAAAAGGTGAACGTTTCTTTCAATGGGTACTTATGCTTCCCATTGTTTCACCGCCTTTCGTGATTGCACTGGCCATGATGCTTCTTTTTGGCAGGAACGGACTGATCACCGCAGGCTTGCTCGGCATTCGAACATCCGCACTTTACGGATTGCCCGGGCTGGTAATTGCTCAGACGTTCGCGTTGTTGCCCGTTTCCTATATGCTAATTTTAGGGGCATTGCAATCCATTGATCCAAGTCTTGAGGAGAACGCTGAGAACCTTGGAGCTTCACCGCTTAAGGTTTTTCTTACAATTACGGTTCCTATGGCTACGCCTGGGCTTGCCGCTTCGCTACTGGTGATCTTTGTTCAGTCCATTGCTGATATAGGCAATCCTTTGTTAATCGGCGGTGATTTCCACGTGTTGGCTGCCCGGGTTTACTTCCAGCTAATCGGTGCATATGACAAGCAAGGCGGTGCCGTCTTGGCTGTTTTCCTGATCCTACCTTCTTTAATGGCCTTCCTTCTCCAGAAACTATGGGTAGAGCGTCGTTCATATGTAAGTATCACAGGAAAGACGGCCCGTGCTCGGGTTCGGAGTAACGATAAGAGAGTTGTTTGCGCAAGCACAGCTCTATGTGGACTTGTGTCCTTTGTAATTCTTCTTTTCTACGGCATGGTTTTTGTGGGTGCCTTTAGTAAACTATGGGGAATAGACTATAGTTTCACGCTAAATAATTACAAGCATGTTTTCTATAGATTGGGTGCAAAACCACTCATCGATACGCTGCAATTAGCTGGAATTGCTACTCCGATTTCCGGTATATTGGGTATTCTTGTAGCCTATCTGTTGATGCGAGTGAAATTCGTCGGCCAATCTATACTCGAGTTTATTGCTCTTTTGAGCCTTGCAGTCCCCGGTGTAGTGCTGGGGATAGGGTATGCTATCTTCTTCAACAAACCTCCCTTTCTGTTATCTGGTACAGCAGCCATCTTGGTTATGGCGTTTGTGGTGCGTACCATGCCCATCGGGATCAGGGCAGGAATGGCAGGCTTACAACAGATTGACGTTGCCCTTGAAGAGGCCTCTGCTAATCTCGGTGCAAACCAGTTTCAAACTCTTAAGAACGTTGTCTTGCCATTACTCAGACCCGCCTTCTTCACGGGACTGCTCAATAGCTTTGTCCGCTCGATGACTTCAGTCAGTGCGGTGGTCTTCTTGATATCAGCTAAATGGCACTTACTGACTGTGTCTATCCTTGCGGCTGTAGAGTTAGGCCAACTAGGAGTCGCTGCTGCCAATGCAAGCATTTTGATTGTAATTACCAGTGGCTTAGTAGAGTTTCTAAAGTATGCACTCAGTAATCTTGGGCGAACATCGGCCGATCTTGTTATGTAAGGGAGCCAGCGATATGAAACGCTCGGTTAAGCTCGATATTGATGATGTTACAAAGATTTTTCCGGGGGGACGCAGACAAGAAGATGTGTATGCTGTGCGAGATTGCAGCCTATCTGTGGCCCCTGGTGAGTTTGTGTCATTATTAGGGCCATCAGGTTGTGGTAAGACTACATTGCTGCGAATTGTCGCCGGTTTTGAAGAGGCTACCGAAGGCAGCGTTTTTGTGGATGGAAACCCTGTTCAACACTTGCCTGCCCACAAGCGCGATATGGCGATGGTTTTCCAGAATTACGCTCTGTTTCCCCATATGTCGGTGATTGACAATGTGGCATATAGCCTCAAGCTGAAGCGTTTGCCGTCAGACATGATCCGTAGCCGGGCCACGGAGATGCTGCGGATAGTCGGACTGGAAGGAATGGGGGACAGGTCAACATCACAATTATCCGGGGGCCAGCAGCAGCGGGTAGCCCTGGCTCGTGCCATAATCAAAGAGCCATCTATTTTACTGCTGGACGAGCCATTATCCAACCTTGATGTAAAGCTGCGTGTGCAAATGCGCAGTGAAATTCGTCTTCTCCAACAGGAATTCGGTATTACCACACTTTACGTAACACATGATCAGGAAGAAGCCCTGGTTCTATCTGATCGAATTGTGGTTATGAGGGACGGTGTAATTGAACAGGTTGGCACTCCCCGGGAGCTATATGAAAAACCGATGACAGCATTTGTCGCCGATTTCCTAGGTTCAACCAACATACTCCGAGGCCGTGTTGCGCAGCGGGATTCCAGAACCACCGTGGTACACATTCTAGGAAGGGAAATGACTATACCCAGTGAGAGCCATGTTGAAACAGAGCTCTTTTCCATCCGCCCCGAGGCAATCTCTTTGGTTGCATTAAATGGGGCGAGTCTGCATCAGGAATCGCCCGCCATAGTTCGTACCGCTGTTTATATGGGCGTTTGGGTAGAATATGTTGTTGAAACTGATGGGCAAAGACTGATGGTGCGGGAACTTGCCGAGCCAGGGAAGGCTCTGAAGGGAATAGGGGATACCGTAGCCTTAAGTTTTGACGTGCAAGCTATTCGTCCCATCCTTCCCTCCTGACTGAGTTGAGTTTCTCCAATTTCCATTTTGTTAATTGCCTTGCTGACCACCGTCTAACTTGGAAAGTAGGATTTTGATAGGGTGTGTAGTATTTATCTAGTAGATCAGCACACCGGTTATCTAGATACATTGCCTATGATTACAAGCTTATATGGGGGTTTACTAATATGGTATTAAACCGGAATGGGGTAGTCCCACTCTACTTCCAAATAAGACAGAAGATACTTGAGTCGATTAATTCGGGTGAATGGGAGGTTGGCGAGCAGATTCCATCCGGACCGGCGCTAAGTAGGAAGTTTAGGGTCAGTGTCATGACGGTAAGACAGGCAACTTCAGAACTGATAGAAGAAGGGGTGCTCATTTCAAGACGAGGCAAAGGGACTTTTGTTGCTCCACCCAAGTTAGCTATCCGGCTGCCGTACTTCCTAGGATTCACGGAGGAGATGAAGCTTCGAGGTTTTGAGCCTGAAACCCGAATCCTGGGAAAAGGCTTAATAGATGCCGGTTCTGAGATTGCTGAATCATTGAAAATACCGGTAGGTTCCCAAGTTGCCTACTATGAACGTTTACGCCTGGCTGATAAAGAGCCTATCTGCTTTGAGACATCCTACTTGAGTGTGGCCCGCTTCCCGGACTTTCCTGTCCCCCAAGATGGGTATTATTCATTTTATGAGATATTCCAAGAGCATTACGGCATTGAGGTTGTTAAGGCCGAGCAAGTGCTTCATGCCAGAAAAGCCACGGAAAAACAAGCACGGGTGTTAAAAATACCGGTAGATTCTCCGGTATTCTTGTTTATCAGCACGGAGCTCGATGGAAATGGGGATCCTGTGCAACTCTCCGAGGGCATATATAGAGGCGATCGTTACAGCATAACTTTTGAACGAATAAAGAAGAGATAGATGAGTGTGTCGGTTCGAGGGCGGACGCGGTAAACCTCGAGAAAGTCAATTCCATAACTGATATCAGCTCTATAGTGGAGATGTTATTTGACATATGATAACCCGGAGGATCCAAAGGGCCTGCCAGGGGAGGTGCGGTATGTGCGGTCTCCTACGGCAGGCTTTTTAGTGTTCTGCCCTGGGGGGCGGAACCTGTCAGAAATGGCAGGACTTTGAGGCAAAGAACGGAATAACAAACCAGAAGCCAAAGTACTAGTGATTCTCTACTAGTCCTTAAGAGACCATGATGTCGGGAAATACTGCTCCATCGGAATGGGACATGCTGTGAGGTGTAGGTCGTGACGAATGTCACAACCGGTAGAAACGATCCCTTACAACCGTATTTAGAGGATGCCATCTGCCGTGCGGATAGAATACGGTTTATTGTGTCGTTTGTTATGGAGTCAGGAGTCAAACTTATTGTTCCGCAGCTTAAGCAGGCAGTAAACAGAGGAGTTCCCATCCAGCTCTTGACAGGTCTCTATCTGTCTGTGACTGAGCCGTCCGCGATATATTATTTGCGTGACCAATTGGGTTCAGCTATTGACATCCGCATCTACAATGAATCCATAAGAGCGTTTCACCCTAAATCGTATATATTTGACTGCGGGGATGAAGCGGAAGTATTTGTTGGCTCATCCAATCTTTCTCGATCTGCATTAACCACGGGTGTGGAGTGGAACTATCGCTTCCTAAAGAGTGAGCATCCCGATGATTACATGCGCTTCTCCAAGACATTCAATGAGTTGTTCCGCTACTCTTCCCGACCGGTGACACCGGAAGTGCTCAAAGAATATGCCTTGCGTTGGAAGAAGCCGGCCTTCGTCAGGCTGGAGGAAAAATCAATCGTATTGAAGCCTCCGCCAAAACCTGAACCGCGCGGGGCCCAGATTGAAGCGCTCTACTACTTGAAACAGGCGCGCACGGAAGGAGTAGATAAAGGAATAGTGGTAGCAGCGACGGGTGTAGGCAAAACACACCTGGCAGCATTTGATGCCTTACCATTTAGGCGAGTGCTTTTCTTGGCACACCGTGACGAAATAGTAAAGCAGGCATATGACGTTTTCTATCAGTTAAGGCCTCAATGCCGGCTGGGTTTCTATACCGGGACACAGAAAGATGAGGGGGCAGATATCTACTTCAGTACCGTTCAGACACTCAGCCGGAGTGAGCATTTGGAAGCCCTTCCCTAAGACTACTTCAACTATATAGTTGTAGACGAATTCCATCATGCAGCGGCTGAAAGCTATCGAAGGGTGATAGATTACTTTGAGCCTGATTTCCTTCTTGGCCTGACTGCTACACCCTTCCGCATGGACAACCAGGACATTTTCTCCCTTTGTGATGATAATGTGATCTATGAGATTTCACTGAAACAATCGATTGAAAGAGACTTGCTGGTGCCATTTCGATATTATGCCATCTATGATCCTACCGATTATGACAGAATAGAAATGGCAAACGGGCGCTATGTAGTTGAAGACTTGGAACGGCAGTTGTCCTATGAGGAAAGAGCGGATCTTATTATCGGACAGTATCACCGATTGGCTGGGGAACGTACTCTTGGATTCTGCGTATCCATCAAGCACGCTGAGTATATGGCTGAGTACTTCACCGGTAATGGGGTGGCAGCGGCTGCAGTTCACAGCGGGGTGCTTGGTAATGATCATACAATGGATAGGCATGAAGCCATAGAGGCACTTGAGCAAGGCGAGATAAAGGTCATTTTTGCAGTAGACATATTCAATGAAGGTGTTGACATCCCTTCCCTCGATACGGTTATGTTTCTCAGGCCGACTGAATCGTACGTGATATTCCTCCAGCAGTTAGGAAGGGGTCTTCGCAAATACCCTGACAAAGAGTATCTGACTGTGATCGATTTTATCGGCAACTACAAAAGAGCGCATTACATACCCCTTCTTCTGGCAGGCGAGAACCCATGGACTGCCCAACCACCTGGAGCACGTCGAGTGGAAGACTACGAGTTCCCTGAAGGTTGCATAGCCAACTTCGATCTTCGCATCATCGACCTGTTTGAAGAACTTGCCGCCCGAGATCCATTGCCGATTAGAATGAAGGATACCTACTGGCGGATTAAGCAATCCCTCGGAAGAAGACCAAATCGATTGGATATCTACGAAGGTAGTGACATACCGATCAGGGAATACCTAAGAGACGGGTGGCTCAGGTTCTTGGAGTCTGTGGGCGATCTTGAGCCTGAGGAGGAACGTTGGCTGGGAACCCCGGCAGAGGATTTTCTCATTGAAATCGAGCAGACCCGTTTCACCAAGTCTTACAAGATACCTACTATCAAGACCTTTTTACGTGAAGGCAGCATAGTGTCAAAAGTCGGGCTTCAAGAGATAGCCGGTGAAATGAAGGAGTTCTATCGGAATTACCCGATTCACCAAAAAGACCTAAGTGACAGTAGCAATCGGAATTGGAGAGACTGGGGAGTCAAGCAGTTTGCCAGGCTGGCCAGAGTAAACCCTGTAAACTTCCTATCTAAGGGACGATTCTTTCACTATGATGAGATTAATAAGATCATGTACCTGGATCCGAAAGTTGAACCCTTCTTGTCTCCGTTGCTTGCAGCCCATATAGAAGATATTCTCGAGTTCCGCAGGCTCGACTACTTCCGGCGTAGGTTCAAAGACTAATACGAAAAGGATGAGGCTGTTGTCTGAGTGTATATTCTGTAACATACCGAAAGATGAAATAATCGCAGAGAATGAACTAGCTCTAGCCTTCTTCGATAGGTATCCTGTAAACGAGGGTCATACCCTCATAGTGCCTAAGCGGCATGTAGAGACTTATTTTGACGCCACGTTAGATGAGAAAGACGCGATTACCCGCCTGCTCATTAAGGTGAAGGAAAAACTGGACTCCGAATACCACCCTGACGGCTACAACATAGGGGTGAACATCGGAGCATCTGCCGGACAGACAATATTCCACTTACACGTTCATATGATTCCGCGATATCGTGGCGATGTGCCCGACCCACGTGGCGGCATCCGCCGCATCAAGAAGAGTCTCGTTCCTTACGCTGCTGAAGGAGAGGGGCCGGATGCTTGGCCTGCGCTTGGGAGGCAAAGAAAGATTGATATATAAGACAAGAACAGGGCTTGAGTATGATTTGACTGAGTGGCCTCAGTCTCATGTTGATTTCCTGAGACGTGCTTACCTGCGTTACCTAAACGACATGAAGTATATGGATTTCGCTGCTTTGATTTTTGAGCGCGATAGCCCCTTACATGGCATAACCAATCCAACAAAAGCACCACTTTTCAGGGTATTGACGGATTTGAAATATCGTCTGGGGGGTTAAACAGAATTACTATGCTAAAGATTGGGAAGGCGATATTGATCCCATATGGCCGTTAACCGAGTAGGCAGGAGAAGATCACAATTAAGCATTCAAGATTAGCTTCCAAAGGTTGGCCTCCTTTGAAGGAAGCTAATAAGGGACACTCGGAGAAATCCGGCTGTCTTCTTTTGTATGAGAGGTATTCCGGTGGTCTGGAGACGAGTTCTCTTTCTGCCGGCTTGCCCTACCGGCCTACCTCGGCGAAATAGTAACCAGGCATATGACCTCTTTCGTACACCTCCTATACCTACAGACCTATTCTGACACCAGTTTCGAAGAAAAAGATCCAATCGCCCAACTTGTTGGAGGAATCCCTATTCTTATGTACCGGAGGACCATAGAAGGTGTGGGATGGTTCCAAGGCACTGGGTATAGCTCCTAAGTCTAGGGTTGTGTTTTCTATCAAATCCAATATGTCCAACGCCATTTAGCTGGACAAGAGATCTCTGTCGGAAAACTATTCCATTCATGTAGAAATCTTGTTGACATAACCATAAATCGATGATACGATGACATCGATGGTGCGATGATACGATGATCGCTTAGGGAGGTGCCATCCGAACCATGAAGCATCTGGAATGGTTCAATTCTCTGAAGTCTGATATTCAAGAGGGGCTAGAAGCTTGGGGGGAAATTGGTGGGCCACAAACGGAATACCAAGATCACTATGTAGTGAAAGATGTGGCCAAGGCGCTGTGTCTGAGTCCCGTGACTGTCCGCCAGTACATACGAGAGGGCAAGCTCTTTGCCAGAAAGCTAGGTCGGAATTGGTATGTCCCTGCCGATGCAATAGCAAGATTCATCTACAACGAGACTCACGAGGAAAAAGCAGCAGATTATGTCCCTATGGGGATTGTTCTAATTTGGGCAGGCTTCCCTGAAAGTAGTCCGCTGATTGGGTACAGAATACTTTCCGACAAGGAGTTGGTTAGCTACGCTTCCACCCCTGCCTCATCCCTGAAGCAGGAATATGGTATTGCAGACGATATGGATGTCTACTTTGAGCTCTGGTCTGTTGTGGAACTTGATCATGTCCTTGAAGACATCGGGCTGATAACTCCAAACCTGCAGGAACTTCGAAAACAAGGTAGTGTGATGTTTTACGATGGCGCATTCGAGATGCCTCCGATGATGAGAACCCGCCTTCTACACCTGGCCTTTGACGAAGACTGGTTCAGGGCGCCCGTGGCATTGATAAGCGAGATCTATAGAGATACCTTTCGAAAGGAGCCTGATGCGAATGACCTACGTCTCTTAAGGAGGACTCTCATATCATATATATTTGAGTATGGTGATGAGGCAAGACTGAAGGAGGCAAGGAAATGGTTGATTCACGGGCCGTTTGCCTCTAAGTTTCCCGACACTGATAGCAACACCACTGATAAGAATGGCTGATGTGACAAGCGTAGCCAGTGACTATGTTGTGTGGAAGCCTTCTAAAAAGAGTTTCAACAATGGCATGATGTCAACAAGGGATCTTAAGACGTAAACCAATTCCATTTCGGGAGGGTAAAAACATGCATGAGAGTGAGTTGCATCAAGTCTTGGGTGATCATCCTGAGTTGATAGAACCAGGGTTGCGGTTTCTTGAGTATGAGGCTCCAATCGGAGAAGGCCTGCGATGTGACATTCTATGTCAAGATCCTAGTGGGGAGAAAGCATACGTAGAAGTGAAGTGGACTGCAGGCAAGAGGGCTGTCATTCAAGTGGAGCAATACGAAGCAGTGAGAAAAAGCCATGAGGCGAGCCGATTTATTCTGGCAGCACTTGAGGCGAAGCCGGGGATTCCCGACTTGCTACAAAGGCGGGGATTTGAATTCAAGAAGATAGACCGTAAATCCCTCCTTAGGATTAAACCAGAATGGGAGAATGAACTGAAGATGAACAAAGGTCATGGGCGCAGAACCAGCATCCCACCTGATATGAAAGACGCCAGGTTGACCGTTCTTCACACAATGTATGAGCACTTGCAGGATGAGCTCCCCACCATCCATTTCGATCATAGGGGCAGCTTGAAAGATCGCTTGCTCATACGGTGGAGAGGAAATGACTACTTCAACTTCTATTTCTCCAATAGGGTTCCCGATGGTTTTCGTTTCGCGTTTGTGGTAGACCTGGACCAGAAGTATTCAAAACGACGCGCGGATGCCTATACGATCTTTCTCGGCATGTCTGGCGAAATATCTCGAGTTCTAAAATCCCCAGTCAAGGGGCGTATTGCAGATGAAGGGTTCGTGCAGGAGGGGCTAAAGAGCTGGGTCAAGATCATGAATCATAGGTGGTACAGTATTTATCAAATGTACAGGTTGCCAGGGACAAACTGGAGTAATACGAATGAGGTTGTGGAGGAACTCATTCCGGTTGGTTACAGTTTTATCGAAGGAATCGATTCATTGCTCCAGCGGTGTAACCTTCCTAAGGAATAATACCCTGCTGAAGTCATACTCGCAGCATGGGACAAACTTTGTCTTTATCATTGCGAACCTAGCCAATAGCATCCGACATTTTCTACCTACCTTCCTTCCAATAGGGGAGCCGATTTTGCCACGGCTCCCCTTTTTTCTCCATGTCTACCATGATACTGCACATGTGAAACTCACTGCTCCGGATAGACCTCAATACCATATCTCATCGCATCCCGCACTACGCTGCTAGTATGTTTCAGGCGTGCAAATTCTTCTTCAGTATATGGCAGCCCTTCGAGATAGTAAGGAAGGTCCCAGTGTTCATGGAGGAACACCATTCGCCGTGGAAAGCTTATATCAGCAAAGTTATCGCTGATGACGATGAGATCTACATCGCTTGAAAGAAGATAGTCACCACGTGCCCGGGAACCAAAAAGGATACCCCGACCTGCGCCCACCCTGCGAAGGAATTTTCGGATGTCTGCTAGTCTAAGCTCACCTTCGAACGAATCCACTGGAACACCTCCCGTGCTTTTGTCAACGCCTGTTCCGCAAAGCCGCGGTCATATATGTCCTTCGGGGCTCCAAGGGCTGCATCGACATATCGGGTTGTTGTATAGTGCGGATTCAAGAAGGTTAGCTGTGAGTTAACTTCTGCTATTGCGGGGCCAAAGCACTCTCTGCCAAGAACCAACAGGTTGTGATCCCTAGGAACCGGAGATCTAAGAACAATGAGATAGCAAGCCTTAAGGAGCTTCTCAGCTGCTTGCCTGGAGAGCCATACTGCGTAGTTATACCTCTCATTATCGAGCATGTCTTGGGCGCACTCTAAATCCCATACGGCGTCATCAACCCAAAACCGTGCTTCTTCACGCATGACAGCTACTCCTTTCATAGGCGCGAGTATGTCACAACATGATTGTACCACGTGTGCCAGGACCATTCAACTAGATGAACAGCACCGGATCACCTGCTGATACTTTACACTCTTGATCAGCACATTAGCACGGAATCACTGTCGGATGCTATCATGCTTCTCTTTCTGCCGGCTTGCCCTACTCGCCCACCGCGACGAAATAGTAATCAGGCACATAACTTTTTTAGTACAGTAACTGTGTGTACAGACCTATTCTAACATCAGTCTAGAAGAAAAAGACGTAATTACCCTACTTGTTGGAGGAATCTTGATTCTTATGCAGATCAAGGAGGGCAAAGAAGGATAAATCTGTAACGAGAAGAAAACAAAGGTAGTCTGGCGTATTTAGGGGATATTGCACAAGACAATTCATAGGCCTACTTTATGCCAACCATACGGTGCCAGTTCGTAGCTTCCATGAGACTTGAAAGGCTTATACGGTGTGGGAGAGATGTGTGAGATGACTGTCTATTATGCGCACACCAACGGCACTGACAAAGCTGATTGGCAGCTTGTGGAAGAACATCTTATATCCGTAGCGGAGCTGGCCAGAGAATTCGCCTCAGTGTTTGACGCAAGGGAGTACGGATGTAGTACAGGCCTTCTTCATGACCTGGGGAAATTCTCCGAAGAGTTCCAACAACGTCTGAATGGGGCTCCTCTTAGGGTAGATCACTCCACTGCAGGAGCTCAGCAAGCAATTACACTATATGGACAAGCTATCGGCACTGTCCTTTCGTACGTGGTGGCAGGACATCATGCCGGTATACCTGATTACGGAAGCACAGCGGACGAGCCGTCTCTAGCTGCACGGCTCAGGCGTAAGGTGCGCGACTACAGCGTATATAGGGAAGCCGGTCTTCCATTTCCCAAGAGAGACTCTATGAAACTACCTGTATCTCTTTTAGAAGGCCAGGAGGGTTTCAGCCTTCAATTCTTCATTCGAATGCTCTACTCTTGCCTCGTTGATGCTGACTTTCTTGATACTGAACGTGTAATGGATCGCAAGAAAGCACATATTCGCGGAAGCGAGTATCCAACTATCCCTGAGTTAAGACAACGTCTTGATCAACACCTAGCAAAACTCCTTGCCTCGGCTGAAGACACGCCAGTAAACCGGTATCGTGGGGATATTCTTAAGGCTTGCGTAGATAGGGCAGAACTTAACCCCGGGTTATTTAGCTTGACGGTTCCTACGGGTGGCGGCAAAACCTTATCATCACTGGCTTTTGCGCTGAAGCATGCTTCTCTCTATGGATTAGAACGCGTCATCTATGTAATCCCATTTACCAGCATAATTGAACAGAATGCTAAGGTGTTCCGGAGAGCTTTGGGGGATG